>JBFFEL010000008.1:0-62526 GCA_041558875.1 Anaerolineales bacterium
AACATCGCCTCCCCAACCATCACTCGCCGCCTGGGCTTCAAAATCTGCCAATCTTGCTTCTGGTTGCTGCCCATGAGCCAGGATCAGGAAGGTATACCACTCGCCCATTACACCTTTATCTAACTCAAACCAACCATCTCCTAAATTCGGGGATAGATCCGGAATTTCAATATTTTCAGGTTGGTCAAGTGGATATCGTTCGGGGTGAAGTATTTGCTCAGTCGAAACTGGGACATTGCGATAAGCTTCGTTCACCGCCTCCCACCCGCCGAGGTTATATAAGGATTCGACAAAAGCTTGACCGAAAGTATAAGGGAAAATGAAATCCTCCCTTAGAAATGCCGGCGCGCTGTCGTAAACCGGGCTTTCGTAATCAGCATAAAAATTCTGGATATCGATTAAATCTTGATTTGTGCTGTAATTGGTGAACCATTCCAATTCCAGCTTGGATGCATCCCCTTCTAGCAGCGCCTGGACCGCGGCACAGCGTTCAGAATCTTCTTCGCAGGATTCATCAGTATAATTCAGGCCGTTCTCAATATCAAAGTTCTGATCTTGGAGAGCATGGGCGTACTCATGAGCATAAGTAAGACGCTCAGGTCCTCCAAAACCAAATCCCTGAATGACATCCATTTCCTTTTTTGTATGGTCGTATTGCCCAGCGATTTGTTCACTTAGCAGGTCTTGATAGAAAGTAAACATGTCAAAACCGGATTCAAGCAAACCTAATGCTGCCAGGACGATCGAATCATCTCGCGCTTCTTCAGGGGTATAGTCTTCAAAAAAATCGGTCTCAAGTTTTTCTCTTAGCTGGCTGCGAGTAAGCAGAGATCTTTTAACCGTTCCAGAAGGCTGGAGATTGCGCAAGCTGATCACTTCAGATTCAATTTGATCCATCTGTGCTGCAATATCAGGAGAAATTGATTCTTCCGGTGGTGGTTCTGTCGCTTCTGCAGTTGGTAAAGGCTCGGAAGCTTCTTCGTTGGGTGTTGGTGGAGAGATTTCGGTTGGAGAAGGAAGCGTTTCCTGAATTGCTGTCGGTATTGGTGTGGGAACGTTTGTGATTATAGCAACAGGTTCATTGGTTGAGGATAACGAAATTATTCGATTGATGGGAAAAAAATATCCCAATAGCCCAGCACCGATTAGAGCGACACAGAGGCACACGATAAATAAAGAAAGAACAATAATTAGAATATTACGACGAGAGTTTTCCATTGTTAACCTATTGCTAGAGTTAGAATTGCGAAGATAAAGGTAGTGATTCCCGATAGACCGAACTAAAATGTGAACCTGGTACCACGATCAAATGTAGTCTTATTTTCTTCCAGTTGATTACCAATTTTCTCTCAATCATTAATAGCCATTAATAGCGATCCGGGTAATTCTTACCCTGGGCTTTACTTCAGAGAACACTGGTATCGCTGATATGATGAACAAAGTCAAAGTGCTCCAAAATTAAAGACTCGAATTTTGCCGAATATTATCGAGTCGCAGTAATCCAATCACAACTATTATTGTGATCACACCGATTATCAACTGGTATTTTATAGGGATCGATATCATCCTCCCGGAGCATTGTAACTGGGTTTCAGAATTAGGGCAATAGGTGTCCAGATAAGGAAATCCCCTTGCCCCAATCATACCTTTAGGTTAGGATTTATTCAATTATGCAAAATCAAGCCAATCGATTTGTCCTGATTGCTGGGGACATCATCACACTAGCTGTTGTGACTGTAATTGGTTTTGCCAGCCATGGTACCGCTAATACCGCGGGTGCACGAATGCTGACGACCTTCATACCACTGGTAGTTGCCTGGTTTCTTGTTGCACCATTCTTGAATGTATATAAAAGTGAATATGTACTTGATGGACTTCAGTTGTGGCGACCAGTCTGGGCGATGGTTTTAGCTGCGCCAATGGCAGCCTGGCTGCGCGGCGTGATGCTCAGTTCACCTGTCCTGCCAATCTTCGTTGTGATTTTGGGTGGTGCTAGTGTAGCAGGGATATTGATCTGGCGAGCATTATTTTGGCTGGTTGCGAATCGATTAAAAAAAACCAATGGATGAAAAGGCTTTAATCCAAGATGCATTGCAGGGGGATTTAGATGCTTTTAACAGGCTGGTTTTGGCCTACCAGGATAGAGTTTATAACCAGGCTTATCGGGTCTTGGGAGAGTCACAGGCCGCTGATGACGCCACTCAAGAAGCTTTTATTTCTGCATACAAGAATTTGCGTTCATTCAGGGGAGGGTCCTTTCGAGCTTGGCTGCTGAGAATTGTGACTAATGCCTGCTATGATGAATTGCGCCGCCGAAAACGTCGCCCAACCACCCCTCTCGAACCAGTAGATGATGCTGGAGATGAAATTGAATCACCCCATTGGATCTCCGATCCAGGTGAGCTGCCAGAGGACAATGTCGTGCGGTCTGAACTTGGACAGGCTATCCAACATTGTTTAGATCAGCTGCCAATAGATTTTAGAATTGTCGTAGTGCTGGTAGATGTTCAGGGAATGGACTATCTCGAAGCATCTGAAGCGATTGGAAAACCACTTGGAACAGTAAAAAGCCGATTGGCTCGTGGACGCAACAGGATGAGAGAATGCCTCCAAGGTTTCTGGGAACTTTTGCCAATGTCAATGCGTCTGGAATCATAAGACATAATAGTAAAAATGGCGAATTATGAGTATCTCTGACCGGGATTTTGAAGCGTTATCTGCATACTTGGATGGCGAGCTTACAGGTAAAGCTCTGGCACGTCTGGAGGCGCGCCTTGAAACAAACCGGGATCTGCAGGATACTTTCACGCAACTGCAACGAACAAGAACCGTGATGCAAAGTCTGCCGAAAATTCGCGCGCCACGCAACTACATGCTGACTCCGGAGATGGTAGGAATCGCTCCAAAACCCCCTCGAGCTTACCCAGTATTACGGTTGGCCTCCGTATTGGCGACTTTGCTCCTCATTGTGGTATTTATGGGTGATATTTTCGGATTACCGGATCTTGTTTTACCCAGCCCGGGTGCACTCCAGTTTGCTGAGTCAGCTGTTGAAGAACCTTTGCGGGTAACTTTGGAATCTGAAATCATTGAAAGCCAGCTGCCAGAGGCACCGGTGGCGGAAGAAATGGATAGGGCGATGCCTGAAGCAGAAGCTCCGGCAGCAGAAGAAGCACCGGTAGCAGCTGAAGCTCCGATGGAAGAAGCGGAAGCGATGATGGCTACTGAAGAGGAACCAGCCGCAGATGAAGATGCACGGATTATCTCCACGCTGGCTGCACCTACAGAAAGTCTGGCGGAAGAACTTGGGGGATTAGCTGAACCTGGTGAAGAACCTCCAATGAAGGTAGAAGGACGTGAGCCTGATCAGCAATTCGAGACGATTGATCAGGCTGGCATTGATTTTCAAACTGTGATCAGGTTCACTGAAATTGGGCTTCTGATCATCGCATTATCAACCGGTTTGACCGCTTTCTATCTTTATCGCAGGTATCGATAAGTAATTATCCCCTTCTATCTAAAATCCAAATAATCGTTGGGATTTATTTTCCTCATAAATTTGTAATTAATCCAAATTCTACAATAAGTTTTGCTATACTTCCAACTTGAAGGCAGTGATCACTTTGGAGTAACTATTTCTTCACTGAGTCGCTTATTTAGATCATATTATTTGGACAAGTAAATATCAAGGAGTTATTTATGAAATTACGAAAGTTTCAGCCGAAAGTTTGGTTTGTGATATTGGTCTTAATACTTCTCTCAGCGTGTGGTTCTGGAACCCAAGAGCCTACTCAGGAAGCTGTTCAATCTGAACAACTTGAACCGCAAGAAACTGAAGATGTTGAAGCTAGTTCAAATGAGGTGCCAACTGAAGAGGGTGAAGTCGGTGCCATTTCAAGCTTGGATGAGGCAAAGAATGCGGTTATTCAAATTGAAGCAGATGGGACATTTGTCAATCCAGATTTTTCCGTCTCCTATAATGATGCAGGATTCGGATCTGGATTTATCATTGATCCATCCGGATTAGCTGTTACCAATAATCACGTGGTCACTGGAGCAGCATTATTGAAGGTATGGATTGGAGGGGAAACAGGGAAAACCTATAATGCAAAGGTTGTCGGTGTATCGGAATGTTCAGATCTAGCATTAATTGACATTGAAGGTGATGGATTTCCTTATCTCGATTGGCATGAAGGACCGATCAATGTTGGGTTGGAAGTATATGCAGCTGGTTTTCCGCTTGGTGAGCCGCAGTTCACGCTCACCAGAGGGATAGTCTCCAAAGAAGAAGCCGGTGGCGAGACATATTGGGCATCTGTAGATTATGTTATCGAGCATGATGCGACGATAAATCCTGGAAATTCAGGGGGACCATTATTAAATGCAGATGGAAATGTTGTCGGCATAAATTACAGTGGAAGGGAGACTGATCAATATTTCGCGATCGGTCGAGATCTTGCACAAGATGTTGTCAGCCAATTGGAAAAAGGTCAGAATGTTGAATGGGTGGGGATAAACGGAGAGGCTTTCGTTAATGAGGATTTCTCCGGAATTTGGGTATATTCAGTTGAATCAGGCTCACCTGCGGACAAGGCAGGCATTGAGGGTGGGGACATCATCACCATGGTGGAAAGTCTAATTCTTGCCACCGATGGAACGATGGCGGATTATTGTGATGTACTTAGGAGCCATGATAATGATGATACGCTTGATATCGAGGTTCTTCGATATTCCACTGGAGCGGTATTGGATGGTCAATTAAATGGGAGAGAACTGGAAACTACGGTTACGTTTACTGAAACAATTGAAGATGATATTGAGACTGTAGTAGAAGACGCGGGAACCTATTCCGGATATGTTAGTGTCATGGATGATTATGGTGCGATCCAAATGGATATCCCCGCTGAGTGGACGGATGTTTATGGAGGTTTTTGGGATGATGAGGGTGAGACAATCGGTTCAACAATTTCTGCTGCAGCTAATTTGGATGCTTATATCAATTCCTGGTCTGAATCGGGGGTATTTTTCGGAGCATCTGACGATCTAGCAAAATTGGGTGGATATGTAAATTTACTCGATGTTCGGAGGGATTTTCTAATTGACGAATGCAAGTATGATACTCGATATGATTATGAGGATGTGGCATTCCGAGGAAAATACGATTTGTATGAGAATTGTGGTGGATCAGGGAATGTTTATATCGTCTTAACAGCAGTACCAATAAATGACCCACAAGCTTTTCTAGTCCTCGTTGAGATGCAAATCACAAAAGATTCAGATTTCGAGGCACTTGATCAGATATTGGCAACCTTCGATGTGGTAGGCTCCTTGCCTTAAATTAATCAGCTTTATATGACTCAACAGACTCCTGGATGATTTATTCCAGGAGTCTGTTCATTTTACAACAAGTATTGTTACATTATCGTTGCTTACATTTCCCGCCCTGTCAATAGCTTTGACGCGCAGAACATGTCTCCCACTTTCGATATTCCAGGGGAAGATGAAAGGTGGAGATTCCAGTGATGAGACCAATTCTCCATTGATAATAATCTCCACTGCAGCCAATTCCAAATCGTCGTTAGCTTCTACAAGGATAGCGATTTCTTCATCTTGGGATAATGAAAAAACTCCATTATCCTCGGGGTATTGGATTTCAATCTGTGGTTTTTGGTTGTCCACCGTTACCTGTATAGTTGCTGATTCAACAGTCCCATCTTCGTAAGAAACGATCAGCTGCAGAGCATACAAGCCACTCAATCCAGTTGTGTCCCAGACTCCAAGCTGGCCATTTCGCACCTGCTCGTTTGATTCTTCTCCGATCTGCAACCAAACATTTGGATTTAATCCTGCACCATATTGAATGCGGTATGATTCAAATCCTGCTCCTGCTGCACGTCCGATAATCGGCACAGAACCTGCGATTGTGCTGAACATTTCTGGTGAAGTGATTTTTGCATCGGGAGAAGAAACCTGTTCAGAGTCTAATACGTCATATGCGTCAGGAACCTGAGGGATGTTTTCTTCCCTCGCCCAATCTTCTGCCTGTGGAGGAACAATCATAAATGTCTCTTCAACAATCAAAGCAGGAGAGGTGAATATCGTCGCTAAGCGTCCAGTTTCTCGATTGATTAGGAAAGTTTGGAATAGATTATCCCTCTGGGTTGGTTCATTCCCACTCACAAAAACCTCATCTACGATGTGTGGACATTCATCGGTTGGCAATAATCCTGAGGGGTCGCAGACTTGTATTTCACCGATTCCCACTGGAGGAGTGAACTCCTCAATGAGCTGGTCTTTAGTGGCAAACTGAAAAACTGCACGCCAAAGTCCTGCCGCCCAATTTGGGGAATTCACAATCTCATGGTCTGACTCTTCAATTCCTAACCAAACGGAAACTACTAGACTGGGCGTATAACCAACGGTCCATACATCTTCTTGGGAGGCAGTACGCCCAATTTTTGCAGCCACCGGGCGGCCAATCTCCAAGGGATTTGGATGACCTAAACTTGGCCAACGAGCAGTTTCATCACTAAGAACATCTGTGACGAGAAACGCCAGCTGCGGGGTTATCACCGGACGCATTATTGGTCGGCAATCCGAAATTTGCTCAGTGCAATCCAATAAGACGTTTCCAGATCTATCCTTAATATTCAGAATAACTTGGGGTTTTAGCGGGAGGCTGGAAGCCTCTTGATTATCCATGTCCTGGGAAATGCCAGCCAAATTGCCTTGCGAAGCAAAAACACCGTATGCCTGGCTAATCTCCAGTAAATCAGCTGCACCTCCCTGAATTGGTAAGAGAAGTTCACTTTCACCTTGAGACACTTGGAGATTATTTACCCCAAGCTGCCTGGTAGTGTTCCAAACCTGATCGGGGTTCATCTGAGATAGGGTCTGTAAGGCTGGGATTAAATAATCATTGGCCAACGCCGTGCGTAAACTCACCGGACCGTGGAATTTTCCATCCGGATTTTGGATCTCGGATAGTCCATCGATCAGGTTTGTAGGGATGTCCCAGATCATTGATGCCGGACTGGATCCCCGGGAGAATGAAGTCAAGTAGATGAAGGGGGTTAATATTGAACCAGGAGGGTGTCCGGTACCATCATCGCCAGCGATGGAGAGAATTTGACCCGAATTAGGATCAGTAACAACCACGCTAGAATCGAATACCACATTTTCTTCACCGCTATCGATCTTGGCATTGGGCAGCAATCGAGCCATCTCACAGTCTTCCAGGTCCAAATCGTCAGCCGCATCAGTTATTCTGTCTGAATGTGCATTGATTGTGCACTCAACTTGATTTTGGAGTTCATAATCCAAGGTAGAGATAATGTCGATTCCACCCCGGAAGATTTGATCAGTTCGGATGAACTCATCGGCTTGGTCAACGACTAATTCCGTAAAATAAGGGGAGAGATCAAAAGAAAATCCTTTTAGAGGTTGAATTTTGATTTCTTCTTCTAAGGCTTCACCGAGATCGTTAGGAGAAATCAATCCCTGTTCAAACATCAATTCGAGGACCCCTTCTTTGCGTTCATGAGCTGCAGTTGGTGCATCAATAGGGTTAAGAGATGGAGACTCCGCAACAGCCGCCAACATTGCTGACTCAGCAAGACTTAATTTCGTGGCGGATTTCCCGAAATATACGCGTGCTGCTGCGTCTGCTCCATAGGCATAATTACCGAAATTTGTTGAATTCAAATACCATTCAATTACCTTCTCCCGACCAAAGATTGCATTGATTTGAGCAGCCAAGATCATTTCGTTGATTGAACGCTGTAGGGATGGGGGGTGATCTGACACCAAATACCTGCGGACGAGTCTGTGAGCCAATGTAGTTGGAGACTCATTCTGGTTCCAATTTATTGTGAAACCTGGATTTGTCCAATAATTTGGCTCTGCAGAAGCGATCGTTGCGTTAACCAGTGAGACTGGGATAGATGATTTTGAGCCACTCTCGATTGACAAGTATTCTCGTCCCTCGGCATTTGAATTCTCCAATATTGCAATTAAATGCTTACCGCTCCGGTCAAATAACCGGCTGGGTGGGGGATGCATTTGGTTTTCTGGTTCGAGTACGTATGGAAGGATTTCAAGGGAGGGGAGGTTGTCTGTAAGATTAGCGAACAAGGTTGAGAAACCAATAATAAAAGTTGATAAGACCAGGCTAAGCAATATTAATATAAAGATAGCAAAACGACTTAAGCGTTGAGAAAAGCTCTTTTGATATCGCTCCTGACGTCGATGTCGGGATTTAATCAGTGGAGGGATGGCCGACATGGCTGAATTGTACACGAATTCACTTGCAAATCGAAAATCCTGAATTAAAGGATCATGTGAATAAAAAAAGTCGACAGCGATCACCCCCGCAACCGCTGTCGGCTCATGCAGGACCCCTATTGAGAATCCCCGGCACCCTGCAAGAAGGGTTAATGGTCTATACAACTACTATATCATACAGGCGTTGCCAAAACGTTGACAAGGAATCAGTTGCGCATTTGATTTTGAATTGATTTCTTGTACTTGAGGAAGGCGTCGTTGATTATCTCAGGATTAGCTTTTGATTCGCAATACTTCAAGATATCATTTACCCTATGAATATCTGAAGATGGATCTACTTTAAGGAACTTCTTCACTCGAATTATTTCAACCAAAGCCCGTACTTCGATAAAAGGCTGCCCGATATCTTTCAATGAGGCTAAGATAAGTTGCAGGTGTTCAAGAACATCAGTTTGAAGGCCAAGATTAGAGCGGGCAATGCCAGCGACAAATCGAGCTAAGATTCGAACCATGGGCATGGATCGTTTAATTGCTTGATTTTCCAATTGTTCAGCAACTTCTAGTGCTAATTCCCAATCGCCCAGAGAAATATACGAATAGCTCAGGAATTGAAGCCCGCGAATTTCCACTACTCCCAATCCGGTTGATTGAGCTAAATCAATTCCGCGATGCAGATTCACCATACCAATATCAGTTTTACCGCTGCGAATCTGTGCATATCCCAGTCGAATGAGATTATCCAAACTCCAGAAATCTCCACTACCTGACTTCACACCCTGCTGAAAATACTCGCCAGCTTTTTCAGGATTATCAATCAATAAAAATAAATCACCAATTATCCGATGTCCAAAGGCTAACGTATCATTGTGGTTATATTTCTCACCCAACTGATAAACGGATTGGGCAGAAGCATAAGCTGAGCCAAGATCGCCCTCGGCGCTACTAAGAAAACCATTGATTGCGTATAGGTACCCGAGCATACGGTCTGCTTTTAGCCGTTTGGCGATCTCAATTCCCTTTTGGTTGTCCTCCCGCGCCCGTTTGTATTCTGCCATGAAGTAAAGGGCTAAAGACGAGGCAGTATACGCGGTAATAATTGTGTGATGGTGGTCAATTGCGGTGGCAAATTCGAGAGAAATTTTGGCATTTTTATATCCAATCTCTGGCCAACCGCTCAGGGTCTGACAAAGTGCGAGCTGGTAATGAGCATTTGCAGTAGCATTTAGTATCTGGGGATCGTTATTATCTTCACTTAAGGAAAGCGCTGATTCAAATGATTTTATTGCTGCATTAATTCGGCCCAGCATGTAAAGGAATACACCCCGGTGAATCTGGACATTCATCTTTTCGTAAGTATTCTTCGTCTGAGCCAGATATGTTATTGCCTGCGAAGTATAAGCCAGACCCTCTTCGAACCGGTTTTCAGCCAAACTGGCATCACTAAATCCATCCAGAGCGGTCCCAATCAGTAGCTTGCTTCTTCTCTCCCTACCAAGTTTTAGTAAACTCTCGTTATTCTTCCGGATCAGATTAGCATCCTGCATCTCGTACGCCATCTCGGTCCACTCAGAGTAAAAATCGTGTAACAACTCATCGCTAATTCGCTCGTTCGAATCTATGATCAGCCTTTCAGCATGGGAGAGTATTTGACCAGCTTCAATAGGTGAATAAAGCTGACGCGCCCATTGAGCAGCTTTCAACCAGTAATTCAACGCCGCGGCGACTTTACCTGCCGCTTCATAATGGTGAGCTAAAACAGCAGATTGGCTACGATCATAAAGCGGAAGGTGAATCTCCATAGCTTGCGCCACGTGCTCGTGGAGGTATTGCAAGCGAATTTGGTTAATATCTTGGAGAATGGTTTCACGGATCTTGTCGTGAACGAATCGCCAATTGGAAACTTTATCTGGGCGGTCGATTGGCTCGATTATATTTCTCTGCTTTAATTCTTCTATGGCTCTAGCAATAACAGCGAAATTCTGTTGTCCAGCCAGACTTATTAATTCAGGATCGAATTCTGGTCCAATCACTGCAGCAAATTCACATGTTGAAAATGCTAAAGGGCTTAATCGTCCAATCCTATTTTTTATCAGCGTGTATACACTTTGTGCTAAGGGTAGGCTCTGAGGCTCTGACTGACCAGCGGATATTTCTGCAGCCTGGATCGATCTGAAGGTCTCGAGAATGATGAAAGGAATTCCGCCAGTTTCTTGTTCCAATTGGTCAACAAATTCCTGACTTATGGGATATCCCATCACATATCTCCCCAATCCTGCTATCTCATTTGGATTGAGGCGGTCCAAGAGGATAAGGTTTAATTTTGGTGAGGTATCAATTTGGGTGAGAAATTCCTCTAAATATGGATTGATTTCATCTGAACGAACAGCGAGAATAATAAATGCCTGGCCGTCAAAAGGAGGACGGTCAAGCAGGTAAGAAACAACTGATAAGGTAGCCTCATCAGCCCATTGAAGATCATCAAGGAATAAAACCAAATCGTTCCCATGCGAAATATTTAAGAAAACCTGTCGGATCGCCTCCAGGAGAGTCGAGCGATTGTGGTCAAGATCGTATGTAATCAATGGTGGTGAAAGGGATAGTTGAAATGATGATAATTCAGGAAGAATAAGCGCGAGAGGATCAATCCAAATGTTAGGAATTTCTTGCCATTCGGAACTTGTTATCTGGTTGCGAAGTATCTCGATGATTGGTTGATACGGTAGATTTATTTCCGTTGGTCGGCTATGGGTTACAAAAATCCTTCGGTCGCTGGCAAATAATTCGCAAAATTCTTGGACGAGGCGGGTCTTACCTATACCTGACTCCCCGCTGATAACAATACCTCCACTATGTTCCATGACTTCTTGTAAATGGGAAAATTCTGCCTGCCTGCCAACAAAGGGTGTGTGGAGGCTCATTCTAATCCGCCATTCTAGTTGGGAAGACTGGCGTGAGGCAACAGAGCGTTGTTGAATTTGACGGTAGACAGAGACAAGCTGCTGAGAAGGTTGGGTATCCAACTCATCGTTTAGTAGTTTCGCTACTGAACGGTAATACTGCCGCGCTTCTTGGTACTCACCCATATCTACTAGGAGAATTAATACTCTTAAGTGAACCTCTTCGTTCAGGTTATCGCTTTCTAGAGCAGCCCGCGCAAAGTTAAGGGCGTCTTCCAGCTGCCCAGATACATGGAAATGGTCGCAAATTCTAGTGAAAAGCCGAGTCCTTAAGTGAGTTAAATGGAGATTTGTTTGCTGCCACCAACTCTCTAATGAGCTCGAACCAGGTAGATGCACACCTTCCAAGAATTCTGAACCGCGCCATAAATTTGCCGCGCGGATCATGGGTTGGATAATTTGTTCCGGAATTTCTTCTTCTGTGGGTATTATCCAGGGTTGGTTGCCGAATGTATCGTGTAATTCTAAGAACTCTTGCTGGTCAACGCATGCTCTTTTTTTATTTATACCTACCAGATCGCTTTGGCTGATAAGCAGATCTGGTTCTGGGAGTTCACTGCGGAGCCTGCTTAGCGCTCCCCGCAAACGGCGGCGGGCCTGTGTTGGGGGAGTGTCTTCCCAGAATAAGGTGAGCAGTTTTTCCCGCCCGATTAGATTTCCAGAGGAAGCCAGGTAGAAAAGAATTGTGCGCGGTATGCGCCTGTTAACATTGAGAAGCTGTTGATCCCAGCGAATTTCAGGTGAACCAAGTAAATTAATCCGCAGCTCAGTCATTCGAACGGTTTGTTAGGGTCGACGCAGTTTTCAGCATATCTCGAGCAGAATGCAAAGTTCCTTCACTGGTCTCTCCAAGCATTTGTGCTAATTCAGGCAAGCGTGCATCGTCACTAAGGTCAGCAACTTGAGTAATAGTGCGACCGTTTTGGATGTGCTTGCTCACTTGAAGGTGCTGTTCACCAAAGGCTGCTAGCTGAGGCAGGTGGGTTACACAAAGCACCTGGTGGTGGCGGGATAGCAACCACAATTTGTGACCCACAACAGTCCCCACGCGACCTCCGATACCCTGGTCAATTTCATCAAAAATGAGGGTAGGTACGTTATCTGCGCGAGCAAGCACGTTCTTCAAGGCTAACATCAAGCGGGATGTTTCCCCTCCGGAGGCGATTTTTACCAGAGGTTTCAATCCCTCACCAGGATTGGGGGCAATTAGAAATTCTATCTGTTCAATTCCAGATGCATCGTAAGCCACAACTCGTCCATCGGATAACGGCAATCCATCATCATCTAATTGATCTTTGAATTCTACGGCAAATCGTGCCCCCGACATATTCAGCTCATCTAGTTCAGCTTCCATTTCTCTTTCCAATGTCTCAGCCGCTTTATGCCGGGATTTGGAAAGTGCCTGACCCTTATCGCCGAGGTTGGTTTTTAATTCCCCCATTTGAATTTCTAATTCTTCTATCCGCTCACTTGCGTGGGTAATGGTGTCTTTTTTCTCCCTGGCATCATCAAGGAATTTAAGTATCTCCGGGATTGTGTCCCCATATTTTCTCTTTAAATTGGCTATCAGGTTTAATCGTTCTTCGACCTGGTTTAGTCGATCAGGATTGAATTCAATTCCTTCGATGTAAGCTCGAAGTTGGTGAGCTAAATCGCTTAATGACGAGAACGCATTCTGAAAATTCTCATCTAAGCTCCCTTGGGAAGCATCCAGGCGGGTTAATTCTTTTATTTCATCCAATATTTGCCCAAGTAAGTCTGTGACTGATGGAGTTTCAGGCGTTCCCTCATCGAGTTTAATGAGTGCACTTTGTGCGGCAGAGGCAAGACTTTCCGCGTTTGCTAAACGGTTTCGTTCTGAGATCAGCTGCTCATCCTCGCCAATTTCCAAACGGGCAGCTTCTATTTCATTGATCTGATAATTGAGCATATCAATTTGCCGGGCAGCTTCGCTTTCAGCCATACGCAAATCATTTAGTTCCTGGATTACAGAAGCTAATTCTCGATATACTGTTTGGTATTCAGCTAACTGTGTTTCATTCCCGGCATATCTGTCGAGTAGGTTCAAATGCTCGCGTACTCTAAGCAATGAAAGATGCTCAGATTGGCCATGAAGGTCTACCAACAGCTCGCCAATTTCTCTCAACAAACCGGCGCTGACGTTTCGTCCATTCAATCTGGCGACACTCCGTCCATTGGAGCGGATTTCACGACCAATGCTGAAATACTCAGGATCATCAAATAGTTCCTCGCGTTCGAGGATTGATTTGATTATTGTTTGACTGGTATCGGGAATTTTGAATGTTGATTCGATGATGGCACGATCGGAACCGGTGCGAATCATCGAAACCTCAGCCCGTCCCCCAAGAAGTAATTCGACTGCGTCGATAATGATGGATTTACCAGCCCCGGTTTCTCCAGTAAAGGTGATTAATCCTGGCCCGAAATTGAGTTCAAGATTATCGATGATGGCGAAATTCTCGATACGAAGTTCGACAAGCATAGGCGTCAGGATATATTGAGAACTAAAGGCTGATACCTGCTAACCGATAATATACGGTTGAAGTGACAATAACAGTATACAAAACGGGCCAGATGAAAAAGAATATACCTGTAATGCCAATTGTCAATCCAGTTAATGCCAGTATTGACAAGACTGGCAGGATCCCGCCGAGGGCAGTCGCAGCCGCAGTTGCCTTGAATAAGCGCTTTGACCGTCTGCGACGGATAGCCCTGCGGATAGCTTCAGCAATCACAATGCCAGCAATCGGAGCGACAAAGATCGTGAAGAATCCGATTCTGGAGGACAATAAGCTGCCAATATATGCCAAGATAACTGCAATGCTGATGGACAGTATGTAATCAATCGTCGTAGCAGTATCAAACGTTTTCTGCTGGGAGCGGACGCAATCAGTACACCTGTAGCCAGTTTCAGTCAGGACAGCACATTTAGCGCAAATCGGTTTCTCGCAGCGATTGCAGCGCAGTGTTGTCTCAACATTTGGGTGGTTTTCACAATAAAGAGTAGCTGGTTCTGTAGTCATCTCGTAATTCCAGTGGATGGATTTTGGTTCATGTGTGGTGTTAAATTTCGATAAAAATAGCCCGGGTCTTGAAAGCGAACGAATTGAAGGGAATGGCTGCTGGCACGAACATTGACGTAATCACCATCCTCTAAATCGACGGGTGGTTGACCGTCAATGCTGAGGACAGCCTGGTGATTAGTGTGGACCTGGATTGCCACAGAAGATCCTTCAGCTAGGACGATGCCTCTGTCAATGGAAAGATGAGGTGCGATTGGCACTAATAAAATCGTTCGCAGCTCAGGTGGCAAGATTGGACCTCCAGCTGCCAAAGCATATGCTGTTGAGCCCGTCGGTGTGGAGGCGATCATCCCATCTGCCACGTAGGTTGCCAGGAAGCGACCATCAACGTTGACTTTCATCTGGACAGGGCGCACAAAACTTCCCCGGCTGACAACGGTCTCGTTGACTACATCCCATTTTCCAAGCACTTTGTCGTTTCTGACCTGTTCTGCAGACAACATCATCCTTTTTTCCAACCAAAAATCACCATTCAGCAACCTTTGGAGGGCATCTCTCCAGCCATCTTGACGGATTTCCATCAAAAACCCGAAACGCCCCATATTAATTCCCAGGATAGGGACATCATTAGGTCCGCAGAGATGGCCCGCCCGTAGCATTGTGCCATCTCCACCCAGGGCAATTAAAAGATCAAGCTCGCCTTCGGAGATATTTTTCCGCAATTGTTCATCGTCCAATACACCAGAGAAGACTCGTATACCGTGTTCGCTAAAGAAAGAAACAATGTGCTCAGTTTCTTCGACAGCAACGAGAATCTCAGGATGTGAAGCGACTGCAATTCTTTGGAAACCACGTACCCCATCAGGCATGCCGATATTATAAACGAGTTTATCTTGTACCTGATTTGATGGGATTTATCATATGTAATATTGATGATTATCGATTTGAAATTCTTACTATTCAGTTCAATGCCTGCTCGCAAAGGGAATTGAATCCACATCCTCGGCAGCGATTGACAGATTCGTGAGAACGATCGATGTTTCGGCGGCGACTTAACGAACGCATCTCCCTGATTGTATCGATTACATTTTGCTCAAGTTGAGGTGTGTAATCAACGGCGATATCCTGGTTGACATAGTTTAGAATACCATACTCAGGCCTTATGGAAAATGTTTGCTCGATCAGCAAACAGTAAGCAGCGAGCTGATAAATGTGGGAGTCATAAGGAGCAGTTTTCAGTCGGCTTGATTTGACCTCCACTGGGATAATCCCATCACTACTTTCAATCATATAATCTGGTTTTCCTGTCAGATTGAATGTTGGATCATAAAGTGGTGTTTCAATCTTCCCCCATTCTGAATGATCGCTATATATTATTCTACCGGCTGGCAAGCCTGAAGAACGGCGCTGCAGATCAGATAACCAATATAAGATAACTCCAAGGAGTAATAGAAATCCAACCAGGTACAACAAAAGAATTAGATAATCTTACCCGTTACGTAAACTGCTAGAATTAGGATTGCGGTGATGAGGACAATATAAGCTAAAATTCTCAGGCAGCCACTGACCATGACCAGACGAGTGTGCTGAACATGGACCCTGGTCCCAGCTGCCAGTTCACTTGTATTGTTTGATTCATAGCCTTGTTTTTGATACCACCAGGCGCGCTTGCAGAAGAGGTAAGTTCCTATCTCTGAAGCCCGGATGGTACTCATGATTCCTTGATCTTTCCTTCGAGACGCTGCATCGATTGTTCAAGGTGTTCCTGGCGCAAGCTGAGTGTCAAATCGCCGCGGGTACGTTCGATGATGCTGCGGGCAATATCGGTTTGGCGACGGATACCTCCAGTGATTGCATTCGGGTAATCCATGGTGATCAATACTGCATAAATATCATCCATATGCTGGAGAAGCAGTTCCGCATCTTTTGAATATCCCTGGCGCAAGATATCTAAACATCGCCTTCGAAATTCTCCAACCGTTTCTGCCAGACCATTCAAATAGGTGGCGTTTTCTAAACCTAAATCCTGGGGAGAGGGCAGCTCCTTGTCATTGACCAGAGCATAAACAATGCTGGCTTCAGCATATTCTTTTAACGCATCTTGCGTGTATCCCGCATAATATAAATCAGGAAAAGCTTCCAAGTCCGTGTAAAAAGACTTGGCTAGGGCAGAGGCGCGATCAAGATGTTCCTTTGCCAGGTCAAATTCATTGCGGTGTACTGCGCGAATTGTATCTGCACAGTATCTGGTAAGCGTACGAGCCTGTGTCAATGCTTTATCGCGCGTGCTTGTGCGAACCTCGAACGCCTGGTGTATTTGTTCTGCGATTTCATCTAAACGGTGCATTGGTTATTCCTGTTCAGGTTCATCTGAAGGGGGAGTGGGACGGAAAAGATAGTCTGCGAGGGACTTTGATCCAGGGACGCTGATCTCTCCAAACGATTTTTCATATCTGGCAAGATTTTCACTTAAGGCACGTTGGAGTAATTTGGCACCTAGTGGAGACATCACGATGCGGGTACGGACCTTAGCAGGCCGCGTCCCTGGCAGTAAATGGGCAAAGTCGAAGACCATCTCAGAAGGTGAATGAGCTATCCGGACGAGGTTGACATAAATTGCCTCAATATCATCTGGAACAGACATCGGAGGAAATCTTTGTGGTGGTGACTTGTCAGCTTTATCGGGCATTTATAACTCCTGGATGAGATAGATAATCTTTTACCAGATTATTATAAGCGGAAGGGCGGAGGAATATCTAAACTTTCTTTTCCTCCGCCCTTCAAAGAGCATGTACTAGGATGGATAACATCCGAGTTTCAGATTATGGTGATGTAGTCGCACTTGCCAGCTCGAAACCAAGAGTGATTTTAAAAAGGGATATCCTCTGGTTCAGATACGCTTTGAGATTCACCCGCATTGTAGGTAGCTTCATCCTCTGCTCGTGAAGAGAGAAAACGAACAACATTGGCAGTTATTTCGTAGCTGGCAGCGGCTGAACCATCTTGGCGATTCCAAATTCGAGGTCCTCCTGTCTCCTGATCAGGATTTAATCGGCCTTCGACGAGGACTTTACTTCCTTTTTTCAAATATTGATTGGTGACTTCAGCAGATTTTCCCCAGGTTGAAACCCGGAACCAGATCGTTTCTTTCACCTGGTTACCGTCAGAGGATGTGTATTGACGATTTGTGGCAACATTAAAATTTGTTACCGCCTGGCCGGAGGGGGTGTAGCGCATTTCCGGGTCCCGGCCAAGGTTGCCGACGATTATGATATTGTGATACATTGGGGGTCTCCTTTCGTTGCAGTGAGCGGATAAGTATTTGTTACGGACGAACACCGCCCGTTTAAGAGCCAGCGTGGCACTCACCGATAATATAGAACAATTGTACACTAAAAAGTGGATTTTGTGAAGTGTTTTTTGGAATTTGTAATTTTTTCCTCTTAGATTATATAGGACAGAATTTCAATTTTCCAATAACTTGCTACCTATCACTCATTGCGGAATTGGAGGCAGTAATGGTGGAAAGTGTTGCTGACCCAGGCGCTGCCCAACCCATAAGGTGCTAAACGAATATCGTCCTGGCACCAAATTTTCTCATCTTTCAAGGTATATGATTCTCCCAAAATGCGCGCCAAATCCCAGGCAAGAGGATAAATTTTTCCACCTTTCTTGACATTTTTAACGATAATTGTGAGATAAGCCCGAGGTTTGATGAATGGTTTTATCTCCACGTAAATATCCACCAATTTGCGAAGAAACTCATCGTAATCGTGAATATTGCCGAGATCTTCAGGATCATCGGAATATTGTGTGTCTAATTCTTCAGTGTCCCTTCTTTTCTTTTGCGTTTGGGCACCTTTTGCATGCAGCATGTCCCAATAAGGTGGAGAGGTGATCATGTAATCTATATCGGGGAAGTTGAATTCCTTAGCTATTTTCGTTATCTGTGCAGCATTGCCATGGATAACTTGACATGAAATATCCTTTACACTTTCCCCCAAGTTGATCATCTCCTCAGCCACCAACTGCTCTGTGATTTCGGCATAATTGTTATTCAGTTCAATGCCAATACTGTGCCTGCCAGATCGCAGCGCAGCCAGCAGGGTGCTGCCAGTTCCGACCATTGGGTCCATTACGACCTGGCCGCGCTTGGTGAAGAATTCAATGAATTCCTGGGCTAATGTTTCTGGAAATTTCGCGGGATGACGAATTACTCCCTTTTTTCTGGGAGGTGGTGCGTGCACGAACCAGGATTTTTGAAACTTTAGCCAGGTTTTCGGATCGAGATCATTTAAACGATTGACAAACGGACGTTTTGACATAGGTCTTATTGCTCAATTTGCCGGATAATAAGGTCGGAAAAATTGACAGTTACTGCGGTCTCACCCATTGATCTGGCGAATACGCCAATGTTCCCGGATACGAGCAGAGGATCATTGACGGTGAATTGGTGTTGGTCATTAATAAAAAATCGAAATTCATCACCACGCGCCCAAATCCCTAATCGAGCTGTTATTGGAGCCCCGGGAGGGATCGATCCGGTGCTCATCCACGGCTGAGGTGAGCTGGCTGCGCCTTGAACTACTCGATCCAGGCGAACCTGCCCATCACAAGATAGCGAGTATCGGTAAAAATCGCCAGGAGATGACATGCGAATTAAGATACCATACTGGTCTTCTCCCTGGCAAAGCATTGGACTGGCAGTGAGCTCAAGGTAGAAATCCATTAATAGGGGCTCCATGCGAACACTGTAATCGTACGCTTTTGGTTCTGCGATGGCGATGGTCAGCTCATTCAATCCCAAAGCGATGTTACCAGAAGAGGTTTGACCTGTAGTCCATATTCCTGGAGTGGAGAAATCATCCTGGAGAATCACTGTTCCCAAATTGGGCCGATAATCAGGAGTTGGGGTAACCGGCAAGGTCGGTACAATCGTCGGGGTGGAGGTGGCGGGAAACCATTCTACCGTCGGAGTTGGAGTCTGGGTAGTTGTCGGCGAAGGAGTAACCTCGATGATTGGGTATGGTGTTGCTGAGCTATCACAAGCCGACAACAGGAAAAAACAACCTGTAAGAACGAAAACGATTATCAGGATTCGAATTGCTTTGAGTCCTTCATAATGGGTTTGTAAACTCATTCTGTGCAGATAATATCAATAATAATTGAATTGGGAATGAATAAGTATTGTCAATTCCTATATCGCTGGAGAATGTTGGGGATCAAGTATTCTTCAAAGGATCTTTCTACGTTATAACCGGGTTCCCAACCCCAATCCCGGCGGGCATCGTTATCATTTAGATCAGCCGGCCAGGTGTCTACAATCCGCTGACGTTTGAGGTCAGGATTGAATTCAATCTTCGCACCCGCAAATGATTTCATAACCTGGTCACGAAATTGTTCCGCGGTCAGGCTGTAGCTGGTCACGTTATACACCATGCGGTTAAGAGCGCTTTTCGGTGCTTGAGAGAGCAGGAGCAGGGCAGCGACCGCGTCTGGCATGGCCATAAACGGGATCTGTGTATCCGACCGGACGAAAGCTGCATAAGGTTCATCTTTAGCTGCTGCATGCAGCATTTCTGATCCATAATCACTCGTGCCTCCACTGGGGACGGTGAAGGCACTGATCAAGCCTGGAAACCGCACACAGCGGAAATCAAGCATTTGGGGTCGTTCAACTGCGAGCTGGCGGTAATTGCTGCAGAAGTAAGTCCCGAGCATTTCGCAGTACAGCTTGTTACAACCATACATGGTTATAGGATAATTCCATTCCCATTCACGGACCCGGGGATATTGGGATTTGGTCTCAAGGTCCGGCATCCCATAAACTGCGATTGAACTCGGAAAGATGAACATTACAGGATCACCTCGCCATTCAGATTGTTCTGCGGCTAGTTGGAGCAGGCCCATTGTCCCTTCAACGTTAACCTGGTGGGCAGCAACAGGGGTAAATTCTCCCCGGGTTGAAAGCAGAGCAGCCATGTGAAATATCGAAACGATCTCGTACTCGCTGACCAACCGGTTCAATAAAGATTTATCAAGGATATCACCCTGAATATGTTCGGAATATTGGGCGTATTCTGCAGGGATTGGGCGAATATCCAGGCTGAGCAGGTCATTCTTTCCCGCCTCGGCGAGACTCTTTACCAGGGCGAGGCCAACCTCTCCGCTGACCCCGGTAATCAAGGTGACCTTTTTGCGCATTGCGACCTCCAATTGGAATGAGATGTGCGATGAAATGCTATGTTATTTCGACGACTTGCTCTCGTTCTGGACCGACGGAAACTAAGCGAACTTGAACTCCAACTAGTTCCTCGATTCTCAAGATATATGACCTCGCCTCTACAGGCAAATCCTCCCATCTACGTGCGTCCCTGATCTCCTCCTGCCAACCAGGGACCTCTTCATAGATCGGTTTGTATCCAGACAAGTCGCTTGGTCCAAATGGCAGGTTGAAGAATTCATGACCTTCTTGGCGATAACCTGTGCAGAGTAAGATGCGGTCTAATCCTGATAAGATGTCAAGCTTGGTCAAGGCTAGTTCAGTGATGCCGTTGATACGGACTGCATAGCGTAACAGAACCAGGTCAAGCCAACCAACTCTCCGGGGTCGTCCTGTCGTTGTTCCGAATTCATCCCAGGGTTGTTCGCCGGTGCCCCGTAAACGACCGGCGAGATCTCCAAATAATTCAGTTGGAAAAGGTCCTGATCCAACCCGAGACTGAAAGGATTTTGTTACTCCAATCACTCGTTCTTCATAACCAGGACCCAGTCCAAGACCAACTAAAGCTCCTGGTGAGGTGGGCGTTGAACTGGTGACGAACGGGTATGTCCCATGATCGAGATCAAGCAATGTTCCCTGGGCACCTTCAGCGAGAATGCGACGACCCTGTCCTAAGGCTTCATATATGGTGGTTGAAATATCACCGATATAGGGAGCCATTCGTACGGCATACTCTCCGAGTTCTTCAGCGACATCATCTGGATTCAATGGTTCTGCCTGATAAAGACTGGTAAGCTGCTGGTTGATTTCTTCAACGTGAGCATGAATGGCAGGGACGAATTTCGCTTGATCGAGCATTTCAAAGAGTCGTAATCCATGACGAGAGACCTTGCTCGTATATGCGGGGCCAATACCACGTAATGTGGTGCCAATCTTCGCTTTTCCGCGGGCGGTTTCTTGGGCTAGATCAAGTGCCAAATGGGCGGGGGTGATCATGTGTGCCGCGAAGGAAAGCATCAAACGCTTGGGGGAGATTTCAATTCCCGACTCTGTTAAGGTCTCCATTTCGGATAGTAAAACTCTTGGATTGACGGCAACGCCGTTCCCGATCACTGCAACAGTGTGGGGATGAATAATGCCGGATGGAATCAAGTGGAGTTTGAAAATTTGTTGACCGACGTTTACGGTGTGCCCGGCATTGTCCCCGCCATTGTAACGAGCGACATAATCAGCCTGTGCCGCCAGCAGGTCCACAAAGCGACCTTTCCCTTCATCTCCCCATTGAGTGCCAACGACAATGTCTAAAGGCATACCCGACTCCGTTTCTGTTGTAAAATAACACACATTGTTCAAAATGCGAATTCATTCTAGCATAAAGAATCCCGAACGTAAATTAGATTGCAGACAGGCTAAATTATTAATAATAAGAAAAGCTTTGGCTTACGAAACGATACCATCTTAAGGAGTGACAAATGCTGAAAGTGGGTTATATTGGTTTAGGTTTAATGGGGAAATCCATGGCGCGAAATATACTCAAGGCAGGATTCCCGCTTATTGTCCACAATCGCAGCCAGGAAGCAGTTCATGAGTTGACCGCAGAAGGCGCTCAACCAGCAAAATCACCGGCCGAAGTTGCTAACGAAGTGGATGTGGTTTTTACGAATCTACCGGATTCGCTGGATGTTGAATTTGTAGTTTTAGGAAAGAATGGCATAATTGAGGGCGCCCACCAAGGACTGATTTACGTCGACAATTCAACCATAAAACCGGCAACAGCTCGAATGTTGGCTGAAACCCTTGGCGCGAAAGGCGTTCCCTGTTTAGATGCACCGGTGAGCGGCGGGGATATCGGTGCTAAACAAGGGACCCTGGCGATTATGGTTGGCGGTCCGGTTGAAGCATTGGAGAAGGTAAGACCTGTCTTGGAGGCAATGGGAAAAACGATAACCCACGTTGGAGAAGAAGGTGCGGGACAAATTGCGAAAGCAGCCAACCAGATCATGGTCGCGGCCCAGATGGTGGCCCTGGGTGAGTTATTGATATTTGCTAAAAAGGCTGGTGCTGATCCTGAGAAAGTTGTTGATGCAATTCAAGGGGGGGCTGCGCAGTGCTGGGCACTGGATGTCAAACCACAAAGATTATTTGCTGGAAACCGGGAACCAGGCTTTAAAGCCTATATGCAAGCCAAAGATTTGGGTATCGTGCTCGACACCGCCCGGTTATATGGCATACCTTTGGCAGCGACATCATTGCACAGCCAGCTTTTCAATGCCATGCTTGAAATGGGTATGAGTGATCTTGATAACTCCGCTGTGATCGGAGTGGTTGAATCACTAGCTGCAGCTGAATTATTGGATAATTAATGTGTGGTAATAGGTAACTTGGCATATTGATTAATTGCTCATTTCTGATAGTATTACACCAGTGGATTATTGCAGATTTAGATGAAACTAGAGAGAATCAGTTACTTTCCAAGGAGGTGCTGACAAATGATGAAAAAGAGTTTGCTAGCGATGATGAGCGTGATGATCTTTGTCTTGCTCACAGCGGCTGTGCAGCTACCAGCTTCGCAAACCACTGCTTCAGTAATTGAGAAGTCGGATTTGGTAGCATTAAAAGTCGAGAATGATTCGACAAGCACTGCCTATCTATGGTTGGATGGACCTGCGTTTTATTACTTTGTGATCAAACCCGGAGAGACAAGAACCTTCACCGTTGAGCGAGGCGAGTATGATAAGGATGTCAGTTACTGCGGCGCAAGGGATTCCTCAACGATAGATCTAACCAAACACACGAAATTGCTGCTGCCTGTTTGTGGAGCGAATGCCCTAAACCCACCGACGTCACCTCATATAGTAAACATCACCAACACATTGAAAATCGTGAAGGTCACTTTGACCAACGAACTGGATTCCAATGTATTTGCAATCTTCACTGGACCTTCGACGTATGTCTTCACACTGGATAGGGATGAATCCAAAGATTACACCATTGCAAAAGGCGATTATGAGGTGAGGTATTTTGCCTGTGGGAAGTTCGGCATCAGAGAATTCTCCGCATTTCACAATCGTGTTATGAAGTTCAAGTGTCCAAAATAGGTGGCAGGTCACTTGTAGAATTATCCTAAAATGGTATAATTCGGCCAATATTGAGAGGAAAACGCGCTGACCGGGACGAGTAGCTGGTCCTGAAACCAACAGGGAGAAGTGATCACAGATTGAGAGTCACTTCAGGATTTCATCCAGGGAAAACCACCCGCGAGCGGAACCCCGAAAAGTCCTTCGGTGGACTGATTAAGGGAAACGGAGGACCCCGTTACAGGTCGCACTAAGATAAGCCAGTGGCTTAATCTGGGTGGAACCGCGTGATATTTACTCTCGCCCCAGAAGGGTGAGAGTTTTTGTTTCCTATCACAATTTAATGAACCATGTCTGGTTGATCGACTTGGAGGAAAAATGTCAAGTGAAAACAAAGTGGCATATGTAGAGAGTAATCTCTACCGCATTCGACATTCTGCCGCGCATGTGATGGCGCAAGCGGTGATCGAGATGTTTCCGGATGGTAAGGTCGCAATTGGACCGCCAATTGAGGATGGATTTTATTATGATTTCGATCTACCACGACCCCTCACTCCGGAGGATATAGATATTTTAGAAAAAAGAATGCGTGAGATTATTGCCGGAGATTATAAATTCGAGAAGGCAATCCTCCAGGCGGATGAGGCGCGTAAAATTTTTGCCGATCAACCCTACAAGCTTGAATTGATCAACGGTCTGGAAGAAGGGGGCTTTGATGAGTATGGGGAACCCCTGGATGAGAAACCAGAGATCTCCATTTATACCCAGGATACGTTTGTCGATTTATGTCGTGGACCACATGTAGCCAATACAGGTGAAATAAATCCGGATGCAATCAAGCTTTTAAATGTTGCTGGTGCTTACTGGCGAGGCGATGAACGGCGCCCGATGCTGCAGAGGATTTACGGGACAGCGTGGGAATCCGCTGACGATCTTGAACAATATCTCTGGAAGCTGGAAGAGGCGCGCAAGAGAGACCACCGCAGGTTAGGCCGCGATCTCGATCTTTTCAGTGTTAACGAGGAGGTTGGACCTGGATTGATTTTGTGGCATCCAAAAGGGGGCATGGTACGCAAATTAGCGGAGGATTACTGCCGGGAAGAGCACGAGATCGGTGGGTATGAATTTGTTTATTCACCACACATTGGTAAGGCGCATCTCTGGGAGACAAGCGGTCATCTGGACTGGTATCAAGAAAATATGTATTCTCCTTTGGACATCGAGGGGCAGGAATATTATTTAAAACCAATGAACTGCCCATTTCATGTACAAATATTCAAGAGCCGGACGCGATCTTATCGCGATCTGCCCCTACGGTTTGCTGAATGGGGTACGGTTTACCGTTACGAACGCAGTGGAGTTCTGCATGGTTTACTGCGAGTGAGGGGATTTACTCAAGATGATGCCCACCTTTTTGTGCGGCCAGATCAAATGCCTGAAGAAATTGACCGGGTTCTTGAATTCAGCTTAAACATCTTGCGAGCTTTTGGATTTAAAGACTTCCAGGCTTACCTTTCAACGCGTAATCCGGAAAAAGCAGCTGGTGAACCTGAACAATGGGAAGCACCAACAGAAGCTTTAAGAAATGCGTTAGAGAGGGCCGAAATACCCTACCAGGTGGATGAAGGGGAGGCAACATTTTATGGTCCAAAAATCGATTTGAAAGTGCGTGATGCCTTAGGAAGGGAGTGGCAGCTCAGCACAATCCAGTTTGATTTCACATTGCCAGAACGGTTCGACCTGACATATGTAGGTGAAGATGGGCAGGATCATCGCCCATACATGATCCATCGTGCTTTGTTGGGTTCGATGGAACGTTTCATGGGTGTGTTGATCGAACATTTTGCCGGTGCATTCCCGGTCTGGTTGGCTCCTGTCCAGGCAGTTCTGATCCCGATCGCTGATCGTCATTATGATTACGCACACCAGGTTGCTGATAAGCTTGGTGAAGTGGGTCTCCGCGTTGAGGTTGATGAGCGCGGTGAAAGAATGAATGCCAAAATTCGGGATGCTCAAAATCAAAAAATTCCTTATATGTTGGTGATTGGAGATCGGGAGGTGGAAGCTGAATCAGTCTCTGTCCGATTGCGGTCTGAGGAGAATCTGGGCGCAATGAAGATTAGTGAATTTCTTGACCGGGCGGAAAGCGATATCAGGGCTAGAGTTTGAAGGGTGCAGAGAGGTTGCTGTGGTTGACGATTCTCGCAGATTTATGGTATCATGCGCTCGTCTATTTCAAAGGCCGAGAACTTAAAAGGAGTAAGATATTAGCTCATCACAATTCCGGGTAAATAACTCCATTCGCGTTCCTGAAGTGCGTTTGATCAACGCCAGCGGAGAAAATGTTGGCGTCGTATCAACTGAAGAAGCAGTTCGCATCGCTCGAGAGGCAGACCTTGACCTGGTCGAGGTAGCCCCAAATGCAGAACCTCCAGTTTGTCGAGTGATGGATTACGGAAAATTTCTTTACGAGCGAACGAAAAAGGAGCGAGAAGCACGCAAAGCGCAGGTCAAAGTCGAGATCAAAGAAATCCGATTAAGACCCAAGACAACTGAACATCACCGCGGATTCAAAGTTCGCGACGCCAGGAGATGGCTCGAGAACGGGATGAAAGTCAAGGTGCGCATTCGCTTCAGAGGTCGCGAGATCACTTATCCGGAAATTGCATTGAATGACCTAAAAGCCATTGCAGAAGAACTTTCAGATGTTGCTGTCGTCGAGCAAAGTCCATCCTTAGAAGGAAACAGCATGCTGATGGTTTTAGCGCCAACGAAAGCAAAGAAGAAATAATTAACAGTAAGGATTAAGCAAAAACAAACTAACATTTGCTGATGATATCCGCGGATGGAGTTTAATCCGCGGAATTTTGTGTGAGAGGAGCGAAAAAAGTGCCGCGTAAGAAGAGTACTGGCAAATATAAATTGAAGACCCACAAGGCGACCTCAAAAAGGTTTCGTTTAACCGGATCTGGGAAGCTGGTAAGGACAAAAGGTGGTAAGAGCCACCGGCGCAGGGTAACCTCAAAACGTACCAAGCGATTGTTCACCGAGATGATCCCAGTCAAAGGTCGTGGGATAAAGAAGCGTGTACATCGCTTGGCGCCAAACCTGAAATAACCAGTTTGGCAATATTTGAATAATATTTTTCGCGCTCTTTGGGTGTGTGCAACGAGTAGAAAGCGTGCAGTAATCAGCACGGGTACTGGCGCCCAATTGATCGCAGGAGTGTAAATAATGGCAAGAGTAAAAACAGGACCACATCGCCGCCGACATCACAAGAAAATCCTCAAGATGACCAAGGGACAATTCAACTCCCGTCATCGCCTATTTCGTATTGCAAATGAGGCGATGCTGAAGAGTTTATGGTATTCCTACCGGGATCGGCGCAACCGTAAACGTGACCTGCGCAGGTTGTGGATTGCGCGCATCAATGCTGCAGCCAGGATGAATGGAATCACTTACAGCCGCTTAATACATAAAATGAAGCAGGCTGATATCCAATTAAATCGGAAAATGCTGGCTGATCTGGCCGTTCGTGATCCCCAGGCTTTTGTAGCAGTCGTCGAAAAAGCCCAAGCAAGCTAATTCATAAACATATAGAATTTTTTTCAGGCGGTATAATGCCCGCCTGTTTTGTCTTTAAGTTAATTCGTGCACGAGGACTTGGGAATGGTAATACTTTGGTGGAGAAAGGTGCCGCGTTGACTCTGCCAAGCCAAAGTGCTACAATCGCCGCAGGGTCGCCATGAACCAGCTCATTAATGAACATATTCTCGAATCAGGCCAGCGTTTACAGCTCATCCAAGGAGATTTGACTCAAGAAGAGGTAGATGCGATCGTGAATGCTGCCAACGCTTATCTCCAACACGGAGCAGGCGTCGCTGGGGTAATATCTAGGCGCGGGGGGTCCAAAATCCAGGAAGAAAGTGATGCCTGGTTGAAGAAGAATGGTCCAGTCCGACACGAGAAACCTGCATACACCAGTGGTGGGAGGTTGCCTTGTCGTTTCGTGATCCATGCAGTCGGGCCGGTCTGGGGGGAGGGAGACGAAAACGCAAAGCTCGAGAAGGCGATCTCTGGTGCGCTCGAACTGGCTGATGAACTGGGGATCAAATCAATTGCCTTCCCGGCAATATCAACAGGCGTTTTCGGTTTTCCCAAACCACGTGCAGCTCGAATAATTTTCTCGGTTTTTGAAAATTACTTCATTGAGCATGGTGACTCTGGTATCGAGACTGTTCGAATGACTTTATTTGACGATGAATCTGTAGTTGTTTTTGCGAAGGAATTCAAGCGCAGGTTTGGCCTCCCTGAAAACTAGTTTTTAGGAAATCCCGTTCCTCCAATCCCAAGATGATGATCTCATCCACCAAGAATCCAAAGGTCCAATGGATCCGCCGCCTGCAGAGAAAGGGGAAGGAAAGGCAGGCTGAGGGATTATTCGTAGTTGAAGGTGTGCGCCTGGTGGAGGAGGCAAGAAGTTCAGATTGGGAGATTGAATTCCTGGTCTATACTGAAGAATTGAGCAGCAGGGGGATGGCGATTGTTGAAGAATCTGCAAAAAATAATATCCAAACTACAAAAATAAGCTCACACGTGATGCGGGCTTTGAGTGATACCAAGAATCCCCAGGGCATTTTGGCCGTGATCAAGATGAAATCATTGCCGGTGCCCGATCAACTCGATTTTGTGCTTGTTCTGGACCAAGTTCGAGAGCCGGGGAACCTGGGGGCGATCTTGCGATCGGCTTCGGCAGCTGGGGTACAGGTGGTGTGTTTGACCCCTGGAACGGTGGATCCTTATTCTCCGAAGGTGCTGCGGGCGGGAATGGGGGCCCAATTAAACTTGCCAGTCATGATCAATACCTGGGAAGAAGTCAAGTCTCTGATAGAGACTTCGAAATTAAAGACGTTCATTGCGGAGGCCGATAAAGGGGAGCTGTACCACCAATGTGATTTGTCCCAACCCTTAGCATTGATCATCGGTGGTGAGGCAGAAGGTGCTGGTGAGACAGCTCACCGAATGACAGATTCTCTCATCCACATCCCCATGCCTGGTGGAGGTGAATCGCTAAATGCCTCGGTTTCAGCAGGCATAATATTATTTGAGGTCGTCCGTCAAAGAGGGATTAGTATATGAAGATCCGATCCATAACTTATTTCGATGACCTGAAATGGCCACTCGATAATCAGCGGGTTCAAACTGCTTCTGAATTCATGGGGCTTGCTCGCCAATCTTACGAGGGAAGCGGATTCGAGATTCAAACAACTCGCCTGGCTACGCCTCCGTTTCCATTGATTTTCCACGGTGATTTACACCACGAGACCGTAAGTTTTGCCATTGAGTTAGAAAAGCGTTCATTAGCTAGTGGTTTTGATTATGTATCCATCGGACCAGCACTTCCAGAGTACCCAGACAGTTATTCAATCCTTCCCGAAGTTCTGACAAACACTCAAAGCACTTTTGTAGCCGGGATAATTTCTTCTTTTCAGGGAGAAATCCACCCAGCTGCTATCAAGAAGTGTGCGGAAGTGATCAAGCGGAATGCCGAGATTTCTGAAGATGGGTTTGATAACTTGCGTTTTGCTGCTCTGGCCAATGTTTCACCTGGATCCCCATTTTTACCAGCGGCGTACCACCAACATAATGGTCAACCTGGGTTCGCGATTGCAACAGAGGCTGCCGATCTCGCTGTTACTGCGATATCGAAAGCAGAGAACTTAAACTCTGCCCGCAAAGAGCTCATCCAACTCGTCGAGACACAGGCACAAGAAATTGCAAAGATCGGACAGGATTTGGAATCGAGGTCTGGGGTTAAGTTTTCTGGTGTGGATTTCTCATTGGCACCTTATCCGCTATCAGAACAATCAATTGGGACTGCCATCGAAAGGATGGGCGTACCCGCAGTGGGCTTTCATGGTTCCTTGTCCGCCGTAGCAGTTCTGGCAGAAGCATTGGAACGAGCCAATTATCCACGGGTGGGATTCAGCGGTATAATGCTGCCGCTTTTAGAAGATACGGTTTTGGCTCTACGAGGATTTGAGGGTAAATTGTCAGTTAGTGATCTACTCCTGTACTCCGCAGTTTGTGGTACTGGACTTGATACCATCCCATTGCCTGAGGATGTGTCCGCAGGGCAGTTATACGCACTTTTACTCGACCTGGCAGTCTTAGCTCAGCGGCTCCGAAAACCACTCACAGCCCGGTTAATGCCTATCCCAGGCAGGAAAGCCGGCGATCAGACGGAATTCGATTTTGAGTTTTTTGCGAACAGCAAAGTGCTAGAGCTTGATGCCCAACCAATTACTGGCCTGTTGGCGGGAGATGATCCATACGAACTCAAAAGTAGAGTCAATGGTGATTAGGAGACGATTATGAAGAGAATTTGGGTTATAGGATTTCTGGTAACTCTCTCCTTCGCAGCTTGTCAATCAACACCAATCAGTCCATCTCCTACCGCATCACCACTGCCAGAATCTGCAGAAACAATTGTCAAGACTGATGAGCCCGTGCAGACCACAGAACCAACCAGCACTGAGACGAGTGAACCGGAAGAAGAACCCTTACCAGAAATAACCGCTACACCAGATGAACCAGAGGAAGAGGCATCCATCACTGGGGTTCGAGAGGAGTTAGAGAATCCTGATGGGTTGGTTCTGGTGGGAACCCTTTATGCCCCGGTAGATTCTGAGCCACCCTGGCCGGGGGTGATATTACTACACATGTTGTGGAGCGATCGCACTGTCTGGGAGGATTATGCTCATGAATTGGCCGGCAACGGTATTGCGGTATTTGCTCTGGATATGCGCGGGCATGGAGAGACTGGCGGGGAGGTCAATTGGGATTTAGCAGAAGAGGACATCCAGTTTGTTTGGGAAAACTTGTCTGATAGACCAGATATTGATGCAAACCGGACAGGGATCATTGGAGCAAGCATCGGCGCAAATATGGCTTTGATAAGCGGGGTAAATGAGCCTCAGATTCGGACAGTGGTCTTATTATCACCAGGATTGAGCTATGCTGGTGTTGAAACCTCAGATGCTATGTTCGCTTATGGAGAACGTCCGGTGTTTATTGTTGCCAGTGAGGAGGATACATATTCAGCTGACTCATCTCGAACACTCCAAGAACTTGCAGTTGGGGATTCCCGATTAGAAATGTTCCAGGGTGCAGGCCATGGCACTAACATGCTGGAAAATGAACCTGGATTGGGGGCTGAAGTCATCGAGTATTTGAAGGAATTCCTGGAATAACCATTTTCATCGAATCTCGACATTTAGATCAGATTCAAGAGACCTCTTCAGCAAGCCAATACTCTCTGCCGTCTCTCGATCTTTCCAGCAATCCAATACCGATCATCTCACGTCGAAGGGAGGCAGTATCCTGATGAAATTGGCTTAGGATCTGGTTTACTTCTCCTTCGCTATATCGCTCACCTGGTGAAAAGTTTTGAGCGATGTAACGAAGAATTGCCTCCAGCTTTTTCCTTTGGGATGGGATGGTCTTTAAGCGACCATCATTGTTGAGGTAATTTGAAACAACTTTCTGATCGTAAGCATCCAAATTGACATCCGCTGCCAAAGCGGGGAGAGTATCCCCGGATAAAAGACGTTGAGCCATTTTTTCCAATTCCTTGTTCTCTAATTGATAAATATTGTAGTAGCTGGATGCTTTGGCGCTCACAAGTCCTACTTCAGCCAGCTTTGCTAAGTGGTGAGATACGGTTGAGGGGCGTAAATTAAGCATTTCGGATAACTGCTCCACGGTCAGGTTCTCTTGTGCCAGCAGGCCGAGGATTCGCAACCTGTTGGCATCAGCCATGGCTTTAAAGAAATCAAGGAACTCGTTGGGGATTGTTTCCTGGTCGCTCATTTAAACCTTCCTGACGTCCGATGGGTGATCCTTAGGGCGCCAATAACGGGAGCCATCTCTCTCGCGTTGTAGGTATTTGTAATCGACCAGATATCTCCGAAGCATGGAGGTATCCGGGTTGTAACTCTTCAGTATTTCATTGATTTCTTTTTCGGAATAAGAGACATCGAACTCGAATGCGTTGACAAGATAATCCAAAATGATCTTGATTTTCTTTGTTTGAGAAGGGATCATCTTTAAGCTGCCATCTGCTTGGATGTAGCTAGACACGAGTTTCATCTGGTCGTCGGACAAGTTTGTGAATGATTTATCTTGACGATGTTTTTTAAACTGCTGCCGGGCGATCGATTCAATAGATTTCGTATTAAATCGGTAAAGTTTTACCCCGTCTGTGGCTGAAACAACCACTAAATTAGCCTGCTCCAAGATGTCCAGGTGGCGGAGTAAAAATTTTGGATCTTCATCCATCTTTTCCGCCAGGTCCAAGATTGAATAAGATTCTTGAGAAAGGTGGGATATGAGCTTCAATCGTTCTGAATCTAAAGTCGCGGAAATAAAGCTTTCTATACTTGAGGTAGGTCGGTTTCCCTCCATGATTAAGTCCGTAAAACTATTTCGATGATTATCGAAGTAATTCTACGGAGTTAGAATTATTTTGTCAAGGGTAAAAATGAAGGATTTTGTTTTAGTTTGTGAGGTGAAACGAGACCTGGATTGTTTGTACTTCACATACAGAATTGGCTGAGAAACTGACCGGTATAGGATTCTTGCACGCCGCACACTTCTTCTGGAGTACCTTCAGCAACGATCTCACCGCCTGCATCGCCACCTTCTGGACCCAAATCGATCAGGTGGTCCGCGACCTTGATGATGTCCAAATTATGCTCGATGATCACCACGGTATTCCCATTGTCTACCAACCGGTGGAGAACTTCGATTAATTTATGGACATCAGCTGCATGAAGACCGACTGAGGGCTCATCCAGAACATAAAGAGTGCTCCCGGTCGAACGTTTTGACAGCTCTCGAGATAATTTAACTCGCTGAGCTTCACCGCCAGAGAGAGTGGGGGCGGGTTGACCGATCCTGATATATCCGAGACCGACATCTTGCAAAGTTTGCAGTTTCTTGATCATTTTTGGAAATGCGCTGAACACCTCCATCGCGGTATCAACGGTCATATCTAAAACATCGGCAATATTGTATTCCTTAAAGCGAACCTGGAGGGTTTCTCGGTTGTAACGGGAACCATGACAAACATCGCAAGGTACATACACATCAGGGAGGAATTGCATCTCGATGCGCAGTTGCCCCTGGCCCTGGCAGGCCTCGCAGCGACCACCGCGCACGTTGAATGAGAAGCGTCCCATCTTGTAACCACGAATTTTACTTTCCGGCAGCTCGGCGAACAGGCTGCGGATCTGATCAAACAAACCTGTGTATGTTCCAGGATTTGATCTTGGAGTTCGACCAATTGGGGACTGGTCGATGTTGATGATCTTGTCCAGGTTTTCGACACCTTCCAGGTGGTCATGGTCTCCGGGTTGAACGCGTGAACGGTTTAGCTGCCTGGCGAGTGCTTTATATAAAACCTCCACCATCAGGCTGGATTTTCCAGAACCGGAAACACCGGTTATGCAAACCAGTTTACCGAGGGGGAGATGTACGTTGATGTTCTTTAAGTTGTTTTGACGGGCACCGATTACAGAAAGGGATTTGCCATTTCCAGGACGTCTTTCATCTGGTACCGGAATCTTCTCCCGCCCTGTTAGATATGCCGCAGTCAATGATTTTCTCGATTTCTGAATTTTCTCAACCGGACCTTCGGCGATCACCTCGCCGCCCTGTTCCCCGGCTCCAGGACCAAGGTCGACGATCCAATCGGCGCGCCGGATCGTGCTTTCATCGTGTTCGACAACCAGGACAGTATTTCCCATATCGCGCAATCCCTCGAGAGTATCAAGCAATCGCGCATTGTCCCTGGAATGTAAACCGATTGAGGGTTCGTCAAGCACATACAGGACACCCATCAAGCGAGAACCGATTTGGGTCGCCAGGCGGATGCGCTGAGCTTCACCTCCGGAAAGCGTGGCTGCTGTACGATCAAGGGTGAGATAATCAAGTCCAACGTCAACCAAAAATCCCAGGCGATCAATAATCTCCTTTAGTATGCGAGAGGCAATGACCTTTTCCCTTTCAGAAAACGGCGAATCCGGCCGGTTCAATTCTTCGATCCAGTGTAGTGTTCGCTGTACTGGCCATTTTGTGATAGTAACAATGCTTTGATCATCAATGGTGACTGCCAGAGCTTCAGGTCGCAATCGTGCCCCATGACAGTTGGTGCAGGTAGTCTCACTCATGAATTCGGAGATCTTTCCGCGCATGTATTCGGAATTGGTTTCATTGTAGCGCCGGTGTAAATTGTTTATTACTCCTTCAAATGGGGTTCTGAAAGTTGCCTTACGCCCATTGCGATTCTTATAGTGCACAGTAACTTCTTTGCCATTTGTGCCATTCAAAATGATATTTAGCTTATCTTCAGAGATTGTGCGCACTGGTGCATCAAGATCGATCTTATATTCGTTCGCTGCCGCTTCCAGAGTCTGCCAATAATAGCCGCCTTCCTCTCTCGGGCCGCTCCACTCAGAAACGGCAATGGCACCGCCACTCAGAGCTAGATCCCGATCGGGAATAAGCAATTCGGGGTCGATCTCAAGTTTTCCACCTAACCCCTGACATTCGGGGCAGGCTCCGTGAGGGGTGTTAAAGGAAAACGTGCGTGGTTCGATTTCTGGCAGGCTCACACCATGTTCTGGGCAGGCTAAATGCTCGGAGAAATAATATTCCACGGGTTCTTTAGGATTGGAGATATCCTGGATGATCAGATAGCCATCTCCAAACTTTAATGCGGTTTCGATGGAATCCGTCAGGCGGGTGCGGAAATTATCGGATTCCTCATCATCCTCTGGTTTTATCAATATAAGCCGGTCAACTACTGCCTCAATATTATGGATTTTGTAGCGATCTAACGTGATTTCCTGGTCAAGCTCGTATATTTCACCATCTACCCGGGTGCGGACGAATCCTGATTTTTGAATTTCGTCCAAGACTGCCTGGTGTGTGCCTTTTCTCCCCCGCACAATCGGCGCCAAGATCATCAACCGAGACTTCTCTGGTAACTTTTCGACAACATCGACGATTTCCTGGGCGGATTGTCGTTCCACTTCCCTACCGCAGATGGGACAGTGGGGGATACCAACCCTGGCAAATAAAAGACGCAGGTAATCATAGACTTCGGTGACTGTGCCGACTGTAGATCGTGGATTGTGGGAGACACCCTTTTGATCGATTGACACTGCTGGAGACAATCCTTCGATATAATCGACATCTGGTTTATCCATTTGCCCAAGAAACTGCCGGGCATAAGCAGACAGGGACTCAACATACCGTCGTTGACCTTCGGCGAAGATGGTATCAAAGGCCAAAGAGGATTTTCCTGATCCAGATAAGCCTGTGATGACAACAAATTTATCGCGCGGGATATCAACCGTGATATTTTTCAAGTTGTGTTCCCGGGCACCTGCAACATGTATAGATTGTGATGACATTTTCTTCTCAAACAAATTCTGATTTCGGTTTCTTTAATCTCAATTATAGTACAAAGGTTCTAGTATTAGCTCAATATAAGTTGATTAGCGGGCAAACCTTCATTATACCAGCCATGAAAATTGTCAATTTACAATCAATCATCAAGTGAACCATGGATTTAATCAACAAGTATACGAAATGACGATATCATCGAAAATATATCCAGGAAATTTCCGGAAGGTTATTCCTCAAATAAAAAAAATTGAAATCTGGATACTAGAATTTTAGTGCTTTGCAACCACTGGATAAGGGACTAATGACACAATTGAAAAAATCTTGGAGATGGGCTGTATTCTTAAGCTTGATCCTGGTGATCCTTTCTGCGGGGTGTGGAAATAATGCAGAAACCGAGAAAGTAATTGATGCCACGCCACCTGAATTGGAAAAAGCTGAGGATGAAATTATCCAAAGTCAGACGATTTCCAGAGTGATACAAGATTGCGATGTTGGCTCACAAGAAGCAGTGTTAATCCCTGAGCAAATTCCAGATTGGTCGATTCTGCCGATCAATGCCTGCTACCAGCTTTGGCTGCAGCTAAAGGATGATCCCAGAGCATATGATGGAAGAGCCGAGATCACATATACCAATAGGACGAAGGAGTCCTTAGATGAACTGGTTTTCCGGTTGTATCCCAATGCAGACTGGGTTTACGGAGGCAGTCTTGATATCACATCTGCCCAAATTTCCGGAAATCACCTCCAACCTGAAATATTCCTTGAAGACAATACAGGTTTACGTCTCAATTTGGAGGATCCAATCCAACCAGGTGAGACAGTGGTCATAGAACTGGATTTCAATGGTCGACTAACAAATGGGTTTCAAGACTCTCCGGGAACATATGGGATATTTACTTATTCCCAAAGAGATGATGTCGCCACTTATATCAATTGGTATCCGATTCTTGCCGTGAGGCGTGATGGAGATTGGCAGACCGAACCAGTAATTGGAATTGGGGATGCTGTAGTTAGTGAAGTTGGGCTGTATCTCGTTGAAATCAATGCACCCGCTGATCTCCAGATCCTCACAGGAGGTTCCCTGATTGGCGAGGAGAGTCGGAACGGAGAAAAGGTTTATCGATTTGCCAGTGGGCCAGTGCGGGATTTTCCAGTTGTCGCCAGCCCAAATTTCATTATGATCCGAGACGAAGTGGATGGAGTAAACATCCAACACTGGGGCTTATCAGGTGGAGAGGAACTATGGGATGAAGCTCTGCAATCATCAGCTGACTCGCTGGAAGTTTTCAACGAATTATTTGGAAGATATCCATATCGAGAACTTGACATTGTAGTTGTACCATTACAACTTGCCTCTGGTGTGGAATACCCTGGTTTGTTCTTGATGAGAGATGATCTTTACAGTAGCAGCCAGGGCAGGTCATTTTTACTCACGACAATCATTTCTCATGAAACTGCTCACCAGTGGTGGTATGGGTTGGTGGGTAATGACGTAATTGAGGATCCATGGCAGGATGAAGCCCTGACGACTTTTAGTTCACTGATTTATTTGGAGCAGTTCGAACCCCAAGTCCACGATGGCACGGTTGATCATTTCGAGCAAATCAGTGAGGAAGTCAACGATAATCTAGCCAATTCAGATGTCAGACAGCCTGTAGCTGCATTCATCGACCAGGCCGAAAATTACAGTCCAGTGGTTTATTCAAAGGGAGCGCTATTTTTTCTGGAATTAAGAAAAGAGATAGGAGATCAGGCATTCTTCACTGCCCTGCAAGAATACTTCTCCAATAACTTGTACAAAATTGCCTCACCAGATAGTTTGATAGATGAGTTTGAAAATTCCTGCCAATGTGAATTGCGGAATTTTTATTCCGAATGGGGATTACAATAAGTGCAGATAAGGAATAACGATGGGCTTTTTCGATAGGATAACGAAATACTTTTCTTCATTCAACACTGAAGATGAAAATGCACACTGGATTTTTGTCCGGTGCAATCTTTGTGGGGAGCAGCTAAGCAGCAGGATAAATCTGTATAATGATCTAAGTGTTGAATACGAGGGAGAGAACGACCAGACTTACCACTGCCGCAAGACGATTGTTGGTCGAACGGGTTGTTTCCAGCGAATTGAAGTCAAGCTGAATTTTGATAAGAACCGAAAATTGAGCGAGCGCCAAATCTCGGGGGGAGAATTTATTACTGCAGATGAATATTTGGTCGATAACGGGGGAGATTAGAGAAGACTAAAACCAATCACCTACTCTAATCCGGGAGCTGATAAAGCTCGACGAGAACACCGTTTGTGCTTTCTGGGTGGATGAAAGCATATAAATTCCCTCCCTTGCTGATGCGAGGAGTTTCGTTGATCAATTTGATCCCCATTTTATCTAAATGCTCTAGTGTTCCGTATATATCATCTGTCTCGAAGCAGACATGGTGCATCCCCGGTCCGCGTTTCTCCAGGAATCGGGCAACACCTGAGTTGTTTGAGGTGGGTTCGACAAGCTCAATTTCTGAGTCGCCTAAAGGAAGGAATGCAACCCGTGATTCCTGTTCTGGGACATCCTTGATCTGCTCAATCTCCAAGCCAAGACCATCCCGCCAAAACTTCATGGCGTCATCGATATCCTTAACGACGATAGCAACGTGGTTGATTTTTTTGGTATTTGTCATGAATATGATTTCCTCAAATCCAGGCTGGTGGTTGGTATTCTCCCCATATCTGGCGCAATGTATCGCACATTTCGCCCAAAGTGATTTTATTTTCAACGCATTCAATAAATAGCGGCATCAGATTTTCTGTTCCCTGTGCAGCTGTCTCTAAATTTCCCAGCAATTCGACAACTCTGGTTTGATCCCTATTTTTACGCAGCTCAGCCAGACGATCGCATTGCTCTGCTTCGATGCTCGGATCGACCTGCAGGCGTTCTAACTCAATTTCTTCGTCGACTACGTATTCGTTCACTCCTACGATAACCTGGTCACGCGATTCAATCTCCTTCTGGTTTTGGTATGCAGCCTCCTGGATTTCTCCCTGGATAAAGCCCTGTTCAATCGCGACCAATGCGCCGCCCATCTGGTCAATTTTTTCAATGTATGTTTGGGCTCGCTGTTCGATTTCATCGGTCAGATATTCAATCAAATATGCACCACCCAATGGATCGGTGGTATCAGCAACACCCGACTCGTTTGCGATGATCTGCTGAGTGCGTAAGGCCAAGGTGACTGCTTTCTCAGTCGGCAGCCAGAGAGCTTCATCCATGCTATTTGTGTGAAGTGATTGGGTACCGCCCATCACGGCAGCTAGGGCTTGTAATGCTACCCGAATGGCATTGTTCTCCGGCTGTTGGGCGGTCAGGGTGGAACCGCCGGTCTGTGTGTGAAACCTCATTCGCATGGAGGCTGGATTTCTAGCTCCGAAGCGTTGTTTCATCAGGCGAGCCCACAATCGTCTAGCGGCACGGAACTTGGCGATCTCTTCCAGAAAATTGTTATGGGCATTGAAGAAGAACGACAGCTGCCTGGCAAATTGATCGATATCGAGACCGGCGCGAAGGGCGGTTTCAACATAAGCGACAGCATTGGCTAATGTGAAGGCAACTTCCTGGACTGCAGTCGATCCAGCTTCGCGGATATGATATCCGGATATGCTGATCGTGTTCCAACGGGGAATTTCCCTTTCGCAGAAGGAGAACACATCGGTGATCAGGCGCATGGATGGTTTTGGTGGAAATATGTAAGTACCCCTGGCGATGTATTCTTTCAAAATGTCATTTTGGATTGTCCCTCGCAGTTGATTGGTCTCCATGCCCTGCTGTTTGCTGACTGCGATGTACATAGCGAGTAATATCGCTGCAGGGGCATTGATCGTCATGCTCGTGGAGACTTTATCGAGGGGAATCTCGCGGAATAAAATTTCCATATCGTCCAGAGAGGAAATCGCCACGCCAACTTTGCCTACTTCACCGTGGGAGATCGGATTGTCCGAATCGTATCCGATTTGTGTTGGCAAATCGAAGGCTACTGAAAGCCCTGTCTGGCCTTGTGCGAGTAAATAACGATACCTTTGGTTGGATTCATTCGCGGAAGCATACCCGGCATACTGGCGCATAGTCCAAAACCTACCGCGATACATCGACGGTTGAACCCCCCGGGTGAAAGGGTATTCCCCAGGAAAGCCAAGTTGATCCAGGTAATTTCCTTCAGAATCAGGTGGAACCTGAATCGGGGGCAGTGGAATGCCGGAGGGTGTAATAAACTCTTTCTTTCGCTCTGGAAATCGCTTACTCGCAGGTGTGAGCGTCTTATTCTCCCAACGTTTACGCTCAGAATCAAGGGACATGGATTACCTCTTGAAGCAGAATAAGTGAAGTATACCGCGATAAATGTATCGGAATAATTATCTGTAAATGATGAGGATAATCGTTTATCCGCAAATAACACTCGAATTATCCAAATTCCTACGTTCAGACTGATACTTTGTGCTATGATAGCCACGATTATTTGAATTGAGCACTGGTTTATGCAAATATTGACAGTTGATGTTGGTACAGGAACACAAGATATTTTCCTCTATGACTCGCGCCTCGATCTGGAGAATGGCTTCAAATTAGTGGTACCTTCTCCCACGATGATGGTTCGCCATCGGTTACAGACCGCCACTCGTAGGAGGGAGGCTGTATTATTAACTGGAGTCATTATGGGCGGTGGGCCCAGTCACTGGGCGGCTGAAGATCATTTGAAAGAAGGATTGGCAGTATATGCAACACCAGATGCAGCCAGGTCGTTCAATGATGATCTTGAGCTTGTCGAAGAGTCAGGTATTACCATAGTCGGTGAAGATGAAGCCGAGCAGTTGAAGGATCAAATAACTCACATCGAGCTTAAAGATTTTGATTTTGTCAGCATTCGCAAAGCTCTAGAACCATTTGGGGTTTCATTAGATGATCTTTCTGCGGTTGCCATCGCAGTCTTCGACCATGGGGATTCACCACCTGGTTATTCCGATCGGCAGTTCCGCTTTGATTATCTGGATCAGCGGATCCGAGCTGAGAATCGATTGAGCGCTTTCGCTTACCTGGCTGAAGATGTACCTTCAATCATGACCCGTTTAGAAGCGGTAGTAAAATCTGCCGATGGTTTAGATGCACCTTTAATCGTGATGGATACCGCCCCGGCAGCGGTCCTGGGTGCGACCTATGATCCGCTGTTGCAGAAGCGCGATCGGGTGATGGTGGTTAATGTCGGTAATTTTCATTCCCTCGCCTTTCGCCTGGGACCAGATGGAATCGAGGGCGTCTTTGAACACCATACTGGTTTGATTGATCTCAATAAATTGGAGTCGCTATTGGTTTCACTTGGTGATGGAAGTTTGACTCATGAAGATATTTTTGGTGATCACGGGCATGGTGCATTAATCTACTCCGACCAACCATTTTCACTAAACACAGGCGATTTTGGCGTGGCTGTAACAGGTCCTCGCCGCAACATGATGCGCGGCTCTGGTTTGCGACCTTATTTTGCGGTGCCGTTTGGCGATATGATGATCGCAGGTTGTTTTGGCTTGCTCGCCGCTACAGGTGACATCTTGCCAGAATTAGGAGAACAGATTCAAGCCTCACTGCATGGTGGCGGAGGCAGCGGAACACCGCCATGGGAGTTGGATTAGTCAAGTTCTGAAGAGAGGAATCGGTAGGAATTAATATATTATTGGTAATTAGATATTGGTGATTGGATATTAGGTATTTTGCGTGAATTCTCATTCCCATTTCAACAGTGAAAACAAGGAATCTTCAACCCAGCCTGGTTTTTTGGAGCTGCTAGACACTTCAGATCGCCCAGTTTTGGCGGATGGCGCTATGGGGACCATGCTCAACACGCAGGGTATTAGTTTTAACCGCTGTTTTGATGAGCTCAATTTGACAGACCCGAGCCTGGTGGCGGACGTTCACCGGGCTTATATTGAAGCTGGTGCACAGATCATCCAGACCAACACCTTTGGGGCAAATCGCTACAAACTCTCTGAACATGAACTGGAGGGACAGGTGGAGGAGATCAACAAGGCAGGCGTTGAACTGGCGAAGCGCGTGGTGATGGCCTCGTTCAAAGATGTGCTGGTGGCCGGTGATGTTGGACCGCTTGGGGTACGACTGGCACCCTTTGGAAGGGTGCAACCAGATGAGGCACGCACAGCCTTCGCTGAACAGATCGAAGCTTTGTGCAGCGCAGGTGCCGACCTGATAATTTTGGAGACGATAAGCGTTCTGAACGAAATGAAGGAAGCGATCGCAGCAGCCCATGAAGTTTGCGATCTGCCTGTCGTCGCTTCGATGACGTTTACCAGGGACGATCGCACCCTGCTGGGAGATTCGCCAGCAAAAGTCGCTCAAATTCTCAATCAAGCCGGGGTGGATGTGATTGGAGTAAACTGCTCAGGAGGCCCAGCCCAGATATTGCGAATCTTGAGACAGATGCGGAAAACAGTTCCTGATGCCAGGCTTTCCGCAATGCCAAATGCTGGATGGCCAGAGCGAGTCGGTGGGCGGATAATGTATCCCGCCAGCCCCGATTATTTTGGTGATTATGTGCGGGCAGTACGAGCTGCAGGAGCGAGTATGGTGGGTGGCTGTTGCGGAACTACGCCTATCCATACTGCAAAAATGCGTAAAGTTTTGGACGAAACCATATCTGATGTAGTTGTTAATGGTTTTGGAATGACCATCGAGGAGGAGGAGTCATTTCCAGAAACCTATGAGGGACAGTCTCAGCTTTCTGCTAAGCTGCGATCGGGGAAATTTGTCGTCTCAGTTGAAATGGATCCACCCCGAGGACTTTCAACCCATAAATTACTAGCTGGAGCCAGCCTGTTGGCTGAAGGTGGGGCGGATGTCATTAATATCGCTGACAGCCCAATGGCTCGCATGCGGATGAGCCCCTGGGCAGTAAGCAGTTTGATTCAGAAAGAATTTGACCTTGAAACAGTACTGCACTTCCCGACTCGAGGCCGGAATTTACTTCGGGTTCAGGGAGATTTACTCGCCGCCCATGCGATGGGGATTCGCAACGTATTTGTCGTCATGGGGGACCCAACTGAGATCGGGGATTATCCGGAAGCAATGGATGATTTCGACCTGGTTCCCTCTGGATTGATCAGGCTGATTAAATCTGGATTTAACATGGGATTGGATCACTCAGGGGTGGAGATCGGCCAGCCAACATCGTTTTTTGTTGGATGTGCGTTAAATCTAAATCCTCAAGACGGGGAAAGAGAAATTAAAAATTTGCATCGAAAAATCGAAGCTGGTGCTGATTTTATCCTTACTCAGCCTGTGTTCGAACCAGAGAAAGCTGAATCCTTCCTGGAGGCCTACCAGAGCCAGACAGGTGGGTTAGAAGTGCCGATACTGGTTGGGGTGTTGCCGTTATTGAATCAGCGTCATGCAGCTTTTTTGCACAATGAAGTACCCGGCATAAATATCCCTGTGAAAATTCAGCAGCAAATGAATGCTGCTGGAGAGAATGGACAAGAAGAAGGTTTGCGCATAGCCGCAGATTTGATTGAGCAGATGCGTTCATGGGCAAAAGGAATTTACCTAATGCCAGCTTTCAATCGTTATGATCTGGCGGTCCAGATTCTCGATCAATTAAACTAAGCCCAAAATCTTCTATTTAAACTTCAGATGTGAGATCTCAGCTGGGGGGAGGGATCGGTTCATGAGAGGGAGGTTTAACAGTTCGAGATCGATTACGAAAAGTGAAATATGCTGCGACAATTGGTATGGCGACGAAAATTAATCCCGTACAGAGCAGACTGAGACTGAAGAAAACTCTAATCACCGGATCGTTGAACTCTGGATTGCTGAAAGCTAAAACCACACCAGAGCACATGCTGATCAATCCTGGCAGACCGCACAGAAATGTTGTAACGATGGTGATGACAATCCCCAGGTTTTTATTCTCCATGTATACCCTTCTGGATTATGTTCGCAATTGGGCTCCACATTTTTCATCCAGATGCTTGACGATCTTAGCTCGAATTTGAGAGACCTCCTCATCAGTCATCGTTCGATCTAGTGTTTGATATTTAATATTGAAAGCCAGGCTTTTCTTCCCTTCTCCAGCCTGTCCTCCGCGATAGACATCGAACAGTACGACCTCGGAGACCGTCTCACCGCCAGCTTCTTGAATTAATTCTACGACTTCCTGTACTTGGGTGTCTTCTTCGACGACAAAGGCCAGATCCTCAAGAACAGGTGGAAAAACGGGGATGGGTTCGACGATATATCGATCGGGCACATCGGCGATGATTTCGTCAAAATCCAGTTCAGCAGCGAGAATTGGACCGTCAGGAAGATCATAGTTGGATTTAACTAGCGGATGAATTTCACCGCAGAACCCAAGCTCTTTATCCCCTAGCAGAACTAGAGCACATTTACCTGGATGGAATGACGGATGCTGAGATGGCACGAATTTGATATCTTCCAAATTCAAACCACGAAGAAGATTCTCCAGCAGTCCTTTTAGATCGTAAAAATCCATATTCGAGCTGTCACCTGGCTGCCAGTGGACTTGTATCCGGGGTCCGCTGAGTAAAACTGCTAATTTTTGAAGTTCCAAGGGAAGCATTTGACCTGGCTGGGGGAAAAATACTTCACCCAGTTCAAAGAAAGCCAGGCGTTTGGAATTCCTTGCATTGCGTTCTGCAACTTCAAGCAAACTGGCTAATAGGCTTTGGCGTAATACATCTCGGTCACTGGTGATGGGATTGGAAATCTGTAAATAATCGCTATCATCTTTGTATGAAGCTGGTTGTCGACGCGCCTCACCTTCCGCGTTGGTTAAGCGGTGGGAAATCACCTCTTGAAGTCCCAGGATGACCAGCAGGTCTCGGACATGCTCAGCGATTTCGAGGGATGGATTACCACGTTGGGGTGGTAACGCATCAGAAAGCCTGGTTTCCGGGATGAGATCGTACCCATAAATCCTGGCGATCTCCTCCATGATATCGGCAACACCAACAATGCCCTGGCTGATGTCTAATCGATGGTCCGGTGTCTTCACCTCCAGTCGATCTCCCTGAACGTGGACAGAGAACTCGAGTCTGGTTAATATTTCAACAATCTGATCGCCATCGATATTAATTCCCAACCAGCGTTTGACATCTTGCGTAGAAAATTCAATGGTCGGATCTTCAGGTGGCAGAGGATAGTTGTCAACTAAACCCTGAGCAACGATACCACCCGACCACCGGCGCATTAACTCTAAGCCTCGCCTCACGCCATTTTCTGCAAGTGCGGGGTGGACGCCGCGTGAGAACCGGTAAGCAGCTTCGGATGACATTCGCTGGGCTGATAGGGTTCTGCGGATGTTGGTGAAATGCCAGGCTGCACCTTCTAGCAATACGTTGCGTGTTTTTTCATTTACTTCCGATTCGGCACCACCCATCACGCCGGCGATTGAGAGTGCTCCTGCACTGTCACACACCAACACAGTGAAGTCATCCAAGATGTGTTCAACTCCATCAAGGGTGGTCAAACGCTCACCAGGTTCGGCTGTGCGGGTGTAAATTGCAGGTGCCTTGCCCTGTGCTCTTTCTACCAGGACATCATAATCGAACGCGTGCAGTGGTTCACCGATCTCCAACATGGCATAGTTCGTCGCATCAACAATATTGTTGATCGGCCGCATCCCAGCTAAATGGAGCCTGCGCTGGATTTCATACGGGCTTGGAAGGATCTCAATATCTTCGATTAACCCAAGAACAAAGCGGGGATTGAGCTGGGGATTTTTTATCTCGAGGGTGACTCTTCCTTCGATCGGAGGACCTTCCATCGGTGAATCCAAATCTGGTAAGCGTAATTCCTTACCGGTTATCGCTGCAATTTCACGGGCGACACCCAGGATATTTGTATCCCGGGCGATATTCGGCGTGATAGCAATTTCCAGTACAGCATCTCCCATATAATTCACCAAAGGCATGCCAACCGGTGCATCCTTATCGAGGATGATCACGCCTTCGTGATCATCAGATATGCCCAGCTCTTTTTCTGAGCAGGCCATGGAGTAAGACTCTACACCGCGGATCTTCGCCCGTTTTAGAGTGGTTAGGACCTGACCGGGCTGGTGCCCATCAAAAATTCTGGCACCCTCGCGAGCATAAGCGACTTTAATGGTCGTATCTAAGGGACCCATACCTTTATATGGAAAAAGATTGGGGGCTCCAGTGAGGGCAATATGTTCTTTCTGTCCATCATCCAGGCGACATAAAACCAGACGGTCAGCATTTGGATGGGGCATGACCTCAAGAATCGCACCGACCACGATCTTGTCTGGATCCCATTCGATGCCGGTTATCTTCGTCTCCTGGCGCTGACCACCACTCGAATGTATCTCTATTCTTCCAGTGGGTATGGGAAGGCCAACAAAGATGATCTCCTCGACTTCTAATCCTGCCATGGTAAGCTGGCGGGCGAGTTCCTCAATTGAAATCTCGATATCAACGTAATCTTTTATCCATGAAAGTGGTACTCTCATCAATCATCTCCTAGAATCTGGGAGGCATTTCGAACTTTTCAAAACCAATCTACCCAATATGCTTAGATCTGGCGATGGTTATCATTAGACTAAATAGTTTACTGATCTAGAACTGCTCCAAGAAGCGAACATCATTCGCCCAGAAATAGCGGATATCCTCAACTCTGTGGCGCAGCATTGTGATCCGTTCCGGCCCCATCCCAAAGGCGAAGCCAGTATAAATTTTTGGATCATAGCCACCATTTTGCAGGACGATAGGATGGACCATCCCACAGCCCAAGATTTCCAACCAACCTGTGCGTTTACAGACCGGACATCCCTCGCCATCGCAAACAAAGCACTCTATATCTACCTCAGCACTGGGTTCCGTGAAAGGGAAATGGGAGGCACGAAATCGGGAGCGAACATTTTCGCCAAACATGCGTTTGTTGAAATCGCTCAATGTCCCTTTCAAATCACTGAAAGTGATCTCCTTGCCAACCGCCAATCCTTCAACCTGAGTAAACTGGGATTCGGACCGGGCTGATATCTGTTCGTGTCGATAGCACATCCCAGGCAGGATGATACGGATCGGTGGTGGATCCTCTGGATTTGAGGCAGAATATTCCCTCATCGCGTGTATCTGTCCAGGGGAGGTATGCGTGCGCAGCAAAACCGGATTATCTTCTTCATAATCGCCTGTAATATAATATGAATCCTGCATTTCACGAGCGGGGTGGTGGGGAGGGAAATTGAGCAGCTGGAAATTATATTCATCCGTCTCAACATCCCGTGATTGGTAAACTTGAAAACCCATTTCGGCAAAGATGCGGTAAATTTGACGCGTGGTTTTGGTTATCGGATGGAATCGACCAACTGTAACTGGTCTTCCGGGCATGGTAACGTCCAGGCGTTCCGTCTCAAGGGTTTTCTGCAGCGCCAGCTGATTGAGCAGTCCATCTTTTTCTGAGTGCTTTTTTTCAAGTTTTTGTTTTACCTCGTTGGATCTGCGACCAATTGCTGGGCGTTCATCCTTCGGCAGGTCCCTCATCTGGTCAAATACAGCCATCAGAGGCGAACTGCGACCCAGGTTTGCGACGCGCCATTTTTCCAATGCTTCCTCATCTTCTACGTCTTCTAACGAGCGAAGGGCATCTTGCTCAATTTTTTCCAGTTGATCTATCATACGTACCTCCAGTTGGATAAAAAAACAACCCGTCCTTTTTAGGGACGGGATGAAATTCCCGCGGTACCACCCAAATTGACCCTTGATTTATGGTCCACTCAGCAACCAACAGCCCGGAGAAGCGATTGGTCTCCCTGAATAACGCTGGGATGGCGGCCCAAACTAATGGATCTTTATAGATCGTTCCCCTGGGCAGCTCCGGAGGGAACTTCAACCAATTGCCACTGGGCGGGGGTTTCAGTCGCTGCCCCTCGCTTCCCTGTCAGGTTAGATTGGCTTACTTTCCTCCATCAAGGCTTTTGTTATTAATGAATTGGCCTAATTATCTGCAAAAATGCAATGCCTGTCAAGGGAGCAGCTTGAGATCATTGTTACCCCCGATCAGCTCCCAGAGGTTTGAAGTAATTCCTGGAGTCGCGGGTAGTCAGCGTATACGCCGCGGTTTTCAGGGGGCAGCAATGCGGCCAGCTGGCACATAATTTCATCTGTATTCTTTCTTAGATCTTCATCCCGTGATTTTCGGTTTACTTTAGGAAGAATGAATGGTTTTCCAAAGTTTACATTTATTACGGGACGACGCAAGGTGAGAATTTCTGAAGTGATTTGCCAGGTACCGGAAACAGCTACAGGCAGGATTTGAACACCCGCTTGATCTGCTAGGAAAGCAACGCCAGTTTTTGCCTGTTGGAGCGCCCCAGTATCACTACGGGTACCCTCAGGGGCAATACCGAGAACGCCGCCACTTCTCAAGTGATCGCGAGCATCACGCAAGGCACGGGTGTCAATTTCCTCCCTGCTCAACCAGATCCCACCGAGGGTATTAACCATCCAGCGAAAGAAGGGATTCTTATGGTGCTTTCTCGCCACCAGTCCAGTAACATCGTGCCGAGCAATCAAACAGTAAACTAAAGGAACTTCAATTATGCTTAGATGGTTCGCCGCCGCGATGTAACCTTCATGTTGAGGGATATTTTCCCGACCTAACACCCGCACCCTGGTCAAGAGCAAAAATAGAATCCTGAATACTATACAGAAAAGCTTTTGTAAGAATCGCTTGATCAATTTTTCACTCCGATTAATATTTTATCCTCTTATGGAATAAATAACCATATCGCAATCGTCCTTAAATCTTGAATTGAGCAACTTTGGTGCTTGAGAGTATAATTTACCCGGTATGAGTTATAAATTGAAATATTTGCTCTTCGCGCTGGTTTTTTCAACTATATCCGCCTGCGGGGAGAGCACTCCGACTGAATTTGTTGAAGCTACCAAGATATTGGTTAATACGCCGATCCCGACAGTAACACCAACCCCATTCCTTCCAACCGCAACCCCAATCCCATTGGCAGCAATTGTAAACGGAGTTGGCATCACCCAGGAAGAGTATGAGGCGGAACTGGAGAGATACCTTGCTGCTGTTGAAAAAACAGGTTCTGGTAACCAGATCGATGGTGAACAAGTTGTTCTTAATGATCTAATTTCCCAAATATTACTCGCCCAGGGTGCCGATACCAACGGTTTTGAGCTTGGTGAAGATGAACTTCAATCTCGTTTGCATGATTTGATTGCTGCCGCAGGCGGGGAGGACGCATTTAATTTATGGCTTCAAGAGCAAGGTTATTCAATGGAAAGTTTTATGAATGTATTAGAGAGGTCGATTAAGGGTGCCTGGATGCGCGATCAAATTCTGTCAGGCGTTCCCCGTTCTGCAGAGCAGGTTCACGTCCAGCAAATCTTGCTATATAATTTAGAACAGGCAAACGAAGCCCTGGCGGAAATTGAGTCTGGCAGGGATTTTGCAACAGTTGCAGCTAGTTATGACCCAGTTACCCAAGGCGATTTGGGTTGGTTTCCAAGGAATTTCCTACCCCATCCATCAATCGAGGAGGCAGCCTTCAACCTGCAGCCAGGTGAACACTCCCAAGTGATTGAAACCTCAGTTGGTTTCCATATCATCCAGGTTGTGGAGAAAGACCTTGACCATCGATTAAGCCCCGAAGCACGCTTGATCTGGCAAGAGAATGAATTGCGTGATTGGGTTGCAATGCAGCGCGAACAGAGCGATATCATTATTGTTTCCCTTCAATGAGGTGAGTGTCCCATGGATTCTTTCGATTATTCAGATGAGTCACTGCAAACCAGCCGAGATAGCGCAGCTGTTATTTGGAATATCCTTACCGTCATTTTTTTGCTGATGACATTATGCATCTGCATCGGGGTTGGGCTTCTCCTGATCAACCCTCAAAACGCTTTGAATCCATTTCCACCACCAACAATGCCAGCTGAAGCTGAAATCCCAACCTCCACGCCAACCCCGAGAAGCGTGCTTCCACCAACCTGGACTCCAGCACCTACGATTCTCCCGACCCAAACTCCAAGACCAACGGATACAGTGGTACCGACTGCCACAACCCAGCCTACCGAACCTGAAGCAAGCCCAACAGCGAGTTCACCTACTGAAACCCCGGGTGAAGGCCAACCAACTTCAACTCCTGAGAGTGGGACGGCGACTGCCACACCAACAGAAGGCATGCCGTTTGTGCTCCACTCTGGTGATCCGGTGGCGATTAACAATATTGCCTACCCAGAGCTGGGCTGCAATTGGATGGGTGTGGGCGGCCGGGCATTTGATTTAAGCAGCGCGGCGATCGAGGAAGGTTTGTTCGTTCAATTGGGGGGAACGCTGAGCGACGAACCGGTCGAGATGACTGGGATGATCGGCATGGTTGATAATTATGGCCCTGGTAGCTACGAATTTGGGTTGGGTGAAGAACCTATCGCCTCAACCCAAACACTATGGGTCCAATTATTCGATCAAGCCATGCTCCCACTTTCAGAGCAAATCTATTTTGATACTTTCGCGGATTGTGAGCAGAATTTGATTTTGATCAACTTCAACCAGGTCCGCTGAGCGCTTACCCTTCAATTAATCTTCACATTCCTCATGGCTGATCTCACACCAGGCTTGTTTGCAGTTTAGGGCATCTTCCTCAAGGATGGGACTTTCACAAAGGATTCTGCCCTGGCAATTAAAATCGCTCAGCGCTTTTAAGAAGGCTTTGTAATCGAACTCAGACTCCCCCAGAGGCTGGTGTTCTTTCTCCCCCTTTTCTCCATAATCTATGCCAGAAATATGGATATGCAATTTTTTGAGCGCATCATCACCAAGGGCATTTCCATACTGCTCCAGGTGGAGAGCCCAATCATCATAAGTATTAATCGAACCATCACCCGGTCGAGCGAATAAATGGGCACCATCCACGCAGGGTTGCACGCCATCTATCTCCAGGCTCATCTTGAGCGTGTCTTGAAGAGAACCCAACATGGCGGATTTTCCCATCGTCTCTGGGCGTAGAGTCACGTAATTCCCAGAGCTCCTTAATTCATCAATGCATCCTTGAAGTCGTTTAATAGCCACCGGCAACACTTCCTCTGGGGGGAGCTGGAAATAAGATCCCGGATGAAAGACGATATCAGTTGCGCCAGCCAGATTACCAAAATAAGCAGAATCCATTAGGCGCTTGCGGGATTTTGGCCATTCCTCCTCATTTGCATTCAAGTTGATAAAGTAGGGTGCATGGATGCTGATTGCGACTCCATTCTCTTCAGCTGTGGATTTTATCAATTGGCAAGTTTTTTCAGACACTCTGACAGAACGCACCCAACCAAGTTCCAGGCAATACAAACCCAGATCAGCACTGTGGATCACACCGCCAACACTGCCACCTGGTTTCTTTGGGGTTGACTTTGGAGAACCAACCGTTCCGAATGTAAATGATAGAGAATTCATAATCTCCTCTCTGAGAAAATAGATATTTATTAATACTACTAAAACAGGAAATTCAACCGGTCCCACAAGGGAGGACCTAAGATCAGGAAACCGATTATGGCAGCAGAACCGGCCGCGATCAGCACAGCACTTGCACCCACATCTTTTCCCACTTTGGCCAATTCATGTTGTTCGGGGCTGGCCAGGTCGACCACAGTTTCGAGTGCAGTATTTATGAATTCGGCAGTCCAAACCATGGCAATGGCGATGATGATCAGCGCCCAATCATGAGCATCTAGCTGCAGCCAAAGAGCGACTGCGATCACGGCAATGCTGACAACGGCATGGATCCAGGCGTTTCTTTGTGTGCGAATGACAAACCACCATCCAACAAATGCATAGCGGAATGATCGCCCACGGGATATCAGAAATTCAATCATCATTCACCCTTCGGATTCAGTGGAAAATTCTGGGGATTTAATATCTAAACCAAGAGAATCAAGGATTTCCGTTTGAGCAGACCACATGGAGGATTTCTCACCAGGTTTCATGTGATCATGCCCAAGCACATGTAAAATGCCGTGAACGATTAATAATGTGATCTCACTCGAAATCGAATGCCCAACCTGGTCTGCCTGCCTGCATGCCGTTGGAAATGAAATAATTACATCTCCCAAATACTTTCGATCTGTATCTGGGTCTATATGATCTGCAGGAAAAGATAAGACATCTGTGGGTGCATCGATGCCCAGAAAGTCGCGATTGAGCTGGTGAAGGCGAGTATCATCGGTGATCACAATTGAAAGATCGGCATCTGGCGATATCCCTTGGTGCTTTAGGGTTGCCAGGACAGTACTTTCAATCAGAGCTTGATCAAGATGTTGGCTATAGGTGGCAGAAAGATCGAGAAGAACTGTCATTCAGGTTCAGGGCGTGGATTGGTGGAAATCTCTGATGATTTTCTCGATATGATGGGAACCGTCGGAGTTTCTTCACTTTTGGCTGCAATCTGCTTCTTTGGATCCGGATATTCAATCCGAGGGTGGTAGATCCCCCGCAAGGTTGTGGTAAATGAATCAATTAGGCTATCCAGGTCACGTAAAGTTAGGTCGGTATCATCCAGCTGGCCAGATGAAAGGCGATGTTCAACGACACTCTGAATGACTTTGCGGAGCTCATCTTCATCCTCAGGGCGCTCCGCCCGGACACGGGCTTCACTGCCGTCAGCCAGCATCAATATTGCGGTTTCACGAGACTGCGGCCTGGGTCCTGGGTAAGTAAACTGGCTTTCATCCACCTGGCTTTCATCTCCACCGTTTGCCTCAAGCGCTTTCGCATATTGATAACGAGTTCTCATTGTGCCATGATGTTCTTCGACAAATTCCTGGATGCGGCGGGGGAGACGATATTTTCGAGCTAATTCAATGCCGTCAGACACATGGCGGATGATCATCTGGGCACTGGAGACTGGGTCGAGGGTATCGTGAGGATTTTTCATCCCGGGTAGCTGGTTTTCGATGAAAAAGAACGGATTATGGGCTTTGCCAGAATCGTGGTAAATAGCTCCCACCCTGGTAAGCAGGGTATCAGCACCAATTATCTCCGCACCTTGTTCAGCAAGATTAGCAACCTGAAGAGAGTGTTGATATGTCCCAGGGGCGTTTCGAAGGATGTATTGAAGGAGGGGATGATCCGGTCTGGATATTTCCATCAGCTGCAAGGCTGTGGTCATGCCCAGAATTTGGGCAATAACATACTGCAATAACACGGTTAAACTGCTGGCAGCGATACCGTTCACCAGAGCGATCCCGACCAGTGCTGCTACGTTGATCAAATCAGCATTCGGTTGGGGCACACGGAAGGCAATAATGACCATAATTTCAGCAAAGGCGATCAGCGCCGCAGCCCAGAAGAAGGCGGTCATTCGCCGTGCAGCCCCTAATGCAAAAACACCGCTGTAACTACCAAGCAGGTTATATAAAGTAAGTTCGAAAGCATTTGGCGTATCGAAGGCATAAAGGACGCACAAAGGCAGTGTAAACACAAGCGCTGTTTTGGTACCAAATAGTGAAGCGACAATTAGACTAAAGGCAGCCAAAGGATAAATATATGGGATTAAGGTTTGGCTGGTAACGACAAACCGCCCTCCGACCAAAAAGATGATAAATAAGATAATGATTACCGAAAGACCCCGGAGATCTTCGGTCAAATTCGAATTTCTACTCAAGTAGACCAAGAAGTAAACCAGAGTGAGGACTGCCAGGGAAGCAGCACTAACCAGGTCTTGCCAGCGAGTTTGGGTCCTTACCAGGTCAAAATTTTCTAAAGCCTCAAGATCGGTGTCGCTTATGATCTGACCTCTGAGCAAGAGGGTTTGTCCTTGAATGAATGATCGTTCGACAGGAGAGACAGCTTCCCTCGCCTGTTGTCTGGCAGTCTCGGTGAGCACTTCACTATATAAACTATTGGGGGTAACAAAGCCGGTGACCAGCTGAGAAACTATTTGGGCCTGATCTTCTGGCAACGACAAACTTACCAAGGTAGGCACATTATCTCGGGCTGCATCCAATCTGTCCTCGCGAATAGTAGCCCGCATAACCTGTTCAAGAACCACGATCGCTTCTTGTTGAACTGCTTGCCAGCGAGAATCGCTCAAATTGATTATGCTTAAAGCAGTTTCCTGGTCCAGGTCAATATCCTCCAATGCAGCAAGATCGACCAGTTTCTGCTCATTGGTGGCAAATGTGTCGGCGCGCACGCTGGTGATATACGCCAGAGTAGCTCGCAAATTCTCCAACTGATCTCTGGCAATCGTAGTATCAGGTGGTGAATATATAGCGGCGATTGAGTCAGCTGCAGCGGCTTTTTGGGATTCCGTCAGGATATCGCTGGTGTAGGTTAATGATCTCGGCGCCAGAATTTCTCGAGAAGCTACCTGGCCAGCACTGAATTGGGAGTCAATCTGGTTGGATAGAAATGGGACCAGTATGGCTGCCAAAGTAAAGATGAATAACCCAACTAACAGCAAAGATAAAATTATGCTGCTTCTACGTTGTTTATCAAGGTCAACTTGGGATATCGCTTGATTTTCAGACATTTTCTAAACCTACTGATCTGAGAGCAGCTGGCGAACGGTTTGACTTACCAGGCTACCATCCGCTCGACCCTGAACTTTAGGCATCAGCACCTTCATAACTTTCCCCATGTCTTGCATAGAAGCTGCACCTTCAATAGCGATCGCTTCTTTTGCCAGTGCTTCAATTTCTTCCTGGCTCAGTGCCTGGGGGAGATATCCTTCAAGGATGCTAATCTCGGCTTCCAAATCTGAAATCATGTCAGAACGACCGGCTTTCTCAGCATCCGCGATTGATTCACGGCGCGATTTAATCTCTTTTTGCAGGATCACCAGAACTTCGCCTTCTTCCAGGGAACCGCCTTTATCGACCTCGACAAGTTTGATCGCTGATAGGACCATCCGCAAGGTGGACTTGCGCTGCTCATCGCCTGCTCGCAAAGCATCTTTGAAGTCTTTCTCGATCTGCTTTTGAGTATCCATTTGGTTCATTATACCCATTTTCGAGGTAATTAATTACTGCTATGGGTTTTGCAATGATCCCTCACCCCATCGGATAACGCATCTGCTGACCACCCAATAAGTGCAAATGAATATGAAAAACCGCCTGGCGAGCATCAGGCCCGGTATTAATAATCAGCCGGTAACCAGATTCGGCGATGTTATTTACCTCTGCCAAATGTTTCGCAGTGGTGAACAAATGACCAATAAGCTCTTCCTGTTCATCCTGAACTTGATTGATAGATGAAATATGTTCCCGGGGAACGATCAATATATGAATGGGGGCAGCAGGATTGATGTCTAAAAAAGCGATTACCCGATCATCTTCATATACGGTATCGCTGGGGCTTTGTCCCTCAATAATCCTGCAAAAGATGCAATTTGGATTCATAGCCTTATGGCTGACCAGTTCGAATCACACCTTCCAGACCATGATCCCCATTACCAGTTATTAAGACTGGGGAAATCTGGTTCCAGAAGTTGTTAGGCGCCTGGCTGTGAATGCGCAAATAATTATCTGTAAGCCCACTTAAATTCCAGCTCTCCGAATTCATTTCGATCACGCTTTCCCAGAGAACGGATAAGATCTGGTCGATGAATAGCTCCTGGTATTGCAGGGCAGAGCCTGCCAGGATTTTACGAAGCTCGGCATTGCGTTCTTTGCGCAAGGGAAAGGGAACCTGACCCGGCATCTGCGCAGCAGCTGTTCCGGGCCGTTCGGAGTAAGTAAATACGTGCCCGCCAGAAAAGGATAAATCCTGGAGGTATTCGATTGTCTCCAGAAACTCCTCATCTGTTTCGCCTGGGAAACCGGCGATCAAATCGGTCGTGATGGCAATTTCTGGACATGCTGCCCGCGCGGAGGATACCAGATTAGCGAATGATTCAGGTGTTGTGTTGCGCGCCATTCGACGTAAAACTGAGGCAGACCCAGATTGTAGGGGGAGATGGAGATGGCGACACAACCGGGGGTCATCCCACAGTGAAAAGAATTGCTCATCAAGGTCCCATGGTTCAAGGGAGGACAACCTTAAGCGAGGTACGCTAGTTTCATTAAGGATCGTACGGACGAGATTAAACAGGTTGCTTGGATTTTGAAAATCGTGACCCCACGATCCCAGATGGACACCTGTCAGGACGATCTCCTTCGCTCCGGTATCCAAATCTCCGCTCGAGGAAAGTGCTGCTCGGATATTGGCCAAGATTTCTGGAATGGGCCGGCTGTTTCCGGGGCCGCGGGCGATGGTAGTGATGCAAAAAGTACAGCGGTTATCACACCCATCCTGCACCTTGATAAACGCTCTGGTCCGGAGACGTGCGCCTGGGATTAATTCCCGCGCCACAGGCTCAAGATCAAAATCCTCTGCGGGAATCTCTAATGCCATTGGCACCAGATTGGTTTTTTCATCGTTGGGAATAACTTTATTTACCCCGGGTATTTTTTCCGCAATTTCCTGATTCAAGGTTGACCAGCAGCCAGTAACGATAACCTGATCAGCGCCGGATCGCACCGCATTGCGGATCTTTCCCCGTGAATCAGAGTCCGCAGCATTGGTTACAGTGCAGGTGTTTATCACTGCCAGGTCAGCTTCATTAGGACTAGGAACAAGTGTATGACCTGCAGCGCGAAACTGGCTTGCATAGGTTTCGATTTCGCTTTGGTTCAGTCGGCAGCCGATCGAATCCAGGTATATTCTCATAACAAAAAATCAGTTAATATCCGAAAATTAGTCCTATGGCTTTATGGTGGAAAAATTATCGAAAAGGACCACGTTTTCTCGCGAGGCTAAGTTGCCAGCCAACAAACCTACATCTCCTTGAGATAAATCAGGATCGCGAACCTGAGCAACAAGCTGGCCATTAATTGATAGTTCCAGTCGATCAGCGATACAGTCAGCCCGGAGATGATTTATTGTCTTTCCTTGAGAGACAATTTCACTCGGATGCATTCCTTCGGCGTTAATCATAGACTGCACTCCGTTGATCGTTTTACCAATGCCATAATATCCATCGCTGCTGATCACAAAGAAATAGTAATTTTCGTGATCGGCAGCCCGGCAGACTAAACCAAAGAGATCATCCTCTGATCCAATAACTTTGATCATATCTGCTTCGATACGAACGTCAGTAAAATTTAGCCCAGGTCCTGCCCAGATCATGTTTTGGTCTCCCTGAACAGCGATCCGGTAATAACCATCAAAATAATCAACTGTGCCGAATTCCTCACGGCTTTGATTTTGCCACCCGCTGGAGGTATCTGAGAAATCGTCCTGGAATAGGACTGATCCGGAAGGAGTATCAAAGAGCTCAGAGGTCAAAGAGGACAATTGGCATGCTAACGAAGCCAATCCCAGAATTACTATCCAGATGATCGTTCGAGGCATAAAATTAACCTGGGCAAATTCCACATTGAAGGTGGATATTGTAGCATAGGAAGGGGAGAACCCAATTTGTCATGGGAAGTGGGTTTCCAAAAGACGTTCTGCCAGATCTGCCGTTGGTGAACCTGGAGGGGAAAGCTCTTTTGCCAGAGAAAATTTTTGAAACGCCATAAGCGGATCGTCGTTCATCATGTGCACCAAGCCCATGTGGAGATGTGCAGGAGGGTAAGAACCGTCCGCTGCAAGCGCGCGTTCTAAAAAGCGACGGGCGATGTGGGGATTTTCCAATAGCAAATAGATTTGGGCCAATGCATCCAAAGAGGCTGGATTTTCAGGATCCAGGATAACAGCCTGCCTGGCAGCCGCTAACCCTTTATCTCGGAGGTTGGACTCGTACTTAATATAAAAGTTCGCCAATATCTGCCAGTAGGTTGGATCCTTTTGTGCCAAGTCCACCGCTCGGAGATAATGGGATTCTGCAGATGATAAGTTGCCCATCAGGCCAAGGGTATTCCCGATCTCAGCTTGCCAGGCTGGGTTGAGAGCATCGAGCCTGGCAGCAGCATGAAGATAAACTAATGCTAAATCGTACCGATCCTGGCGCTGCCAATATAATCCCATCAACGCGTTTGCTGCCACCGAATCTGGATCAATCAACAAAGCCTTCTCCAAATCTGCGAAGCCATCCTCACCCACCTGTTGTCTGGCTTCACCCAGATACGCCCACGCTTCGGCATATTCGGGATTAAGCTCGGCAGCTTCGGACAAGGCAACTTTCGCCAGCGACCACTCTTCGATCGAGGCTAACAATTGACCGGCAGATACAAATGGGTATGAAGGGTCATCGGATCGTTGAGAGGATCGAATACTACGGATCAAAGGGTTTATTCTCGGTGCCAGATCTGGGTTTAGATCTATTGCATGGCTGAGATAGGCAAGTGAAGCTTCTGGATCTAAAGCGGCTAACATAAGGCCTAAGTGAAGGTTAGCATAACTATCAGTAGGGTTGAACTCGACGAGGGAGGTTTGATGTAGTACTGCATTTTCCAAGTCACCGGATTGATAATAGGCCTCCGCCAGCCGATAGCGCAGATCGTAAGAATCTTCTGCTGTGAGCGAGCTTTCCCAGTATTGAATTGCAGATTGCATATCGCCTTCATGGGCGGCAATATCTCCCAACGCTATCAAAGCCCTGGTTGAAAGCCCTGATTCGTTTTCAATCCGATCAAAATACGATTTCGCAAGCTCATTTTCACCAGCCAGTTGGGCATAAATGCCAGCCTCTTCCCACAGATCAACCCGCTGGGGTGAAAGCTCTGCCGCCTGAGCAAAAGATTGTGAAGCTGCTCTGCTGTCATTCAATTCAACAGCTCTGTGTGCTTTGTTGAGTTCTCGATTAAACACATTCCAATCACTTGACACACCAAGCAAGGCGATCAAACCAAACATTATCAATAATTGGGCGAGAGTCCACAGTCGTGGCAGATTATTCACATCGAAAATTATAGCCGACCAGAAATGGAAAGGTGACATATATCAGTTGTAATCCAGCCCTCGAGTGGCTATAATTGACAGGAATATTTTGTTTAGGAGCAGCTATGGATTTCGCCCTTACCGATGAGCATCGTATGGTGCAGCACATGGTTAAGGAGTTCGCCCAGAAAGAGGTGACTCCGATAATTAAAGAATATGATCGCAAACAGGAGATGGCACCCTTTGTCCTGCCCCGGATGGCTGAACTAGGTATTCTTGGGATAAGTATTCCTGTCCGGTATGGTGGGCAGGGAATGGATTACATTGCGCTGGGATTGGCCTGCGAAGAATTGGAAGCTGTCGACACCACTTTGCGTGTGGTCATGTCGGTCCACTTTGGATTGAATAGTTTGGCATTATTGCAGTGGGGCACAGAAGCGCAGAAAGAGAAATTCCTGGTACCTCAAGCCCGTGGAGAGAAGATCGCTTGTTTCGGTTTGACCGAATCTGGGGCAGGATCGGATGTGGCTGCAATAACCAGCACGGCAGTACGGTCTGGTAATAAGTACGTTGTCAATGGGGAAAAAATGTGGATCTCACTTGCGACGAAAGCAGATCACGCATTAATCGTCGCCAGGACGAATCCGGACGAACCCGATCCGCATGATGGATTGACCGCTCTTATCGTTGAGATGGATCGGGAGGGCGTGACATCTGGGGACATCCACGGCAAACTGGGCATACGCGCCGGTTCGACTGGCTGGATCGCATTTCAAGACGTGGAAATTCCACTGGAAAATAGATTGGGCGAAGAAGGGGAAGGCTTTAAGATCGCCATGTCTTGCCTTGATAATGGTCGATACACTGTTGCCGCAGGGGCGACTGGATTAATCCGAGCCAGCCTGGAGTCCAGTCTCAATTATGCCCAAGAACGTCGTGCATTTGGGCGGGAGATAGGGAAATTCCAGCTCGTCCAGCAGAAAATTGCACACATGGTAAAATCCTACGAATCGGCCAAACTGCTCTATCTAAGAGCGGGTTGGATGAAGAATCAAGGAAAACGCAACACCCGTGAAACATCTCTAGCAAAGTGGTTTGCCACGGATGCTTCATTTGAAGCGGCTTCGGAAGCACTTCAAATCCATGGAGCTTATGGCTACAGCGATGAGTATGACGTTGAAAGGTATTTGCGCAATGCAAAAGGGGCGATAATCTATGAGGGGACAAGTGAAATTCACCAATTGATGCAAGCAGGATACGCACTTGAATATCGAGAAGATGTTCCTTTACGCTGTGAATTACCTGCCTATGATGTTGAATCCTGGCAGATAGAAACATAATAAAAACAACTTAAATGAACAGGAGGTTACTTTGAAAATCGTGGTGTGCGTCAAACAAGTGCCCGATACTGCAGCAAAGGTTGTAGTAGAAGATGGGCAAGTCACCTGGGGCGATGCACCTTTGGTGATCAATCCATGGGATGAGTATGCCGTTGAGACTGCATTACTGCAAGAAGAAGCACATGGTGGAGAGGTTACTGCCATCAGTGTAGGCGGGGAGGATGCGAAAGAAGCCCTCAAACATGCCCTAGCAATGGGGTGCAGTAATGCCATCTTGGTTTCCGACCCATCACTCAAAAACGCGGACAGTTTGGTCACCTCTCAGGTATTAGCAGCTGCCATACAGAAGTTAGGTGACGTTGATGTTGTCTTCTTCGGCAAGCAAGCTATTGATGGTGATGTGGGGGTCACTGCGGCACAAACCGCGCGTATTTTAGGTTGGCCTTCCCTGACCCTGGTTTCTGCGATTTCGGAACTCGATCCTGGAACCAGAACGATCAGTGTTGAAAGATCGGTGGAGGAAGGGCGTCAGGTAGTTTCTGGTGAACTCCCTGCAGTGGTGAGCGTCGTAAAGGATATTGGTGAGCCGCGTTATCCATCCTTCATGGGAATCCGCAAGGCTTCAAGAGCTGAAATCCCTCTGTGGAACCTTGCTGAATTGGAAGTAGAAGTGTCGGGACCAATTGTGGAATGGCCGGAATTATCCAACCCACCCAAGCAAGAAGTAGTTACCGAGATCATCAGTGGAGCCTCTTCGCAAGAAATTGCGGAAACACTGGCTGAAAAAATCATCGAAGAGAAGGTGCTGTGATGGCTGATAAAGTTTGGGTGTATATTGATCAATTCAATGGGGAGGCGATTCCCTCATCCTGGGAATTATTTGGTGCCGCACAGAAGTTGGCTGACGAAATCGGGGGTGGAATAACCGCGGTCGTTGTTGGGGCTGATGTCCGGTCAGTTGGCGAATTAGCCGTTCAGTATGGAGCAGATCAAGTTTACTTCAGCAATGACGATACCCTGCAGGAGTTTCGTGCCGAACCTTATGCGAGCATTATGAGTGGTTTAGCAAGCGAACACCAGCCTGAGGTGATCCTGTTCCCAACCACGAGCCGCGGTAGAGAATTGGCTGCAATGGTGGCAGTTGATTTAAAAACGGGCGTGCTTCCAGATGTCACAGACTTGGAAGTTCAAGATGGTAAAGTGTTAGCCACCAGACCTGTTTACGGCGGAAAGTTGCTTTCCAAGGTGGTTTGCAATGCCATGCCGCAGTTAATAACCTTACGTGTCAGGGCTTTTTCTCCACCAGAGATTGACAGCTCGCGGACTGGACAAATTGACCAGGTCCCTGCAGCAGTGGCAGAGGATGAAATCAAATCCAAAGTCAGCGGCTATACTGAAGGCCAAAAGGGAGTCAGTTTGAATGATGCCGCCGTGATTGTTTCTGGAGGGCGGGGAGTTTCGAATAATCCTACACTAGAGTCACCAGCTGGTATGGACGAGGGTGAAGTTGAAATTTGGCGCGCACAAGAGGGATTTAAGCTGGTCAGAAACCTGGCAAGTGTATTAGGTGCTGCTGTCGGCGCAAGCCGGGCTGCAGTCGATGCAGGTTATATCCCTTATGAGCACCAGGTGGGTCAAACAGGGAAAGTGGTTTCTCCAGATATGTATATTGCCTGTGGGATCTCTGGAGCGATCCAGCACCAGGCTGGAATGCGGACCAGTAAAGTGATCGTAGCGATTAACAAGGATCCGGAAGCTCCGATTTTCAAAATGGCTCGCTTTGGGGTTGTCGGTGATTTATTTGAGATCCTGCCACTTCTAACAGAATCTTTAAAAACTCGCTTGAGTTCCTGATAAAATCTTTACCTGCACAAAACCGGGCGAGAGGTGGTCAACCTCTCGCTTTTTCTTATCTTGATTGATTTGCGGTTATTCAACTGCCAAACAGCGAACAAGGACATTTCTCTGGTGAGACCTGGAGCGGTGTTCGAAGAGATACAATCCCTGCCAGGTTCCCAGACTCAGCCTGCCATTATCCACCGGGATCGCCAGGCTTGTGTCCGTCAGCATAGCCCGGATGTGGGAGGTTGAATCGTCTGGTCCTTCGGAGGTGTGCCGGTACCAGGCTTGATTTTCAGGCACAGTCCGCTCCATATATTCTTCCATGTCGATTTTGGCCGTTGGATCATAGCTTTCACTGATTACTAGTGAGGCGCTGGTATGCGGCATATAAAGATAGCAAATTCCCTGATTAATTTCCCATTCCTGTAATAGATTTTGAACGAGATTTGTAAAGGAGTAAAGTCCTTTCCCCCTGGTTGAGATTTCCAGGTTAGCTTTGTTCCATATCATATAGAAAGTTTATCCCTTTTTTTAAGATTGGTCTTTTGGATTATACGATAATCAGCACAGATACCTTCCTATTGAATTTGATTATTAATTATGTTCTCGACCAAAATGGATTTGACGTGTCGCTTAAGCACTTGTGCGTCTCACACAAGGTGCGGGATACAATTTGATAGGCACAAGGCCCATATCGGAGATGGGGCAGGCCCTAAACTACACCAACCATAATCAACGTGGTTGATAACTAGCTTGACACAAAAGATAATGAATTGTATAGTTAAGTGCTATTAACTAATTAGGATACTTAACTATGACGATTTCTGAAGAGTTTTCCCAGGTTTTACATGATTGGTCTGAGACATTAATGCGCAGGTCCATGCATGATTTCATCCAATTTAGTAAGGATTCAGGTTTGTCTATGCCTCAGATCAGAACACTTTTCCACTTAAGCCATGACGGTAAGTGCGGGGTTTCTGAGATCGGCGAGTTACTTGGTGTAACTAATCCAGCTGCCAGCCAGATGATTGATCGGTTGGTGATAGAAGGATACATAGAAAGATCTGAAGATCCAGCTGATCGGCGGGCGAAGCGGTTGAAACTGACTGGAAAAGGTCGTGCGATTGTCACTGAGAGTATTGAAATCAGAAGGCGATGGATGGAAAAACTTACGGAATCCCTGACGCTCAAAGAACAAAAATCTATTATTTCTGCGTTGGTGATTCTCACCAAAACTGCCCAAGAGCTGGAACCCGGTGAGAATCATCCTTCTATCAAATTTAAACATGAAATTCTCGCTGAGACGATCTCTGGTTCAGAGTGAGATGTAACCATTATGGCCAAATAGTAAGGAGAATTTATATTGCAAACCTCAAGAGTGGATAGACGC
>JBFFEL010000009.1:0-62339 GCA_041558875.1 Anaerolineales bacterium
GCAGGAAAAGTCATCGGTGGGCATTACGCTTCACCAGATTTGGGGCTTCCTTTCCATGCCTACGCTGCTGGAGGTGTAGAGGATGATCATGAAGGCCTCCTGATGGAAGACGCTATGGCGCGCGTTCGGCAAGGGATGAAAGCCATGCTGCGGGATGGATCCGCCTGGAAGGATGTGGATAACCAGATCAGAGCAGTCACAGAAATGGGGCAGGATCCCAGGCATTTCCTCCTTTGCACTGATGACTCCCACGCAGAAACGCTGGTTACTGAAGGGCATATGAACCGAGTTGTTAGGCAGGCGATCATCCAGGGATTACCTCCAATCACTGCCATCCAGATGGCAACCATCAATACAGCCGAGCATTTTGGCCTGGCTCGTGAAGTTGGGATGATCGCCCCAGGAAGGTTTGCCGATGTCTTGATTATGGACAACTTGCCAGCCATGGAGATCGGGATGGTTATCGCCAGGGGGAAGTTGTTAGCAGATAATGGTCAAGTTCTGATAGATATCCCCCCGTATGAATATCCAGATTGGGTTAAATCATCGATCAATTTAGGCCGTTCCTTGAGCGCTGAAGATTTTCGAGTGACCTATTCCAACGCTCACGGATCTGATCCAGATCATATATCCGCAAATGTGATTGGCGTGATAGAGAACCAGGCGACGACCCGGCACTTGAAATTAGATCTGCCTTTGGATGCGGGTGAGGTGAAGGCTGACCTCTCCAGGGATGTTGCCAAGGTTGCTTTGGTTGAACGGCATAAAGGAACGGGAGGAATCCAAGTCGGTTTTGTCAAAGGATTTGGATTCAATGTTCCATGTGCGATAGGATCTACTGTCGCGCATGACAGCCACCACATGATCGTGGTCGGTACGGATGAAGGCGATATGGCCAAGGCTGTTGCAGCTCTGGCTGAAATGGGTGGCGGGCAAGTCGTGATCAGAGAAGGTCAGGTAATCGGTCAAGTCGGGCTTCCGATTGCGGGATTGATGTCCAATGAGCGGGCGGAAGTTGTGGCAGAACAGGCTGCCTCCATTCTCGAAGGCTTCAGAGCCTGCGGGTGTGAATTAAATAATCCAAATATGCAGCTCAGCTTACTGGCTTTGGTAGTGATCCCGGAACTAAGAATCTCGGACTTGGGGCTGGTCGATGTGACCAGTTTTGATTTTATTCCGGTGATTGATAGTTGAAATTAAATCAAATAAAGGATATTAATGGCAAATTCAAAACCTAATCAAAATACACTTTCACAGAGATTGCATGAAGACCTGGCTCAACTTATATCCGATACGAAGCCAGGTGATCGTTTACCAACCGAACCGGAACTGGCCAAACAGTTAGGTGTTTCGCGGGCAACGCTAAGAGAAGCCATGCGAACTTTCGAGACACAGGGATTGCTCCTTCGCCGTCAAGGTGTGGGCACGTTTGTCGTCCGACCGACACAAGTTTTGGATACCGGATTAGAAGTCCTCGAATCGATTGATACATTGGCAAATAGGACAGGGCTCCCGGTTTCACCAGGAAAAATTGAGTTGGAAGTCCGTTTGGCAAGCGATGAAGAATGTTCTGCCCTGGAGATTGAGCGAGGATGCCAGGTCGTTTCGGTATCAAGAGTGATATTAGCAGAAGATCGACCAGTCGCTTTCTTGGTAGATATCCTTCCCACAGATGTGCTTACACCAGAAGATGTCAAAGAAGGGTTTAGTGGTTCGGTCTTAGATCTCTTACTTGAGAGAGGTGAGCCACATTTGGTAAATTCTCATTGTGAGATCGCTGCTGTGGCAGCGAATTCCAAAATTGCCCGAGCGCTGCAAATTCAACGCGGTGATGCAATATTAAAATTCAGCGCACGCCTTTTCGCGATCGATGGCAGGATCGTAGACAGCTCGATAAGCTATTTCTTACCCGGATATTTCCGGTTCCATGTCGTCCGGGAACTGACGACAAAGTAACTCAAGTTATTAACCTTTCTATATGATTCAGAAAAAACGAGTTCCACGAATAATTTTCAATTAAGGAGATTTAGATATGAGAAGTTTTAACGGGCGAGATATTCTTTCTCTGAAGGAATTTGGCAGGGAGGAATATTTCAGAATCTTTGAGGTCGGCGATCGTTTGGCCCCTTTCGCACGGGATCGACGTAATACCGATCTGCTGGCACATAAAACTTTAGTAACCGCTTTTTACCAGCCCAGTACACGCACGCGATTAGCCCACGAAGCTGCCATGCACCGCTTGGGTGGACATGTTCTTGGGTTTTCAGACGCTAAGATGACCAGGGCTGGTGACTTCTACCAGGAGTCGATCAAGGACACGGTCAGGATGCTCGAATTTTACGGCGATGCGATCGTCATGCGTCATTTCCAGCAAGGGGCGCCGCACGAAGCCGCGAAATGGGCCAGCATTCCCGTTATCAATGCTGGAGATGGGTGGGGTGAGCATCCGACCCAGGTGCTGACCGATTTATATACCATCAAGCATGAGATGGGTCGCCTGGATGGCTTGAAGTTCTTACTGATCGGCGATATGCGCATGCGCACCATGCACAGCATCTCGTATGCCATGACCCAGTTTGACATCAATGCATTCTACGTGTCGCCGCCCGAAATGAGTTTGACGGATGAGTTTAAAGAAGAGATCACAGCCTTGAATTTGAACTTTAAAGAGATCGAGCACGTTGAAGAGGCGATTGGTGAAGTGGATGTTATCTACATGGAGCCTGTAGTCCAACCGGATTACACCAAATCGCGCGATGAGCGCTCCGGCGATGTTGGAATGACCCCTGCCAACTACCAGGTAACCAAGGATTTGCTGCGCAAGGCAAAACAAGATGCCATAATCTTACACTCACTTCCCCGCATGGACGAGCTTCCGGAAGATGTAGATGCCACCCGGCATGCTCGCTACTGGATCGAAGCTTATAACGGTGTGGTCGTGCGAATGGCACTCTTAGCTTTGATTATGGGCGCAATGGAATAAAGGAGAATAGGATGCAAACTGATTTACGCGGTCGAGATCTGATCGGTGATCTAGACTTCAGCAAAGAAGAAGTCGAGACGGTCTTGGATGTGGCCTTTGATTTGAAGCGCAAGCGGGCCTTAGGTGAATCGCACGCTTATTTGCGCGATAAAGTACTGGCTATGCTGTTTTTCTTCTCCAGCACCCGCACCAGGGGCTCTTTTGAGGCTGGGATGGCTCAGCTAGGAGGCCATGCCGCCTTCATCGAGTCAAAAACTACTCAGATTTCTCATGGAGATACGGAGAAAGAGATCGGTGATATCTTTGGGCGTTATTTTGATGGTATCGCAATACGACACGTGGACTGGGGAATAGGCAACAGGTATCTTAACCTGGTTGCAGAAGCTTCCCGGGAACCAATTCTGAATATGCAGTGTGAAATTTACCATCCATTTCAAATCCTCGCCGATTTGATGACGATTATCGAGAAGAAAGGCCGGGATTTGCGGCGCAAGAAAATGGTCGTCTCCTGGGCTTATGCCGCCTCGTACCAGAAACCGATGTCTGTCCCTCAAAGCCTGGTCTTGCAAATGCCTCGTTTTGGTATGGATGTCGTCCTGGCTCATCCCCCAGAATTCGAGCTAATGCCGGAAGTCATGGATCAGGCTCGCGAGCAAGCAAGGAAATACGGTGGGGGATTTGAAGTGGTTGATGATATGGAAACGGCCTTTAAGGATGCAGATATTGTTTACGCAAAATCTTGGGGAGCGATGGTCCATACCACGGATGCTGATGAAGGTTCCCAGATTATCAAGAAATATGAACACTGGATCACCGATCAGCGCAAGATGTCGCTAGCAAAACCGGATGCGATTTATATGCACCCCCTGCCTGCAGATCGTAATATAGAGGTTACTGATGAAGTGATGGATGGCCCGAATTCAGTTGTTTTTGACGAAGCTGAAAACCGGCTGCACGCACAAAAAGCCGTCATGGCATTAACAATGAGGTGAGTGGATGACTGAGCGCAAAATTGCCGTTGTCGCTATTGGCGGCAACTCGCTAATCAAGGATAAACAGCACCAGACAGTTAAAGACCAGTATGATGCTGCCAAAGAAACCGCCCAGCATATTGCTGAAATGATTGAGGCCGATTGGGATGTCGTCATTGGGCATGGAAACGGTCCCCAGGTTGGTTTCATCTTGCGGCGATCTGAGATCGCCCACAAAGTAGAAGGGATGCACGAACTGCCATTGGACGTTTGTGGGGCCGATTCCCAAGGTGCAATTGGCTACGCTTTACAGCAGAACCTGCAAAATGAGCTTAACCTGCGAGGTATGACCAAGCCGGTCAGTACGGTTATTACCCAGGTTCTTGTCGACAAGGATGATCCGGCTTTCAAGAGTCCTTCAAAACCGATTGGGAGCTTCATGGATCAGGCTGAGGCGCAGAGCAGGGCTGATGACATGGGTTGGGATGTAGTAGAAGATGCCGGACGTGGTTGGCGGCGGGTGGTTGCTTCACCGCTTCCAGTGGAAGTTGTGGAATTTGCATCCATCAAAGCCCTAGTTGACGCGGGTGTGGTTGTGATCGCAGTTGGAGGGGGAGGTATCCCGGTGATTGATGTAGGTGGTCGCCAATTACAGGGAACTGCTGCGGTCATAGATAAAGATTTTGCCAGCAGCCTTCTAGCTCAACTGCTGAACGCCGACCTGCTGTTGATTTCAACTGCGGTCGAAAAGGTCGCCTTGAACTTTGGCAAACCAAATCATGAGTGGATCGACCATATGACGTTGGCAGAGGTCAAGCAATATTTGGAGGAAGGGTCTCATTTCGCCAAGGGATCTATGGAGCCTAAGATGAAAGCCATTGTCTGGTTTCTTGAATCTGGCGGTAAACAAGCCATTGTCACCGATCCTGAGAATATTGGCCGGGCATTGAAAGGAGAAACTGGCACATTAATTGAGCCCTAAATTTAGCAGCTTCAATCGAAAGAAGACATTAGTCATATATAAAATGGTATTCATATTTTACTGAAACGGTTACAATAGGAGAAATTAGCCAGGACCGATTTAGATAATAAATAAAATATGCGCATTGAACTGCGAGATATTCGCAAGTACTTTGGTCCAGTAAAAGCAAACGATGGCATCAGCCTAGTCCTAGAAGGGGGACGCATATATGGGCTCTTAGGCGAGAATGGCGCTGGCAAAAGCACACTGATGAAAATCCTCTCTGGATATCAGCCGCCAGACTCGGGGGATATTTTGTTCGAGGACCAGGTCCAAAACTTTTCTTCACCTAAGGACGCGCTTGGTAAAGGAGTCGGGATGCTTTACCAGGATCCTTTGGATGTTCCCCCATTCACCGTTAATGACAACTATTTACTAGGGCGCGACAATCAAGTGGTCCTCGATTATAAATCTGCTATCCAAGAGCTGCAGGAGATGACCTCCCGTTTCAGCTTTGAACTCGATTTACAATCCAACATCGAAGATCTTTCCTTAGGTGAACGCCAGCAGCTCGAGCTTGCCCGCCTGTTGGTTGGTGGGGCACAAGTCTTGATTCTTGATGAGCCAACAACTGGCATCAGTGCGGAGCAGAAAGATGTACTTTTCGATTCAATCCGCAAGCTGGCTTTCGAGGAGGGGAAAACGGTTATCCTGGTCTCACATAAACTTGAGGAAGTCCAGGAATTGTGTGGTGAGGGGATTGTGTTGCAGAAGGGAAAACTGGTTGGAAAGACAGAACTACCATGCCCAAACGAAAAATTGGTAGAGATGATGTTTGGGCAGGTCCCAGAACGAGGTGAAAGAACAGAATTCCCACTGGGACAGCCGGTACTTGAACTGGTCGATCTGCATGTCACGACTTACCGGTTGTCTATTAGAGATGTAAATCTTACCCTGAAAGAAGGAGAAGTTTTTGGTTTAGCAGGTCTGGAAGGTAGTGGGCAGCGTATTCTCCTGCAAGCTTGCACTGGATTGCTGCATCCTGATCATGGAAAAATCCTGCTATCTGGTCAAGATGTGACTGGTCTTCCGTATCACCGCATGCAGTACGAAAGAGTCGGTTATGCGGCCGCGGGTCGTTTGGAGGAAGGTCTCATTGAAGGTCTCACCTTAGCAGAACATGTAGAACTTGCCAAACCCAAACATCGATTCTTTATCGACAGAAGTCAGCTCAATACAACAACTGAATCGAAGATCGACCAGTTCCAGATCGTGGGCAGGCCGGATTCCACGGCGGATGAATTATCAGGTGGCAACCAACAACGGCTTTTGTTCGCCCTGCTGAGGGAGAAATTGAAATTGATTTTGCTGGAACACCCAACGAGGGGATTGGATGTGCGTTCCTCCAATTGGATTTGGGACCAGCTTTACCAGCGCCGGGAGAATGGAACGGCAATTCTGTTCATGTCGGCTGACCTGGATGAGATATTCGAACGGAGCGATCGCATCGCTGTATTTTCTGGTGGCGTCATGTCGCGCGTGCTGGAGACCAAAACTACCAGCGTTGATGAAATTGGTCACCTGATCGGAGGGCAGGCATGAACGCTAACCGTTGGATCCGCTGGGTCTGGCCAGCAGTTCCAATTGCGGGTGCTCTGGTAGTGACTTCATTACTCCTGTTCTTCTTCGGGGCGGCGCCACTTGAAGCGTTCCAAGCGATGTATGATGGCGCATTTGGAGACCAGGCGAAAACGCTCAGCGTGTTGGCCTTTTGGGTGCCTTTGCTTTTGGCGGGAACTGGTCTATTGGTCACTTTCAAGGCAGGTTTATGGAACATTGGTATCGAGGGACAGATCGTGATGGGTGCTATTGCGGCCTCGTGGGTGGCGCTGCGCATGGAAGCGCCATCGGCGGTATTGATTACTGTTGAGATCCTGGCAGCGATGCTGGCGGGTGCGCTCTGGGCTGCCCTCTCGGCGGTATTAAAAACTCGCGGAAACGTTCACGAGATTTTCAGCGGCCTGGCGCTCAACAGCATCGCCATAATTTTCACTAACTATCTGATTTCCGGTCCCTGGCAGCCGCCTGAGGGGGGCACTTTCAGGGGTACTGCACCATTTCAACCTGGTGCGCTTTTACCACTTTATGAAAATTCACGTTTCAGTCCACTTTCTTTACTCCTTGCAGCCATTGCATTCACCTTGGTGGTGATCGCTTTGCGGGGCACTTTCTGGGGATTGAAACTCAAAGCCATTGGTCAAAACTTGCGCTCTGCCTTTTTGTTGGGTGTATCCAGTGAAAGGGAAATGATCCTGGCGATGATGTTGTGTGGTGCGCTGGCTGGATTAGGCGGCGCTGTACGCACATTGAGCTGGTTTGATAGTTTGCGTCAAAGCATTTCCGGTGGGATTGGATTTATGGCTCTCCTGGTTGTGATGCTGGCCAATTACCGCATGTTCCTGGTGCCACCCATCGCGCTGTTTTTCTCGGCTGTGCTCAGCGGTAGTATTACGCTGCAGTTAAGAACCCAACTGCACTCTTCTTTAGGTGGCATACTGACCGAATTGATGGTTCTATTTGTTTTATTATTTGGAGATTGGAAGAAGCTCGGTGTCTTCCGCAATAAGGATGATGACGATGGATAGCAGCCCTCTTGTTTTAACCCTGGCTTCTATCATACTCGGATCCACACCGCTGATAATCGCTGTATGTGGAGAAATTCTCACTGAGCGATCGGGGATCGTGAACCTCTCGCTGGACGGTACCATGCTCATGTCAGCTATGACCGGGTTCGTCATTGCGTTTGAGACCGATAATGTTTGGCTTGGTTTTCTCGCCGCGATGGGGGTGGGTGCATTTTTTGCCTTTATTGTCGCTTTTGGCAGCATCCGACTGCGTCAAAGTCAATTCGCGATCGGATTCGTGCTCACCCTCTTAGGTGATGATCTGAGTGCGTTCTTGGGTCAAAACTACACCCGTATCCCTGGGCCGGTCGTTCAACATTATGCAATCCCAATTTTGAAAGACATTCCAATCATCGGACCCATTTTCTTCAATCAAAATGTGATCGTATACTTCGCCTACATCCTGGTATTTCTGACCTGGTTCTGGTTGTTCCGTACCCAACCCGGATTGCGCTTGCGCAGTGCTGGCGACCGTCCGGAAGCAGGCTTTGCCCGTGGGGTCGGTATCAACTTCCAGCGCTATCTCTATACCATCATCGGGGGAGGGTTGGTTGGGATTGCAGGAGCTTCGTATTCCTTAAACATCAAGATTGGATGGGCAGAAGGTCTCACGCGTGGTTTTGGCTGGATCGCCCTGGCAATCGTCATATTTGGTGGTTGGTCACCCATCCGAGGTATGTTTGGAGCATTATTATTTGGAGCAACTAAGGCTTTGGCTACCTATTTGCAGCGCACATTCCCGGAGGTATCCGTAGTGGCGTTCAATGCCATCCCTTGGGTGCTGATGATCCTGGTGCTAATTCTGGTCGGCAGCGATTTCACGGAACGCGTGATCACGATCGCGCCAAAATCATTGAGGCGTCCGCTGCAGCGATTTCTCAAAATTAGCCCACCGCAAGCTCTTGGTTCGACTTTCGTCGAAGATTAATCATCTAGATCATGCAAGATTTCTTTATCAGGTATCCTAGAGTATGGCGAGCATTTGACATCCTGCTGCCGTTTCTGGCGACCTTGGCAGCCCTGGGTGTGGGCGCCGTGCTGCTGATGGTTTTTGATGCCAATCCAATCGTGGCATATGGCGCGCTGCTTGATGGAGCGTTTGGTAGCACAAATGCCGTGGCAGATACCTTGGTCAAAGCGACACCGCTTCTCTTAGTCGCCTTAGGGATTTGTATCGCTTTCCGGGGTGGGGTGATTAATATCGGCGGGGAAGGCCAGCTGGTACTAGGCGCAGTGACGGCAACTTTAGTTGGGCTGTCCTTACCTGATATGTCAGGATACCTGCTCATCCCAATTGCCTTGATCGTCGGCTTTCTGGCGGGTGGTTTCTGGGGTGCTATTCCAGGGTTGCTCAAAGCGTATTTTAATGTCAATGAGATTTTGAGCACGATCATGATGAACGCCATCGCTGTTCAAGGGATGAATTACTTGCTGCGTGGCCCGATGATCGACCCAGTCCAGCTGGATGCTGCCTCGCGCATTCCCCAAACAGCTCGCTTGAGTGCAGCATTTGATCTGCCGCGCCTTGTACCCACACGCTTGCACCTTGGTACCGCGCTGGCCATCGTTGCAGCTTTTCTGGTGTTTATTTTCTTATGGCGGACTGTTGTCGGATACCGGATTCGAGCGGTTGGGATGAATCCAAGTGCCTCTCGCTACGCAGGCATCAATGTGCCCAGGAATATCGTCTTAGCACTTGCCTTAAGTGGTGCGTTCTGTGGATTGGCAGGCGCGATCCAGGTATATGGTCTCCACCATAGGATGTTCACGGATGGATCGGCGACGGGCTTTACTGGCAGTGCCGGATTTAACGGCATCGTGGTCGCCTTGTTTGGACAGCTGCATCCATTGGGTGCCATCCCGGCTTCATTCTTGTTTGGCGCGCTGATCGTAGGAGCGAATAAACTTCAGCGTGTCATGCAGGTGCCTTCATCATTCATCATCGCATTGAACGGTTTGGTGGTTGTCTTCGTGGTCAGCGCTGATTATTGGCGGCGACGAATTGCCCGCAGGCGGGAGGCCGAGGTTGTCAGCGAAGAGACATCTACATCTGAGGCGGAGGTGCCGACTTGATAACCGAGTTGTTCACTACGACAGTACTGGTGGGTATCCTTGCCTCCGGTTTTCGCCTGGCTACTCCTTACCTGTATGCCTCACTCGGTGAGACTTTCGGGCAGAAAAGTGGTGTGCTCAATTTAGGCGTAGAGGGAATTATGCTGCTGGGTGCATTTGCGGCCTTCTACACGTCCTTCGTCACGAATAACCTGTGGTTAGGTTTATTGGCCGCGATCATTGTTGGGGGGATAATGGGCTTGGCTGTCGCGGTGATCAATGTCACTTTAAAAGCTGAGCAGGGGATCAGCGGTATTGGAGTATTCTTGTTTGGATTGGGTATGAGCGAATTACTTTTCCAAAAGACTTTGGGAACAGTGGAAACCGTCAGTGGTTTTTCATCGATCTACATCCCATTTTTGAGTGACATCCCGATTATCGGTGAAATTTTCTTTCAGCAGAATTTTTTGGTTTATATTGCTTATCTCATGGTTCCGGTTTCGTGGTTTGTGCTCAGTAAAACAACCTTAGGACTAAAGATCCGTGCAGTGGGTGAAAATCCGGAAGCTGCGGATACCCTGGGGGTTAGTGTCAGCGGCGTTCGCTATTTCACCCAGATTTTCGGCGGCGTGATGTCCGGCATCGCTGGTGCTTCGTTATCAATAGCCTTATTGAATGTGTTTCAGCAGAATTTAACCAGTGGTCTGGGTTTTATCGCCGTGGCATTGGTTTATTTTGGTGGTTGGCGCCCATTGGGTGTCCTGGTTGGTTCGTTGATCTTCAGTATGGTCAACGCCCTGCAATTATGGGTGCAGGTGCTCGATATTCCCATCCCTTCCGATATCGCAGTGATGATGCCTTACGTGCTCACGATTCTCGCCCTTGTGATTGCGGTACAACGAGTACGCCCACCTTCGGCATTGACCAAGCCTTATGAACGAGGTGGTTAGAATCCATCAATCTATTAAAGATTCACAAGAGTAGATCCACGAGGAGGTGATGTTTAGAGAAAAAGTTGGAAAAATGCTAAAAGTTCTTCAAAAATACTACTAGGGGTAATGAAACTTAACAAGGAAGGAGAAAAATGAAAAAGAATTTAAAATGGTTAAGTTTGGTAATGCTAATTGTTTTGATAATCAGTGCCTGCGGCGGAGCCACTCCAACAGAGGCACCCCCGGAAGAACCTGCTGAAACTGAAGCGCCAGCTGAACCGGAAGAACCACCTCCAGCAGCTGAGGGTCCTTTTCGGGTGGCGGTTGTGATGCCCAGTGCGGTCAATGACCTGGCGTTCAGCCAGAGCATGTTCGATGCGTTGACCGCCATTGTGAGCGAGATGGGCGCAGATAATTTCGAGTTCGACTTCTCGGAAGGCATGTTTGTCGTGGATGATGCTGCAGCTGCATTGCGGGACTATGCCAGCGAGGGATACAACCTTGTTATCGCGCATGGTTCCCAGTATGGCGGTTCTCTCCAGGAGATCGCGCCTGACTTCCCTGATACCAGCTTCGCCTGGGGTACTACAGTCGATACTTTTTCGGACCAGGGCATCAATAACGTATATGCTTACGAAGCCCGCTCAGAGCAGGGCGGCTACGTGAACGGTGTCGTCGCTGCATCACTGTCGGAGAGCGGTGTACTCGGTGTTGTCGGCCCAATCGAAACCGGCGATGCAAAGCTGTATGTTGATGGTTTCGTGGCAGGTGCCCAAGCGACCAACCCAGATGTTGATACCAATGTCAACTATATTGGTTCATTCAGTGATGTGGCTCTGGCTTCTGCAGCGGCTGAAACCCACGTCCAGGCTGGCGCTGACCAGTTAACTGGTACTGCCCAGATGGTCGTTGGTGCAATCGGCGTCGCGGAAGAAAACGGGGTTGCCTGGTTCGGAACACAGGCCAACCAGACCAGCCTGGCCCCGGATATCGTGGTCGCCAACCAAGTTTACGATTGGACAGTCGTGCTTGACGAGATCATCAACAACGTTAAGGGAGGTAAGCTTGGAGGTGAAGCCTACGCCCTAACCTTTGCGAATGGCGGCTTGCTAATGGAGTACAATCCAGACTACGATCTCCCAGCTGAGGTCGAAGCTCTGGCTGATGAGACTGTCCAGGGATTGATCGATGGCTCGATTATGGTTGGTGAGGCGCCACCACCACCAGCGGCTGAGGCTGAACCTGTTACCTTCGGGATGATCCTCGTTGGACCAAAGAATGATCGCGGCTGGAGCCAGGCACACCACGAGGGCGGACTCTTCATCGAGGAGAATTTACCTGACTCGACAATGATTCTTTTCGAATCATTGAATTCCGCTGATAAGCCTGAAGCCACATTGGAAGGTGTGGTGGATGATATGGTTGCGAATGGGGCCACATTAATTTTCACCACTTCGGATGAGTTTGAAGAAGACACCTTAGGTGTGGCAGAAAAATATCCGGATGTTGTCTTCATCAATATCTCCGGTGACGATGCCCTGACAGGCGAAGCGCCATCCAATCTGGGTAATATTATGGGTCGCATGGAAGATTTGAAAGCCATCGCTGGTTGTGCTGCTGCCCTGCAGACAGATACTGGCAAATTAGGTTACCTGGGACCATTGATCAACTTTGAAACCAAGCGCTTGGCTGCCTCTGCTTACCTGGGTGCTCGCTACTGCTACGAGAATTTCCGTGGAATGAACCCTGACGAACTGGAGTTCACTGTGACCTGGATCGGTTTCTGGTTCAATATCCCCGGCGTTACCTTGGATCCGACTGAAGTTACCAACAACTTCTTCGATTCTGGTGCCGATGTGGTCTTAAGTGGCATTGATACTACCGAGGGTATCGATGTAGCTGGTCAGCGCGCCGCTCAAGGAGCTGTTGTTTGGTCCGTCCCCTATGACTTCGAAGGGGCCTGTGACAATTCACCTGATATTTGCCTCGGAGTACCCTACTTCAATTGGGGTCCAGCCTATCTTGATACGGCCACCAATGTTGGCAATGGCACCTGGGTGCAGTCCTGGGATTGGAATCCACCCTACTGGGATGATCTGACAGATAACACCAGAACGGCTGTTGGTTGGATTAATGGTCCTGGAATGCCAGATGAAGGGCAGGCAAATCTCGATACATTCATCGCCAGTCTGGCCTCTGGGGATGAGAATGTTTGGTCTGGACCGATCTTCCTCCAGGATGGTTCTGAGTATGTGGCAGAAGGCAGTGTTGCTACCGATGATCAGATCTGGTATCTCCCGCAGCTCTTACAGGGCATGATTGGTCCGAGCGAATAAGAAATTTCTTTCCATTCGATCTTGAAAAATAGATCGGAAAATACAAGATCTTTTATCAGTTATGCGGGGGCAGCGCCCCCGCATAACTGCACAGGAAGTTGAAATTCAGAATCAATATATGGCTGATAACACGGAATTCTTGCCATCAGGACAACCTAAGATCTCCACGATGGAGATGCGTGGGATTGTGAAACGCTTCCCCGGTGTTCTGGCCAATGATCATGTTGATTTTGATGTCCATTCTGGTGAGATGCACGCCTTATTGGGTGAGAATGGGGCCGGGAAATCCACCCTGATGCGCGTTCTGTATGGACTTTACCAGGCTGAGGAGGGGGAGATCTTAATTGATGGTCACCCTGTCCAGATTGAGTCACCTCATGATGCCATCGAAGCCGGAATCGGCATGATCCACCAGCACTTCATGCTTGTGCCAACCTTGACCGTAGCGGAAAATGTGGCTTTAGGGTTGCCTTCTTCTCGTGGTGCTCTGACTGATTTGGATCGAGTATCCGCCCGAGTTTTGGAATTGGCTGACTTGTATGGTCTACAGGTTGATCCAGATGCTTATGTCTGGCAGCTTGCCGTTGGACAGCAGCAGCGCGTTGAGATTATCAAAGCCCTATATCGCGGAGCGGCCTTGTTGATCTTAGACGAACCAACCGCAGTTCTCACTCCCCAGGAAGTTAGTGAACTATTCGTCACCCTCCGCCAGATGATGGTCGATGGTCATGCATTAATCTTCATCTCTCACAAACTGCAGGAAGTGATGGATATCTGTTCGCGGGTGACTGTTTTGCGTGATGGCCAGGTTGTAGGACAACAGCCGATCGATCAAGTCACCAAGGGTGCATTAGCGCGTATGATGGTTGGTCGTGAGCTGCAAGCCCAACCAGAGAAAGAAGAGATCGAGCAGGATGAGACACGATTATCCCTACGTGATGTATGGGCAGACAATGATCTGGGTACCCCAGGATTGCAGGGAGTCAGCCTGGACTTGCGAGCCGGTGAGATTTTGGGCGTTGCTGGTGTATCAGGAAATGGCCAAAGGGAGCTTGCCCAAGCCATAAATGGTCTTAGAACGATCACCAAGGGAACTGTTAAAGCTGGTGGAAAAGACATAACTGGTGCATCCCCTGCGGTGATTATTCAGCAAGGTGTATCATACGTACCAGAGGAACGCATGGAAGATGGCATGATCAAGGAATTCACTGTGGCTGAAAACTTGATCTTGCGAGAGGTAAATCAGCAGCCATTCTCAAGGGGTGGTTTCCTAAATTTTCGGGCGATCTCCCGGCAATCAGATGAGCTGATCAAAGAATTTAATGTTAAGACCCCCTCCAAAGATACACCGGTTAAGAACCTATCTGGTGGAAATATCCAAAAACTGCTCCTGGCACGGGAACTTTCTCGCAAACCAGAAGTGATTATTGCCGCTCAGCCAACACGAGGATTGGATATTGGCGCTACAGAATATGTCCACCAGGTGTTGATAGATCAAAGGGCTACGGGGACAGCAATATTACTGATTTCTGAAGATTTAGATGAGATCCTAGCCCTGTCGGATAGAATAGTCGTTATATATGAGGGGGAGATCATGGGCGAAGTGAGTGCTGAAAAGGCAGATCCTGAACAATTGGGACTCTTGATGGCTGGGGTCCGTTCACAAGCTGGAGAATGAAAGAAGTGGCAGTCAAATTTCATGGTTATAAGTGTTCGCTGTGTGATGCGGAATACCAGCCCAATGAAGCAATCTACACCTGCCGCCATGATGGCGGCAACTTAGATATTGTTTATGATTACGATTCCCTGCGAAGGGACTTATCACCTGAGGGCATCTTCAGATCAAGGGAAAATTCCCTGTGGCGTTACCTGCCGCTGCTGCCAGTCAAGGAAATCCACGCCCCTGGCACTCCAATGCAAGCCGTGGGATGGACGCCTGTTTTTTCACCTCCTGAACTCCGCCGTCAATTAGGAATTGAAAATCTTTGGATTAAAGATGAAAGTCGGAATCCAACTGCATCTTTTAAGGACAGGGCCAGTGCTGTTGTCGTCGCCCAGGCTCTGGAGACAGGGGTGGAGATTGTGGTCACAGCTTCGACTGGTAATGCTGGGGCTGCCTTGGCAGGCATGGCTGCAGCTGCAGGGCAGAAAGCAGTCATCTTTGCGCCTCGAAATGCACCACCGGCAAAGATCGCCCAGCTGTTAATTTATGAGGCCCAAGTCTTGCTTGTCGATGGTAATTATGATCAGGCATTTGATTTATCCATCGCTGCTTCGAATGAATTCGGTTGGTACTGCCGGAATACGGGGTACAATCCGTTTTCTCTCGAAGGAAAAAAAACCGCAGCATACGAGATTTGGGAGAATGTGATTCACCAACAATCCTTCAAAAAATCCTTGGCAGTATTTGTCTCTGTAGGTGATGGAAACATCATATCTGGATTGCATAAAGGTTTTAAAGATCTGCTGGCCTTAGGTTGGCTGAAGAGGATGCCGCGCATCTTCGGGGTTCAAGCTGAAGGTTCCGCTGCGATTGCAAACGCCTTCAAGGCTGGGGTCGAAGAAATCACTCCAGTCGCAGCAAAAACTCTGGCCGATAGCATATCAGTTGACCTGCCAAGAGACGGTGTGCGGGCGGTGCGAGCTGCCTCCCAGACTGGTGGGGCATATGTAACCGTCAGCGATGATGATATCCTCTCAGCGATTGCAGACCTGGGACGGGTGGGGATATTTGCTGAACCTGCTGGAGCGACTTCTTATGCTGGACTAAAGGAAGCGCTCAAACAAAGACTGGTCGGAAGTGATGATCCGATCGTTGTACTTAATACTGGGAGTGGTTTGAAGGATGTAAACGCGGCGATGCAAGCTGTAACTCCTGCGGAAATCATTGAGCCAAGCCTGAGTGCTCTCGAGCAGGTATTAGAACGATTTGGATAATATAATTATTATGCATTGTCCGCAACCAGGTAATCATGCCCAAGCCCACTTATTCAATAATTGCTCCAATATTTAACGAGTCCGGAAATATCCAGGAACTATATCGCCGTTTACATGAGGTGCTGGATTCGACTGGAGAAGATTGGGAATTAATCCTGGTTGATGATGGATCGACCGATAATTCAGCTGACCTGATCCGCCAGTATGCAGATCAAGACTCCCGGGTAAAGCCAGTCATCTTCGCGCGTAATTTTGGACACCAGATCGCAGTAACCGCAGGCCTGGATTACAGTAAAGGTGAGGCGGTTGTGATCATCGATTCAGATTTGCAGGATCCACCGGAGGTTATCTTAGATTTAATCGCAAAGTGGAAAGAGGGCTACCAGGTTGTTTATGCAATCCGGTCTGAGCGAGAGGGAGAAAGCTGGTTTAAATTGTTTACCGCTTCATTGTTTTACCGGCTGATCTCCAAGATCACCGATGTTAATATTCCTTTGGATGCTGGTGATTTCCGCTTGTTAGATCGACAGGTTGTGGATGTGCTCAACCAGATGCGTGAAAAACATCGCTTTCTGCGTGGTATGTCATCCTGGGTTGGATTTCGGCAAACCGGCGTTCCTTATCGACGGGTAGCCCGGCAGGTGGGGGAGACAAAATACCCATTTCGGAAGATGTTCCGCCTGGCGATCAATGCAGTAACGAGTTTTTCTTATTTTCCCCTCCAATTGGCCACCTATATTGGCTTTTTCGCAGCTGGATTGAGCATCCTAGCTATCCCAATTGTTATTGCAATCCGTTTGTGGGGAACTGAAACACCTCTACTGGGTCAGGCGACCACCTTGATCGCGGTACTCTTTTTGGGTGGTGTCCAGCTGATCTCGCTGGGAATACTTGGCGAATATATTGGTCGCCTGTATGATGAAGCCAAAGGTAGGCCTTTGTACATCGTATCAGAAGGTCCCGAAGAAGACGAAGGTGGTTGATCGTCAACCTAACCTTTTCAAATTTATTTTATCTTAGAGGAATGTGATGATTGATTTAACTATAGAGCAGGAATCACGCGAGCGAGGCATTAAACGGGCGCTGGAACAAAAAATTATTATCCCAACCTTCGCCCAGATGAAGGATCCAGGTTTGATACCTGGTTCAATCAAAGATTCTTTAGCGGACATTGGTTTATGGGATCTTACCCCGGAAAACCTGTTCAGGATTACCTGGAAAAATGAGCCAGTTCCCCGTGGAGGCGGATTCAATGGTGTGAATTATCTAGAATTCCCATCAAGTCTTACGGGGACGAATGCTCGCATCATCGCTTTGGTGGGCAAATGGTTCCCAACCGGAGCACACAAGGTTGGAGCCGCATTCGGTTGCCTGGTACCTCGCCTGGTTACAGGTCAATTTGATCCCACAACCCAAAAAGCGGTTTGGCCTTCAACGGGAAATTATTGTCGTGGCGGAGCATATGACTCGGCTTTGCTTTCATGCCAGTCCATTGCTATCTTACCGGAAGGGATGAGCCAGGAGCGTTTTGACTGGCTGGCAGAGATCGCGGGTGAGGTCATCGCCACCCCCGGAAGTGAATCGAATGTAAAAGAGATATTCGATAAATGTTGGGAGCTGCGTGCATCCGGTGAGGATCTGATGATTTTCAACCAGTTTGATGAGTTCGGCAACTATCTCTGGCATTACGAAGTAACTGGTCATGCCATGGAAGAAGTTCTCAACCAGGTCATGGGATCACAAGATGTTTACCGGGGGATGGCTTCTGCAACTGGCTCAGCTGGGACGATAGCCAGTGGGGATTATATGAAGCAAGTCTTCCCGACGAGTAAAATCGTCGCCAGCGAAGCATTACAGTGTCCCACATTGCTGGAGAATGGTTTTGGATCTCATCGCATCGAAGGGATCGGTGATAAACATGTGCCCTGGGTGCATAACGTTAAAAATACCGACCTGGTTGTGGCGATCGACGATAATGCCGTAGTCAACCTGGCGCGGTTGTTTAATGAGCCTGCTGGACGCAAATACCTGGTCTCCCGGGGAGTTCCAGAGGAGATTACCGATCAGCTTGATTTACTCGGATTTTCCGGGTTATCGAATGTGCTTTCGGCGATTAAATTTGCAAAATACTACGAAATGGGACAAAACGATATCATTCTTACCGTATTAACTGACTCGATGGAGCTTTATGGCAGCCGACTTAAAGAGATGCATGCTGAGTATGGGGAATATAGTGAGATTGATGCAGCCGCGGATTTTGCCAGATACCTGCAAGGTGTCACCACGGATAATATGCTCGAGTTGAGTTACGTTGATCGTCGCAGGATACATAATCTCAAATACTTTACCTGGGTCGAGCAGCAGGGAAAAACATACGAGGAAATAATGGCCCAATGGTATGATGCAAACTACTGGACCAGTGTTCAATCGCAAGTTGCTGAAATTGATTCATTAATTGATGAATATAATGCCAGAGTCGGCCTGCTCGAATAGCAGAATACCGTACCGGATTTAACCCTGGTGAGATGATCGGCTTTCCCGATCCAGTGCAAGAATGGGTACATCACTGACATCTGATGCGCTTGTTCTCGTCGCGGTGATGACCGATCCACGCGACCTGGAAATTGCGCGCTTGTTTGGTTGGTACCGGATACCGTTGAGAACCGCTCCAAAGGTGATTGCTGTTGATTATCTGGCGTTCTACCAGACGAAGGCATTTAAGGATCAGAAATGGCGCATTAATTACATTGCTCGGGTTCGAGGGCATGAATTAACCACCCGAGGTGAGTTGCTGAGAGAAGACACAGATCACCCCCGTTCACGGGAGGAGTATTTTAAAATCCAAATTGGCCCACTAGAGCGATTGCCTGATCCAATCCTGGCTGACAAATGGCGCAGGATAACATTCCTCTATACAACGGGTGAATATTTGCTGAGTGCTGAAACGATCAATGATTTGGTGGTCCACTCCGAAGAGAGGCAGGTGCTTTGGAAAGCACTCCGAGACCGTTTAGATCAAAATCAGACTTACAGCGCAGCAGAAGCCCAGGATATTGACCTGGACGATGATATTTTGTCCCTGTTGTTGGGGATCAAAGAACTCAAGGAAAAACCCTAAGTGATGACCCGCAAACCATCTGCTGGGAGTTGATCATGTGGAAATTAATAAAATCTGGCACACTGATAACAGCCTCTGAAACATTTCAGGCCGATATCCTAATTGATGGCGAAAAAATTGTCTCCATAGGGGAAGACATCGATTTCCCGGGCGCAGAAATTATCGATGCGGGGGAAAAATTAATCACCCCGGGTGGCATCGATCCCCACGTGCATTTAGATTTACCGATGTTTGATACTGTTTCATCAGATGACCATTACACAGGTCATAAGGCAGCCGCATTTGGGGGAACCACAACCGTTATGGATTTCGTCCCCCAGGATTTCGACACCTTGCAGGAAGCAGTTGATATATGGCATGAAAAAGCTGATCCGAAAGCAGCAATTGATTTCGGATTTCATATGAACATCACCCACCTTGATGAACGTATCGAGGAGGAAATTCCCAAGTTGCTTGAATTGGGAATTACGACGCTCAAGGTATTTATGGCATACAATGGTCGTCTTCGGCTGCAAGATGGGGAGATTTATCGTGTCCTGCGCATCGCCAAGAAACATGGAATGTTGACCATGCTGCATGCAGAGAATGGAGATGTGATTGATATTCTCGTCGCAGAGGCACTTGCCGCCGGGCACACCTCCCCAGAATGGCATGCGCATACCAGACCGGGTTGGGGTGGTGTAGAAGCCACTCTTCGTGGGGCCGCTTTAGCAGAGCAGGCGAATTCATCGCTTTATGTAGTGCATGTCAATCAAGCAGCCGAAGTAGATCAACTGCGCTACGCTCGCCAGCGCGGCGTCGACATCTTTGGCGAGACATGTCCTCCTTACTTGTTTTTCACCGCTGAGCATCTCAGCCGTCCAGATGGAGCTAAATGGATCTGTTCTCCTCCAATGCGCACAACAGATGATAATCGAGGTTTATGGGAAGCGTTGGCCGATGGTTCTCTGCAAACAATTGGCACAGATCATTGCCCATTCTTCATGGATGGAACGAAACCCATCGAATATGAAGGAGAGCAAATTGCAATCCCAGGCAAAGAACTTGGGGAAAACGACTTTACCAAGATTCCGAATGGTGTTCCTGGAGTTGGTGATCGGTTGCCGATTTTGTGGACTTATGGTGTTGGCGCCGGTCGGATAACACCAAACCAATTTGTTGCTTTAACCAGCACAAATGCAGCAAAGATTTTTGGATTGTATCCCCAGAAAGGCGCATTGCTGCCGGGTTCGGATGCAGACATTGTCATCTGGGATCCTGCCCGTGAAATAACCTACGGCCTTACCTATGCTCATCATCGCACGGACTATAACCTTTTTGAAGATTGGCAGCTGGTTGGTTATCCAGAAAAGGTTTTTCTGCGTGGAGAGCTGATTGTCGATGGTGAGGCATGGTTCGGAACTAGAGGCGGGGGGCGGTATTTACCTAGAGAGCCGAATCCGATTATGATATAGTTATCGTTCTCACGCCCATATTTAAATTGGCATAAATCAAGAGCATGTTTGTTTTCATTTCAATCGCGCTGCTATTCCTGATTGCCTTGGTCATGTTAATCCTCCGTTTAACGCGCAGAGATTTTGGGTACCATTGGTTGATAGCTGCAGGTGGAGCCTTTGTTGCTTGGTTGATGGTGCTCTTAGCTGGTATAAACCTCCCAGTTAGTTTACAAATCAGCGCCTTGAATCTGCGGACATTTCCAAATTTGATCACATTATCTGCAGACAGATTTTCCTGGCCATTTGTATTGGGTTTGGGGACTTTGATTTTGGCGACCCTGATAACAGATGTGGTTCGCGCTTACGATTTGGACTGGACAAATTGGGCGAGCAGCTTGATTATCACCGCCTTTGGATTAATCGCTGTCTTGTCTGGGAACTTGTTGACCTTCATTTTTGCCTGGACTGCATTTGATCTTATCCATGTAATCATTCTTTTGCTGCAGCTGCAATCGGGAAGTTCGCGCAGACGGGCAGTGTTAGTATTTTTTTCACGCCTCTTGGGAACTGCAAGCCTATTAATTGCGGGGGTAATATCTGTCAGTGATAACAACATCTTCCTACTTGAACGCGCATCTGCAAATGCGATCATCTTCATTGTGCTTGCCGCGGGATTTCGCTTGTTATCGATGCCAGCAGATTCTCCCCTTCATGAAAATCCGGTAAAAAAGCGAAGTCTAGGAACTGTGATGAGCCTGGTTTCAGCCGCAATCGTCATCGCGTTCCTAGTTCGAGTTGCAGCCGCCTTAGAAACTGTTAATATCTCAGTCAATCTTTGGTGGGTGTTGATCGGCTTGCTAGGATTTATATCTCTCCTATCGGCAGCTGCCTGGCTGCTGGCAAAAGATGAAATTGAGGGGCGACATGTCTGGATCACAGGCATGGCCGCCATTGTGCTTGCCTCTGCGTTGCAAGCCCAACCGGATGCAAGTACAGCCTGGGGTATGGCGATGCTGTTTTCTGGCGGGCTGATCTTCTTAGCTTCAGTTCGGGTCAGATTCTCGCTGTGGATTACCTTGGTTGGATTAGTTGGCATATCTACCTTACCATTTACACCTGCGTGGAACGGTCTGGCACTTTTTTACCCGCCCTTCAGCCTTGGCATGATCCTATACTTTGCTGCGATTGTGCTGGTGGTATGGGGTTTTTCTCTCCATGCTGTGCAAATTAAATCAGAACCTGAGGGGATTGAACGCTGGATCAGGATAGTTTATCCTTTCGGCTTGCTGATAATTCCGGTCGTTCATATTGGCTGGGGCTTGTCGTTTATTCCAGCGATTGGTGAAGTTCCCATCATTGGGTGGATTTTAGGGGTAGTAATGTGTGTACTTGCATTTCTTGGCTTTTTTTGGCAGCGCAGGGCAGGAAATATCCCCCGGACTTTCGCAAATAGGTTCAATGCCTTTCTGGATTTTAGTTGGTTCTATTCACTCCTTAGAATTCTCTTTGATTATGCCTCCCGGTTCATATTTTTCCTCTCGAGTGTTTTAGAGGGCGAAGGCGGAATTCTCTGGGTGTTGTTGTGGATCGTTCTATTTCTCGCGATTATGTTGATCAGCCTTGGAGCCTGATCGATGATACCTGATTTTTTGATTCTGCCCGCAGTGATCCTGGCTTTTGTAACCGCGACCAGCCTGCTTGTAAGTTGGAATTGGCGGCTCAGCATATTCAGTTTGGCGATCCAATATGTGTGTGTGGTTGTATTAGTGTCATCCAGCTGGCCATTGGAAACTGCTGCTGTCAAGCTGGTTGCAGGATGGATGGCATGCGCGGTAATGGCGCTTGCATTACGCAATCAATCTGATGATTTAATTGTCGGTAGGGGAAGGTCAATCTCTGATATCGTTTTCCGTCTAATTGCTGCAGTCATGGCGGGCTTGTTTGCTTTTACCGGGGGTACCAGCTTGGTGCTCTGGTTACCTGAGATCAGCGTGGAACAGGCATATGGGTCCATGATCCTGATTGCATTGGGATTGCTCCATTTGGGGTTGACGAACCATCCATTCCGAGTGGTACTGGGCTTGTTAACGCTACTCAGTGGATTTGAAATCCTATATGCGGCGGTGGAGAGTTCAATCTTGATTGCCGGGTTGCTAGCGATCGTCACCTTAGGGCTGGCGATAATCTGTGCTTATTTGCTTACCGCTCCTACTCTGGAGGAGGCAAGTTGAATTCAGCTTTCATCTGGATTCTATTTCCGGGATTGATTGCCATTATTCTGCTTCTACTCCAGAATCGGGAATATCTGGTGGCAATCCTGGCAACAGTGACTGCATTATTGTTGGCAGGATTGGCGGTGTGGCTTCCACTACAGGAGCAAATCGTCCTTTGGCGATGGGCGATCCCCTTCTCTGATACGTTTCTCATATTCGGGCGGCGGGTAGTCCTATCTGCCGCCGACCGACCTTCATTAATTGTCATTTATCTGACTGCAGCTCTATGGTTCGGTGCGGCTCCTTTAGCACGGCCAAATAAGTTGTTTGTCCCATTGGGATTAGGAGTAGCGGCGTTATTAACTGCCGCCATCGCCATCGAACCATTTCTTTTTGCCGCAGTATTAATTGAAATAGCCGTTTTGGCCAGCATCCCTTTCTTATCCCCTCCTGGAGCTAGGGTAGGCCGGGGTGTTTTACGCTACCTTACTTTTCAAACTATCGGGATGCCATTTATATTAATCTCTGGATTTATGTTCACGGGTTTTGAGGTTGGTCCCGGAGATGCAGAAATTGTCGCCATAGCTACTGCATTGTTGGTGATTGGATTTGCTCTTTTATTGGCAGTATTCCCTTTTCATACCTGGATTCCAATGTTAACGGAGGAAAGTCATCCCTATTCAACCGCTTATATCCTGCTCATTCTGCCCGTTGCGGTATCGATATTTGGACTGAGATTCTTGGATCTCTTCGTATGGCTGAAGGACAGTCCAAATACCGCTTTGCTCCTTCAAATTGTTGGGGTAGTCATGATTTTAACCGCAGGTATTTGGGCTGCAGTGGAAAAGCACCTGGCTCGAATTATGGGTTTTGCAGTAATTTTGGATGTCGGATTTTCTTTGATCGCAGTTGGTTTGGCTGTTGGTACGGATAATGAATTTTTCCGGGTGCTATTTTTAACCGGATTATTACCACGTGGTTTAAGCCTTGGTGTTTTGGCGTTGGCTTTATCGGGTTTGATTGGCAATGTAGATAAACTTAATATGGAAAATATCCGAGGTATTGGAAAAAAATACCCGTTTATCTCGACAAGTATCCTGTTGGCGTTGTTTTGCTTGGCTGGTGTGCCGCTGTTGGCCGGTTTTCCTCTCAAGCTTGGCGTGATCGAGGGACTGTCTGAAATAGCACCTCAAATATCTATTTGGATAATTATAGGGAGTCTGGGTTTGATTATCGCGGGAATTAGAACGATGATCGTGATTGTATCTGGGGAGGTAGAATCTGATAATGATAATCCTGAACCATTAATATTCAAGATTTTCCTAGCTATTGGCTGGGTTTTATTGGTGCTCCTGGGGATCCTGCCAAACTTCTTCATTCAGATGATCATAAATTTGCCAGCCGCATTCACTCAGATTGGCCCTTTATCTTAATGCTATAATTCGCAAACCCTCGGGATTATTCCTCTAATGGAGGTCAGCGATGGATTTTGACCAGGTACTTAAACAGCTTGAATGGTTGAATGAAGAACGTCGAAAAGATAAAGATATCATCTCCAAGCAGGAAGATCGGATCACTGCGATGGAAGGCAATATCTCTGCTGCAAATCAACAGATAAAAGATCTCAGCAGTGAAATCACCAGGTTATCGACAGTTGTGAACCGCATGGATGAATTTGATTCTTCCTTACTTCAACAGCGCCTCGAAATTAACAAGCAGGTTGAAGAGCAGGATAAACAAACCAAAAAGCGCGAAGAAGAAATGGAAAAGGTTCGCCGGGTAGAAATGCGTTCAATCGACACAAACATTGCCGAGATGCGCCAGGAACTTGAAGCAATTTCGGGGATTAATCGCAGCCTTCAGGCAAGGGTCGAAGAAGAGACAAGATTGGGTCAGCAAATTGATGATCTAAGAGTTAAGATTCAGGATATTCAACGCAGTGAGGAGGAATATACCCGGACTTATCGATTGATCGAAGATGGGCGCCGTCAGGATTCGAAACGCTTGGTTGATCTCCAGGGGGAGGTGACTGCCATAAGAAAAAGATCGGACGAATATCGGGGGCAGATGGAACTTGTTTCATCAAACCTTCGCAAAGTAGAAAACCGACTTACCGAGACCCTGGCAAAAGATTCTGAGCGTCAGGAAGCCCAGGATGCCTTCATCGAAAAACAGGCTCTGAAGCAGGTGGAATTCGAGCGTACGTGGAAGGAATGGCAGGCACAGATCGAAAAAATTGACCGCCAATCGGAAGATGTTGAGAGACAGTTTACTTCTTTAGACAGCACTCACAGCGAAGTGAAAAGGCTCAAGGGTATTATCGAAGAGCTCCAGGGTCGCATAGAGAGACGAACGAACGAAATTACAGAGGTCCAGCGTCTGGCAGAAGAGCGGTTCCGCCAGGAGTGGGTGACATTCAAGGCTGACGATCAAAAACGTTGGACGAATTACACATTAACTCAAGAAGAACAGCGAAATGAGTTATCCAGGAATCTGGAGAAAATGGGGGACCAGCTGATCGACCTGAAACTAGGTCTTCAGGAAGTTCAAGACATTATCCACCAGATGAATGAAGAAACGGAAAGACGCCTGCAATCTTTGCTATCGATGACACACGATTGGGTGTCGGCATACGAACAGATCGCAGGCAGTATCCGCTGACAAATTTCAAAAGGTAGAGCTTGCCATGTAACACTGGCTTCGCTTGAAGAGAGAACTGCATGCGGGTAATTGGCACAGCAGGCCATGTAGATCATGGTAAATCAACGTTGATCGAATCCTTAACCGGAATGAATCCCGATCGCCTGAAGGAAGAGCGCGAGCGGCAGATGACCATCGATCTTGGATTTGCCTGGATGGAACTACCTTCAGGCGAACAGGTTGGCATTGTGGATGTACCTGGTCATCGTGATTTCATCGAAAATATGCTGGCCGGGGTTGGTGGCATCGACGCAGCGTTATTTGTGGTCGCTGCTGATGAAGGGGTAATGCCGCAAACCCGTGAGCACTTAGCCATCCTCGATATTCTTCAAATCAGCGCTGGATTAGTTGCCTTAACCAAGATTGATCTGATCGATGATCCAGATTGGTTGGACCTGGTAGAGGAGGATGTGCGAGAAGTCCTTGCAGGCACGGTTTTTGAGAACGCGCCTATCTTGCGTGTCTCAGCCAAAAATGGACAGGGGACTGGAGAGCTGCTTGAGGTATTGGATCAGGTCTTAGCAGAGAGGCCTCCCCGCCAGGATCTTGGGCGCCCACGATTACCGGTGGACCGTGTGTTCTCCATTGCAGGATTTGGTACGGTTGTTACCGGGACTTTGAGTGATGGGCATTTGCGGGTCGGGGAAGAAGTGGAAATCCTTCCAGGAGGAGTGCAAGGTAGAATTCGCGGCTTGCAAACTCATAAGCAGAAAGAAGATCTAGCACTCCCTGGCAGCCGAACAGCAGTAAATATTTCTGGGGTCACACTCGAGGAAATCAAGCGAGGCGATGTGGTCGCCTACCGTGGAGATTACCAACCAACCCGCCGCATGGATGTGAAATTTCATTTACTCGAGGATGCCTCGCTTGCATTAAAACACAATACTGAAGTCAAATTGTTTGTTGGTGCGGCAGAGGTATTAGCCAGAGTGCGAACTTTAGGGAGTGAGGTGATCAAACCTGGAGAAACGGGTTGGCTGCAGCTTGAAATGAAAGCACCTGTGGTTGTTACCAGGGGCGATCACTATATCCTCAGACGACCATCACCGGGGGAAACCATGGGTGGGGGAACAATCGTTGACCCGCATCCCGCTGGACGCCATAAGAGATTTACTCCCAGTATCATCGAACGGCTGGAGTCATTGTCTGCAGGTGCACCGACTGATATTCTCACCCAGTCGCTAGCGACATTGGTGGCAGCCCCATTAAGAGAGGTGTTCCTGCATTCAAATTTGGAAGAGGAGGCTGCAAAAAAGGCGGTCGAAGATATAGTCAACCAGGGAGATTTGGTTATTTTAGAACCCGAAAAGGGATCTCTTGAAGTTGACAGCGATATTTTGGTTACGACAAGAGGCTACTGGGAGCAACTTTCGTCGACTGCTGTGCTCACTGTTGAAGATTATCATGCTGAATATCCCCTGCGGAAAGGCATGCCCAAGGAAGAATTAAAAAGTCGTTTGAAGATATCTTCCAGGCTGTTTTCGGGGCTGATCAGTCTCCTGATTTCAGATAAGCAATTAGTCGAAAATGGGCCGCTGGTTTCAATTCCGGACCATGAAATCGAATTCTCTGCCCAACAAGAACAAGCGGTTCAATCCTCGTTGAAACGCTTTGCCGCCTCACCTTATTCACCTCCATCCATAAAAGACACCATTGCAGATGTAGGGGAGGATGTATACCAGGCGATGGTGGACCTCAATCTGATTATACCGGTCTCACCGGAAGTGGTCTTCCGGCAAGAAGATTATGAATCGATGGTTGCAGAAGTGAAAGCGATGCTTCAGGCTCAGGACACCGTGAGTGCAGCTCAAGTGAGGGATCACTTCAATACAAGTCGCCGATATGTACTTGCCTTACTGGAGCATTTGGACGAGGTAGGCGTCACCGTTCGGGAGGGGGATGTCCGGCGCCTAAGATAACATCTCGAGACCGGGGTTGAGGTGAACCCATTCACCACCGATCATTGTCCCAAGAGGAGTGATTTCCCTGATCTCATCAGGCTCAATTTCAAATAAGTCCTCATCCAGAACTACCAGGTCCGCAAAATAGCCGGGCGCCAGCTTTCCCTGCTGGTTTTCCATTCCAGCTGCGTAAGCTGCGCCCGTTGTGAATCCATGCAGCGCATCTTTCAGGGAAAGTTTTTGTTCTGGATACCAACCGTCTGGTCCTGGTGAACCATCGGATCTTTTTCGTGTAACCGCGGCATGGAGTCCCCAAAAAGGATTTGGTGATTCCACCGGGGCATCAGAGCCGAAAGCGAGTTGGGTTCCTGCTTCTTGTAATGAGCGCCATGCATAAGCATTTTTTGAACGTGCCCCCCAATATTTATCAGCTACTGGATAATCTGAGGTTGCATGGATCGGTTGCATAGAGGCGATCACGCCAAGCTCCGCTAGTCGAGTCAGATCGTCTGGATGAATGATCTGGACGTGTTCAATCCGGTGTCTTAATAATCCTTCTTGTTCTTCTCCGGAAACTTTCTGCGCTTGCTGGCGTTCGTATTCCCGGAGTTGGTCGTAGGCCTGCAGAACTTCGTGATTGGCTGAATCCCCGATCGCATGCACCGCCAAGCTTAGACCATTTTTTACGGCTTGCTTACCTTGCTCGTAGATATCTTCAGCGTCCAGGATGAGCAGCCCACGATTGTCAGGCTCACCTTCAAAAGGTTGCAGCATCGCCGCTGTTCGTGGTCCCAGCGCGCCATCTGCGAAGGCTTTAATTGACCCGATCCGCAAAATATCATCGCCAAAACCGGTCTGCAGACCGAGCTCTATGGCAAAAGATAGAGACTCGATCGGGAGGCTCTTGATCACTCGTAATTTTAATTGATCGGACTTGTGGAGTTCTTGCAGGGCGATGAAGCAGGTTCGCCGGTCAAAATCATGAACCGCGGTGATCCCCATTTGCCAAAGTTTCACCTGGGCACGATTAATTGCATTTGCTACTTTTTCAGGTGATGAGGGAGGAATCACATCTGATACCAAGGAAATCGCAGTTTCGAATAAGATTCCGGTTGGAGAACCATCCTCTGTGCGATCAATTCGTCCCCCTGGGGGATCTGGTGTTTGAGCGGTTATTCCTGCCTGGTTTAAAGCATCTGAATTTACCCAGGCAGCGTGGAGAGACTTGGCGGTCAAATAGATAGGATGCGAAGAGGTAATTTGATCTAATTGCTCTGCGTTACCAAATCCGTCTTGCCACTCATTCTGATTCCAGCCATGTCCCAAGATCCACTCCCCAGGTGAAGCAGATTCGACGCGCCCGGCAATATTTTCGAGACATTGCTCCCGGGTTGGTGTCTCACAGTCCACCCTCTGCAAACTGAGGGCATAATGTTGGAGATGGATATGTGCATCAGTCAAACCAGGGATCACTGTTCTCTCTTCTAAGTTAATGTGTTCGATTGATTCTCCGTATTTTGGAAGGATTGAACGATGATCTCCTATCGAATGAATAACTCCGTGGTCGATGAGGATTGCTGAAGCGGTGGTGAGGCGGGAGTCCATTGTATATATGTTCGCATTGTAAAGAATTTGCATTGCGTTATGCCTCTAGGCAGAATTGAATCACGATAGAGTAGATTGAATAGTTGGGTTGGTTAATCTTGGCGCTGAGAATTTAGTCAGATTCGCTTAATATCAGATCAAGAATTGTGTCCAGCTCTTCAGCTGAGTAATAATAAATCTTCAGGGTACCCCCTTTACTTCTTTGAGAAAGGCTGACCCTGGTTCCAAGACGCTGGCGGAGCTGCTCTTCAATCGCTTTTATTTCTGGATCTGGGGTTCTCGCCTCACGCTTGCGTGGTTTTTCCCCGCTAAGTTTGCGCACCAATTCTTCTGTCTGGCGAACATTCAGGTCGTACTTGAGGATCGATTTGAGCGCGGCACTCTGCGCTTCTGCAGACGGAAGTGCCAGAAGCGTGCGGGCATGTCCTTCACTGATTTCAGCTGAAGCGAGGGATTGCTTGACATCTTCGGGAAGTTTCAATAATCGCAGCGTATTCGTTACAGTCACCCGATTTTTTCCAACCCTGGCTGCAATTACTTCGTGGGATAATTTGAAATCTTCGCTAAGTTGGCGGTACGCCTCAGCGGTCTCAAGCGGACCTAGATCGGCTCGCTGGACATTTTCGACCAGTGCTATTTCAACCAGCTCCTGGTCGGATGCACCGCGGACGATAGCTGGTACTTCTGCCAGGTTGATCAGCTGGGCTGCCATCAAGCGCCTTTCACCAGCGATGATAATAAACTCCTCTGCAGCATCACCTTGAGTGAGGATGAGGGGTTGAATGACGCCGTGCTCACGAATCGATTCTGCCAGCTCTTTCAGCTCTTGCTCGTCGAATCGCGACCGTGGTTGCCTTGGATTAGGACTGATTTGAGTAGTAGGAATATGTCTTATCCCGCTTTCAGGAAGGCTGCTTTCTGTAGTCGGGAGAAGCGCATCTAAACCTTTACCGAGACCGGATCTTTTTGACATATTAACCACTGAGTAGCACTGTTTATTTGCTTTCAATATCCAGGGATGGCAGCCTGACACCATCTCCGGTGAGCACTTCCCGCGCAAGGGAAGCGTAAGATTCCGCGCCGTTTGAATTAGGTGCATAAACAGAAATTGGCTGACCATAGGATGGCGCTTCAGCCAGGCGAACTGTGCGAGGAATCACGGTATCAAACACCAGATCACCGAAATGCTGGCGAACTTCAACGACCACGTCGTTTGAGAGATTAGTGCGTCCATCAAACATGGTCAGAAGCACTCCCCGAACGACTAACTCAGTAAATACTGCATTGCGGATCCGGTCAAGCGTCTGGTTCAACTGGCTGAGACCTTCCAAGGGTAAGTACTCACATTGAACGGGGATAATTACGCCATTATGGGCTGCGATGATCCCATTAAGGGTCAGCAGACCGAGTGAAGGTGGACAATCGATCAAAATATAATCATAACGATCGCGCAAAGGTTGTATTGCCTTGTTGAGGAATTTCTCCCGGGCTAATTCCCCTACCAGCTCGACTTCCGCCCCTGCAAGCGCAGGTGAGGCGGGCAGGATCGAGATTTTCAAGCGTGGGTTGTGAAGGATGTGATTGGCTGCTGGTGAATTGCCAATCAGCACTTCATAGGTCCCACCCCGGACGGTTTGCTTCTCAATCCCCAGACAGGAGGTGGCATTCGCCTGAGGATCGAGATCCACCAGGAGCACCCGTTGACCGAAGTATGCCAGATAGGCCCCTAAATTTATTACGGTTGTGGTCTTACCGACTCCACCTTTCTGGTTGACCAGGGTGTACGTGCGCCCCATGTTATAACACCTCGGTCATGCATTCTTGAATTTCTTCTTGGGTTGGGATAGCAGATAAACCTGGACGAGTGATGGATACAGCTGCCAATTGAACAGCAAAACGAGCAGCTTCCCATGGATCGCGGGTTGTGTACAGGCGATAGAAAAATGCTGCTGCGAAAATATCACCTGCACCTGTTGTATCCACTTCGCTAACAGTTGGGGGGCGAAACCGGCGGACATCTCCGTTCCAAAACAATCGCACCCCTTCAGATGATTCAGTCACCGCTAACACCCGGCTGGCAATAGCCATTTCCTCAATCCGGGACTCATCGTATCCCACATCTTCGGTGCTAACAACTGCAGCGCCAACATTACTGAGTACAAACGATGCTTCCGGCCATTCAGTCGGCACCACACGACCATTTTTATCCCATGAACGCAGCCAACCCTGAGGTGTGGTTCCAATCAATGAATTGGATAGGTGACGGACCAAAGTCGGTTCGACCTCTTGAGCGATTGGTCCTATGTGAACGATGGAGGCGCTGAGCCACTGCTCTGGAATCAGGTTTAAATCAATGCTGTTAGCCACATGAAAGATTTTCTGAATCCTTCCCTCCGGAGTGGTTATGTTTTCGAAGGTTGTGCTGTGCTCTGCCGGTAAATTTACAATAGGGATCTCACTTAGAGGACCCAAAGACAAATCTGAACCCCAAGAAGTGACAAGCCCAACCCGTAATCCGAGCGCTTTGGCCATTAAACTGGAAAAGGTAGCTGTTCCCCCAAGGCGAGGCCCAGCAGATGTCTCGTCTCGGGTGATATGCCCGATCATCAAATAATCTATTGGCTCGATTGAAATCTTTCGATACATGCCTGAATTATACCTGAAGTAGCATTAAAGAAAGCATGCGGACGATGTCCGCATACATTGGTTTCTCTGAGTTTGAGAAAAGAGAGCAATTACTGGGGGATAATTGTCACTTTACGCCGAGGATCTTCCCCAATGCTTTCAGTCTCAACACCGGGATTATCTCTCAGTTCGATGTGCACTATTCTGCGCTCGTTGGCTGGCATCGGTTCCAGGACCTGTCGCCGGCCGGTGCTGACCGCCTGGTCAGCCATTCGACGAGCGAGCTGCCGGAGTTGATTTTCGCGCCGGATACGATATCCTTCCACATCGACAATTAACGGAACTGACCGGCCAATTTCTTTATTAATTATCAGGCTGGAGATATATTGCAAAGCATTAAGCGTCTCTGCCTGGCGCCCGATGAGATAGCTGAGATCATCTCCCTGAACATTTACTCTCACCGGGACACGGCTGCGTGCATCAGATGTGGATACGTATTCCGCAGTTACATCTGCGCGCACCTTCATCTTCTCGAGGAGTTCACTGACCACATCTCGAGCGACATCGAGCACATAATCATCTCCAATAAATGGAGGTTCTTCGTCGAACTCTTCTTCGTGTTCTTCTGTAACCTGCTCCATTGCCGGGATCATGTCTTGACTGCCCGGGTCGCTTAGATCGGATTCCATCTCCAATTCATCGGTCTCCGATTTAATTGTCAGGCGGACTCGCGCCTGGCGATTACCCAAACCGAAGAGACCTTTGCCACCTTCGTCGAGAATTTCGATGTCGACGGATTGGCGCGGCAACCCAAGATCGTCCAGTCCTTTTTCTATTGCTTCTTCTACTGACGGTGCGATAACTTCTAAATTCGTTCGTTTATTATTCATTTTCGGTCTTTCATTTTGAGGTTTTTGATCCGGTTGAGGTCTTGGATTCAGAAGAAAATCTTTCGGGTATGAGGTTGCGCCAGTCAAGCCGGCCCATGATTCCGTATTGGAGGATGCCAACCACATTGCTGGTGACAAAGTATAATGCCAGACCTGATGGGAAGCTATATGCCAAGTATCCCATGAAGAGAGGCATGTAAAGGTTCATCATACGACCCATGTTTGCACCCTGATCACCCGTTGTTGTGGGAGGCGTCATCAACCTGGACTGTAGGAATGTGGTACCTACAACCAGAATGGCCAGGATCGGGATGGTAAAACCCGCAATGGATGGAATAAGCGAAAAATCTTTTTCTGGCAGACTCAAATCCAACCACAGGAAATAGTTGTTCAAGGGGATCAAGGCAGCTGCATTGTAAAAGGGATATATGTGGCGGGTGAGTTCTAATAATTGGATGGGGGTGACTGCTAAGGCACGAATGATAGCCTGGTACAGACCAATGATGACCGGGAATTGAATCAGCGTCGGCAGACACGAGCCGAATGGACTGACACCCTCCTCCTTGTAAAGCTTCATCTGCTCTTGGGCTAACTTCTCGCGATCACCTTTGTACTTCTTTTGCATATCCTGCCATTTCTTTGACTTCTGCATTTCCTGCATGGCTTTGGTACTCTTTATTTGCGAGGCCGTAAGTGGGTAAGTTATCACTCTCACCAGGATGGTGAATACGATGATCGCCAGACCGAAGTTTTGCGCCAGACCACTGTAAATCCATATTAATGAATTTATCATTGGGTTGAGAATTAATGTGCTCCAAATATCCATATTACTTAACCTATCAAGTGCCTATTGACAAAATCTATTCGACGGGTATGAATGACCACTGTCTGCCACCATCTTGATTAAATGCTACCAGCAGTTCATCAACCTGGATAGGGGCTACCAGGATCAGGTCGTTTGCTTCTCGAGGAGGAGTGTAGATTTTCCCTCCATCGCCGACAGTTTGAGACCACACAATCCTGCCATCAGTATCCAATTTAAATAGTATGCCTGCCTCAGTGGTGATGTAGATACCGTCGTCAATAACCAAAGGAGATCCGACAATCTCGCCATCTAATTGTTCAGGCGGCAGCTGCCACAATTCCGTACCATTAGTCGCATCTATAGCATAAAAATAGCCATTTAAGTCGCCAAAATACAGTACGCCATCGGAGATGGTAGGTGCAGACCAAATCCAACCACTATCAGCCGTGGAAAATTCCCACAGGATCGATCCATCTTCGGAACTCAGGGCGAATAATTTTCCACCAAACGTACCTACATAAAGCTCCCCGTTTTCACCATATGCTGGAGAACCAACGACAGCTCCCCCTAGCTTTGGCGATCGCCATATTTGGGTGCCGTTTTGTGCATCAACTGCATAGACCGAGTGATCCATGGTAGAAAGGTAAAGGCATTCACAATTTTCATCTGTGACTGGCTTTGCCCAGGATTCTCCTTCTGAAGAAAAGGTCCATTGAAGCCTGCCGTTTAAATCTAGTGAGTAAAGATTCTCGTCTGCAGCAGGAGCAAAAATATTCTCCGCAGCTACCAGGGAGCTGGCAATAAAGCGATTTTCTGCATCTGGAAAGACCCAGTTTTGAGCTCCGTTATCTGCATTTAGGCTGTACAAGTTGTAGTCGTAACTGCCCACGATTAGCTGGCCATCTTGACTTAATGTTGGTTCGGCATAGAAAGTGACATTGTTGTCTGGTTCTGCTGGATAGCGCCATCTTTCTGTGCCGTTGACCAGGTCAACGGCATATACCTGCGTGTTATAAGCGAGGTATGCGTATTTGTCATCGGCAGTGAGACCTGGCCAGCTGGTAGCGGTCGTTGCGGCTCCCGCACAAGCGCTGAGGGTAACCGCGATAGCAATAAATCCGAGAAAAAGTAGATATTTTTTGTGTCTCATTCTTTGTTTTTTAATGCTCGATATCTTGATGGTGGTTCATGGAATAGGATCGTACCCCCCGGAATTGAACGGGTTGCACCGAATGACGCGATAAATTGCCAAAAAACTGCCTTTGATCGCGCCATGCTTGTAAATTGCTTGATACCCATAATGCGAACATGATGGGTAGAAGCGACAAGAATTTCCAGGTAATCCTCGTGAAAGTGTCTTCTGGTACACGCGGATTAATACTAAAAGAATCAAGCGTGGAATGTACAATGGTTTGATGGGTAGATCCCGCAACCTAGGTTCGTTTGGATAATCGTGATCATGATCGAAATGAAGTTCACTTGTCATGGGATTTTTTCCAATAAATTTGCCTGGGAAAGTAAGGTCGAAAGGGCCGCCTGGACTTGCTGGTAACCTGCATTTGAGATGGGCTTACGAGCAAGAAGAACGATGTCCCATCCAGTTTCAATCGTGGGGATTAACGGACGCAATGTCTCCCGCAGGATACGCTTGGCTTTGTTTCTTTGGACTGCTTTTCCAATTGATCTCCCAGCTGCGACGGCGAATCGTGATTTATCCAGCTCATTTGGTAGGGCGATTAACACGATAAACGGGTGGGCGTAGGACTTCCCGAGACGCCGCACCCGCTCGAAGTCGGTTGAACTGGTCAAGCGAAACCTGCGCTTCAACGAAATGCCCGTGACTCAAACTTGCCTTTAGCCGTTCCAATTTGTTCGCTTGACGTGGTTGTTTTTCTTGACCGCTAATCTATGGCGTCCTTTAAGACGCCTTTTTTTAATTATTTTTCGACCATCAGAAGTCGACATCCGAGCTCGAAAACCGTGCACCCGGGCGCGACGACGTATCTTTGGTTGATATGTTCGTTTTGGCATCACACATTCCTGTTTAGAATTAGAAACCCACCTTGCTGGAGGTTAAAGAACTGGCTCTGAAACATCCGGGAAGAGGGGCTGTTTGTACGCAGACGAAAGAAAATTATACACGATGCGCAATGTTTGGTCAAACACGTTTTAGTACCGCACTTCACAAATAATCTCCTGGGGGCTTCTGCGATAACGATTTGTATTTTGAGCATGCTGGATTGCTATCATTATTATTATTTCTCACCAATTTTGGGTTGATTACCTGCCGGATTTAACGACTTTCGCCGAGGATAAGGTTAATGGCCAGCTCTTCCCTGCCGCGGACTAATTTGATTGTCACCTCATCGCCAGGTTGGTGTGAGAACAAAGTGTTAATATAGGTATGATCCTGGTCGAGAGCAATTTCATCGATGTGGGTGATAATATCACCTTCATTCAGTCCGCTCCTGGCAGCAGGACTGCCGGGAAATACATCCGAGATATACGTGCCCCACTGAACCGGTAGATTGTATGCCCGGGACACGCGTGGAGTAATCGATTGCCAGCGGATACCGAGATTTGGTCGGGCGAAATAACCATTCTCGATTATTTGTTCGGCGACCAATTTGGCAGTATTAATTGGAATTGCAAATCCCAATCCTTCGGCGATTGTGCTGCTGAATCCGGATCGGCGCACAATGAGAGTATTTATACCGATCACATCGCCATATAAATTGACCAAAGGACCACCTGAATTTCCTTGGTTTATTGCTGCGTCGGTTTGGATTAAGTCTTCCATCAAAAAACCATTACCAGTATCGATTGACCTTCCAGTAGCACTGACCACACCCACTGTGACGGTGTTCAGGAAATCTCCTAACGGGGAGCCAATCGCGATCACTGTTTCCCCGGGTTTGAGAGCATCTGAATTTCCCAGGTTTGCGCTGGTTGGAAACTCACCTGGAGACTGAAGAATCGCCAGATCTGAATACTTGTCTGTGCCGATAATTTCAGCGGGCACTTCGGTCCCGTCGGCGCGGATCACTGCAATCCGAGAAGTGTCCTCAACCACGTGGTTATTGGTCAATATGTAGCCCTGGGGGGATATGACGACTCCACTTCCGCTTACCGGACGACCGCGAATCTCGCCGATCACGGTCACCACTGCTGGCCCGATCTCCTCAACTGCATCAATAATCGTTTTTTCGGGGGTGGTCGCTTGGAGGTCTAAATTAATCTGCTTGGTGGGTGCAGGTGGGATTACTGATATCGGGGTTGGTTCCACTCGCTGCAAATAAGAAAGAACGAACACGCCCCCAGCGAAGGTTCCGATGAGGGCGGAAAAACCAGCAATGATCCCAATAAACAGAATGGAAAGATTCCTTCGGGTGGTCATTTCCAAGAATTATCGCCGGCGACCTCCCATACCACCGACCAAGCTTGTAAAGTAGAGCAGCTGCATGATGGAGGTCAGCAGTGCGGCAATGTAAGTTAGAGCGGCAGCGTTCAAAACTCTGTTGACACCTTGCTGCTCATCCTGTCCAACGATGATTCCAGATTGGACCAGCAGCTTTTTAGCTCGCGCCGATGCATTTAATTCCACCGGCAAGGTGGCCAGGGAGAACAAAGCACCCAACGAGAAGACGATCACGCCTAACCAGGCCAGTCCAGTCCACTGCATGAATATACCGAGAATGATGAACAACCAACCCACGGTTGAACCGATGTTCACCGCTGGAATCATGGCTGATCGGAGGCGCAGGGGGAAATAACCCTCCTGGTCCTGCATGGCGTGGCCAAGTTCATGGGCTGCAATTGCTACGGCGGCGACGGAACTCGTTTGATAAACACTTTTAGACAAGCGCAAAACCTTCTGGCGCGGGTCGTAATGGTCAGTCATCCTTCCGGAAACGCCTTCAACACTCACATCGTATAAACCACCAGCACGAATCAGGCGTTGGGCGGCTTCTGCCCCAGTGATCCGGCTGCGGTTGGGAACCTGACTCCATTTTTTATATGAAGAACTAACATAGTATTGGGCTGCCAGCATTACTAAGAAAGCTGGGATCATGTAGACCCAATAATTTACATCAAAAAACAGCATTTTCCCTCCTGAAATCCAATTAGGGATTGGTTAAAATCTCAATTGCCTTCTCGAGCTGAGGATCAATCTCTTCTAAAAAGTCTTCTTCAGTGAGATCGATTTCGAAATCTGGTTGCACACCCGACTCGTGGATAGTCCGCTCATTGGGGGTCAACCAGCGGGCAATCGTGACTCTTACTAATCCCTGTTCGTCGACTAATGGGATCCAGTTTTGCACAGAACCCTTACCAAATGTAACCATACCTACCAAGGTGCCCCTCTGATAATCCTGGATTGCACCAGCGACGATCTCAGAACCAGAAGCTGATCCTTCATTGATCAATACAACCAAAGGAATATCAGTGGCCAGCCCGCCTTTTACAGCTTCGAAGATATCCCGTCTGCCATCCTGGTATTCCTGATACATTATGACACCATCATCGATGAATTGAGAGGCAATTTCAACTGCAGAATCTCGCTCTCCACCAGGGTTATTGCGTAGGTCGAAGATCATGCCGGCCGGATCCTGATCGAGTAATTCTTTCAAGCCAGCCTTAAATTCTTCAGTAGCTGGATCACTAAAATTGAACAGCTTTATATAAGCGATATCCTCATCAAGCATTTCATATTGGACCGCAGGGACTTCTATTTGGGCTCGCTCCAGGCTGACATCAAATGGTTCGGCTTCACCTTCTCGAAATATTGTCAGAGTGATAGAGGTTCCTGCTGGTCCCATGACCTTGCGGATCACCAGGCTGCCATCAATGCCGGTCATGTCTTCACCATCAACTGCGATAATCTGGTCGCCAGGCAAGAGACCCGCTTCTTCAGCCGGGGAACCTGGCATCGGACTGACGATGGTCAGGTATTCTCCAGTTGCATCTACCCAGGCGCCGATCCCTTCATACCCACCATCCAAGGGGATGTTCGCTTGGCGGTATTGGTCGGGATCCATATATGACGAGTGCTGATCTCCCAAGGAATCCATCATTCCTCGGATGGCGCCCTGCATCATCAATTCGTCATCGACAGGTTGGTCGATATACAATTCGTGCACCAGGTCCCAGCTCTGCCAGAATGGGTCAAACAGCTCCTCAAGATCCTCAGGGGTGCTGGATGCCTGGGGAGGATTTGTTTCCAAAACATCTTCAAATGTCTCTTGAAGCAAGGTTGAAGCCGTGGAGGCACCAGATCCAGCTGTATCCGTGGGGGCCTCACCCCCAGCTCCCCTGTTTCCAATAAACATGCCAATTGAGAATGAACCGACTATTAAGATCAGCACAAGCACTGCAGCTGAACCAATAATCAGGATTTTTTTGCCCATACAAACTCCTGTAATCTAATAAATAAGTCCAATTTAGATTACCATACTATGATTAGAACAAAATAAGATCAAAGCAAGTGGTTGATCAGAATTCTAAAAACTTAGGGAGATATGCGGCGAAAGAATCTGGGTCGCTCACCTGCTCGACATAAGCCAGCAGTCCTTCTCCATCGATCTGGTAGAGAGGGTGACAAGAGGTCGGCAGGGCACCTTGTGGGGCATGGACGACAGCATCCACAAATTGGGTTATCAGGTCTACCTCGTCGAGCTTAGGGACGACATCTTCAGCGGTCACGATCACATTTTTCGAGGCCGCGGATAGTTCTTGGTCCACCCCCATATTTTTTCCGATGACGGTATTTCCTTCCCAATCAGCTTTAATGGCGTGAATCACAGCTACATCAGGCGCGATGGCTGGAAAGGCCATCAATGTCTCGTTGGTATAAGGATCGGTGATCGTCTTAACATCAGGCCGCAGTTTGGGGAGGTCTGTGCCGATCCAAGCTCTAGCTGGCATAAAGCCGATCCCAGCTAAGGTAGCCCGTAGTCCGAGAGCCAGGCTGGCTTCAGTCTCTTCTACAACCTCAATTTCCCCTCGATTGGCATAATGGGTAAACATGGGTGCCAGGCCAAAAATTTCAAGCCCAAAATAACAGGATCGCACCCTGCTTACCATACCCGCACCTACCAGTAAATCGCTTTCCAATCCTGCCGTAAAACAAAGCAAGGTCAAGTCTTTTGGTTCAGCCGTCTCTTGATAGTGCTGAATTAATGACCTGACGAAAGCTACCGGTCGCCGGTAATTCGTCATGCCACCCAATGCCAGCATGCTGCCAGAAGGGATTGCGCTGACTGCTTCAGCGAAAGTTGCTCTTTTATCGATCATATTGTGTTGTTGCGATCAATTTCCTGCTGCTCCTGATTTTCATTGCGATCCTGGTGTTGTGGCGATTTAAGTCCAGATACCAGATCCGAAAGCTCTTGAAGAGCATCATCTTCATCCTTCCAGGGATTGCGTGCTCGTCGGGCTGCTTTCCTCATCAAATCGATAGTCGTAACCTCATTTCCACGGCGCAGTGAAAGGTAAATCATGACGTTAAAGGCGATTACCGCAGCAACTGTCAGACAGACGACGAGTGTTGCTCTATCCAGTTCCATCGTAATTTCTCGCAATTATCAAATACGCCTGTTTGTGTACACTCAAATCACGCCGTCCAAAGTTGGGGGAATTCCTGGGGGAGGTCCAGTAATTTATTGACCGAGTAATCAGCATCAGCATGCTTTGCCTCTGTGCCTACCAAGACGGTTGTGAAACCTAAATCGTGAGCCGGGGTCAGGTTGCGTATAGAATCTTCAAATAAGACACACTTTGCGGGATCAGTGGTACCAGCGAGATCCAAAGCATGCAGGTAAGCCTCTTTCTCCGGTTTACACAGAAAATCTAAGGCACGCACATCGATAATGCCAGCAAAACACCCTTCTAATCCAAGAACGCTAAGGACGCGATTTGCGTGATTGGTATCTGCATTGGTAAAGATCCACTTCTGTTGAGGTAAGCTGCTCAACATTTTTCGCAGCTCCAGATCCGGAGAGAGGTAATCTTCCAATGGGAGGTCGTGGACATAAGCCAAATACTCATCCGCGTTCACAGAATGGTTTATCTGTAGCCCACGCAGTGTAGTTCCGTAGGTTTCATAATAGTGAAAGCTAATTTCTTTGGTTTCTTCCAAGGAGAGGCCTAGCAGATCGAGTAGGTAATCCGTCATGCGACCACGGATAGCTCCCCATAATCCGTTCGAATTCGGGTAGAGCGTATCATCCAAATCAAAAAATAAATCCGGCCACGCCATCAGCTTATTATAAGTGATAGGTAACAAAGGAAGGGGTTGGTCCAAGTGAAAATATACTCATAAACGAACCTGCTTGGAAAAGTGATCAAGTACCAACCTGATATAATTCTCGCATGTCCATCCACATATTGCCTCCTGAAGTTGCATCACAGATTGCAGCCGGTGAGGTGGTTGAACGCCCTGCATCAGTGGTAAAAGAGTTGGTGGAGAACTCGCTCGATGCAGGTGCAACCCAAATTTCTATCACGGTAAAAGAAGCGGGAAGGGGATTAATTGAGGTGGCTGATGACGGATCGGGTATATCCTTTGATGACCTTCCATTAACGGTTTCCAGACACGCAACTAGTAAGCTATCCTCCGCGGAAGACCTTTTCCATATTGCCACATTGGGATTTCGAGGAGAAGCCTTGGCTTCGATCGGATCGGTATCGCAACTTACCCTGACCTCCCGCGCCGAAGATGCTGCACAGGGAGGTAAATTGCGTGTCGATGGGGGGCATGTTTCAGCTGTTGAACCAATCGGTGTCCCTACTGGAACGGTGGTTAAAGTTGCTGATTTGTTTTTTAACGTACCGGCACGGCTGAAATTCTTGAAAAAAGATGTGACCGAACGTCGTCACATTGAGGAATTTGTCGCTCGCTATGCTTTGGCTTATCCGTATGTTCGCTTCCAATTGCGCCAGGAAGATCGATTCACTATCCAGACCAGCGGCAGTGGAGATCGGCGGGAAGTGCTCGCCTCGCTCTACAGTGTGGAGCTTGCCCAGCAAATGCTCGAAGTTTTAGCTGAATACGAGCAGTTAACGGTTACCGGATTTACCAGCGCGATCACTTTCACCCGCTCAAACCGGCGTGAGATCACCTTGTTCATCAATGGGCGCTGGATCCAGGATACTGCATTGGTGACTGCTGTTGTTCAGGCTTACCACACCTTCTTGATGGTTGGTCGCTATCCCCAATCGGTCTTATTCCTGGAACTGCCACCTGAAATGGTGGATGTCAATGTCCATCCAACCAAAGCGGAGGTCCGTTTTCGAGATCGCGATCAAGTGTTCAGGGGCGTTCAAAGGGCTGTCAGGCGGGCATTGCTCGCCCACACTCCGGTGCCAGACATCCGAGGCAAATCGTTTGAAACGTCGGGTACTGAGACAGGTTTTTACCAGGAGGACCAGGTTTGGTCCTCTCCAGATCCAGGCTATCAGCAAGGGCAGCTGACCTGGGACCCTCGAGAGAGACAGCTGGACGATTCGCGAGTACCCCTGCTGCGTCTGATTGGGCAGGTCGCAGCTACCTACCTGGTGGCAGAAGGTCCAGATGGCCTTTACTTAGTCGATCAACATGCTGCCCATGAGCGGATATTGTTCGAGCATTTTCTTGAACAACGCCAAACATCTATCCCATCCCAGGTTTTATTAGAACCAGCTGTGGTTGAATTCTCTGCTGCTGAAGCAAGTTTGATCAACGACCAGCTCCTGGTTTTGGAAAATTTGGGTTTCCAGGTTGAAGAGTTTGGATTGAACACGTTCCTGGTGCGCAGGATTCCCCAGATCCTGGCCGGCGTTGATCCAAGTGCCGCATTAAGAGTTTTGGTTGAAGACTTCGAGGAGGATGAGACTCCATTACAGGCAGAACTTGAGGCCAAGATTATCGCCCGGGTTTGTAAACGAGCCGCAGTAAAAGGTGGGCAATCATTGTCAGTGGAAGAGCAGCGGGCGTTGCTCGAAGACCTCGAAGGCTGCCAGTTTCCTCGCACATGCCCACATGGCAGACCCACAATGATCCACCTTTCAGTAGATTTACTGGAACGTCAATTTGGGAGGCGGGGGGCGCGCTAGCTGTCTTTTATCGGCAGGTGAACTGAGAAGGTCGTACCGATTCCAATCTCACTCTGAACATCGATATAACCATCGTGCGCTTCTACAATCTTCTTGCAGATTGCCAGGCCTAATCCGGTCCCCTGGACGGATGCTTCTGTGGCTTGAGATCGGTAGAATTTTTTAAAGAGGTGGACCATATCAGCCTGCCGGATCCCTGGTCCTGTGTCGTTGACTGAGATCACCAATTCATTCTGTTGGCGGTGCCCGGAAACGGTGATCGTCCCGGATGGTTTGTTGTAATTTACTGCATTGCTGATCAGATTGAGCACAACTTGTTTAATTTTGTCCTGGTCCGCCTTGATTTTTGGCAGCTCATTCGGGATGTAAAGATTTAGTCGCAGGTTCTTTTCTGCAGCTTTGTTTTTCATCATACCGATGCATTCTTGCAGTAAGCCGGTTGGATCGAATAGCTCTGAATTGAAAGGAATTCTCCCTGATTCAAGGCGCGCCAGGTCCAGGAATGAAGTGGTCATGTCGATCAAACGAGTTGTTTCATTATCAATGATACTGACTACCTTGGCTAATTGATCCTGGCTGACATCTTTGCGGAGCAGGAGATGGGAGGCGGTTCTTAACGAAGCGAGGGGTGTGCGCAGTTCATGGACCATCTCAGCGATCAAATCTGATTGCTGGAAGAGACGGGCGTTTTCAATTGCCACAGCTGCCTGGGCACCTAAATCCATGAGAATCTCTTGATCGTCTTGGGTGAAATCACCATTGATTTTGTTGATCGCCTCCAAGGCACCGATCACCTTATCTTTGGCGATCAGGGGTACACCTAAAAGAGAGTTGGTGGTGACATTGGTTGCTTTTCCCACCTGTGAGAAATGGCGGGGATCACTCTGAGTATCATCAATGATCACCGGTTTGCCATTGGTAACGATCCAGCCCGCAATGCTGCCTTCTACAGGGACGATCAATCCCCGCATGAGCGGTTCATCAAGATTTGTGGCCGATTCGAAATAAAGCTGACCCTGGTTTTCATCGTAAAGCAAGATCGAAGCTGCTTCTGAACCGCTGACATGTGCCGCAGCTTCGGTGATGCGATCAAGGAGGATGTTCAAATCAACCGTGGAGGCCAAATTACGCGAGATTTCTGCCAACCGGCGATAGCGTTCGAGCAAAGAGGCCTGGGCTTTATCAGTCATTCTCGATAACCCTTTTGGAGACCAGCGGCAGAATTTCAGCCGCATTGCGGTTGATGACAACTTCTGCCCGCGAATCAAGATAAGTGGGGCTCTCATTAATGATGATCAGCCTGGCATCATTTTCGAGTGCCCTTAGCGGTAGGGTCGCCACGGGAACCACTTCTAATGAAGAGCCCACCACCAGGATGATACTGCATCCCTGGCAGGCTTGCAGGGCTTTGAGCCAGGTCTGTTGAGGAAGTTGCTCCTCGAACAAGATCACGTCTGGTTTAAGGATCGTTCCACAATCCGGACAGCGCGGTGGTTCATGGTCGTGAATGTAACCGGGGATAAAACCATCTGCTCCGAATTTTTTAAAGCAGCTGATACAGGTCAGCGTTTCCAGGGTGCCATGGACTTCGAGAACCTGCTCTGAGCCGGCGCGCTGGTGAAGGCCATCGATGTTTTGGGTAATGATCGTGTGGAGATATCCGGCTTTCTCCAGGATTGTCAGCGCCTGGTGGGCGGGATTTGGCAGGGCGAAGAGGATTTTTTCAGCCAGGGGATGGAACCAGTCTAAAAAATTCTCTGGTCGGTATCGAAATGCACTCAGCGAGGCGACCTCCATCGGGTTGTAGCGGGACCAGAGACCACTTCCAGGTGAGCGAAAATCTGGGATCCCCGAAGGCGTTGAAATGCCTGCGCCGGTTAAAACGACACCATTCCCAGCAGCGCTGATCAGGTTGGCCGCAACCTCAATTGCCAATCGAATTTCCTCGGATAACGTACTTCGGGTTGAATTCATGCTTCCTGACGAACGATGCTTGCAGCAAGCTGGTTGATCTGCTGGGCGGTCAGGCCTTCGGGTTTTAAAAGCATAAAAGGTGTATTTTCAATCGAGGCTTGGTTCACCAACTCCCGGTTGGGAGAAAAGGCGCTGGCGATTTTCAAACCCATTTGCTCTTCAACTTCACCAAATGACAGCTGCAAGCTTGAATGAATACGGTTGAATACGGTCAATCTGATCTGGTCGGGAGTGACACCCAGGGGGGAGATTTCTGCAATCAGTGCTTTTGATTGCGCGACTGACTGCGGGATAGGTTCAACGATGAGCACGACATCGCTGCAGTAAGGGAGCACTTTCTGGTTGAGCCGGCTCAATCCGGGACCCAAGTCGACTACTGTGTTGGCAGCCAGCTGGGGTATGAACCGGGCAATGATCTCGAAATTGTTCACATTGGCAGCGTATTTCTCATCCTTTAACTGCGGGGAACTGAGCAAGAACCTGATTCCAGAATAATGGTCAACCAGCGCTTCCTCAACCAAACCAGGTGTTAGATCTTCTGGGAGGAGATCTAACAATTGGTTGTAGCTTTGTGAGTGGTCGTAACCAAGCTCGAGGGCAATACTTCCCTGGCCAGGTCTGAAATCAGCCACGACAACTGAATCATCCGTTTGCTTATAAAGAGCGATCCCAAGATTGATCGCCACCGTGGATACACCCATGCCACCCTTGGTGGCCAAGACGGCATGCAACCCACCTGTTTCTTGGAATTCGGTAACCTGTTCGCTATCTCCGGTTGGCGAAAGCATCCGCTCAACCTGGGACAGCAGCTCGCGAGTGGAAATGGGTTTGGTGATGAAACCATCTGCGCCCAGATCCAATCCCAGCGACTTGTCATCGAGGCCGGATTTTGCCGTAAAAATCAGGATCGGTATGCTGCGAGTAGAGATTTCTCGGCGTAGTTGTGCCGCGACTGCATAACCGTCCACATCGGGCATCATGATGTCCAGGATGATCAGATCAGGATCTTCGCTGCGGGCTAATGAAATTGCCCGCTGCCCATTTTTAGCTGCGATGATATCGAAGCCCTCGCTCTCCAGCATCATTCCTACCAGTCGCAGGGTGTCAATATCATCATCAACAATTAAGATTTTTCCTGGCATACGTGCGCTCCAGAGTTCGATCTTGGTTTTCAGTCTAGCATAAACGATTATCCAATACAAGTGGTATTTACGTAAGGTTTAGCTCTACATTGTTTTGCAAATGAGACGGCAAAACGCTTGGGCTATAATTTAGTCACCATGTTGGAAAAATTATCCCGAATCCTGCAAGATGAATGCCAGATTCTAGTTGACCATCCGGTGGTGGTTGGTGTATCTGGTGGTCCTGATAGCTTGTGCCTTTTGGATGTGCTTTATCGCAGTGGTTATCAGGTTGTGGTTGCCCATTTTAACCACAAATTGCGCTCATCAGCTGATGACGAGGCCCAAGTCGTGCGCCAGATCACAGAAGCGTATGGATTCCAGTTCATCCTCGGAGAAGGGGAAGTTAAGGAGAGAGTAGCGCGGGAAAGCGAATCGATTGAGGAAGCAGCTCGCAATGAACGCTACCGGTTCCTGTTCTCCTGCGCCGAGAGCATGGGAGCTGAGGGAGTTGTTGTCGGGCACTCAGCAGATGACCAGGTAGAGACAGTTTTGATGCACTTGTTGAGAGGAGCAGGGGTTGATGGCTTAAGCGGCATGCAAGTCAGAACGCTGCCCAACGCATGGAGTGCTGAAATCCCCCTGCTGCGACCTTTGCTGAGTACTTGGCGGAGTGAGATTCTTGAGTACTGCCAGAGGAGGGGGATTGATCCTATCTTCGATGCCTCCAATGAAGATCAGGCTCTATACCGTAATCGCTTGCGACATGAACTTATCCCCTTCCTGGAAACTTATAATCCGGCTGTTCGCCGGCTCATCTGGCGTACGGCAGAAGTTATGCGCGGGGAGAGCGAATTGATTGCCGAGATAGTGTCTTCGGTTTGGGAGCGATGTTTAATCATCCAGGGGGAGGATTTTTTAGCGATTGATTCACAGCTATGCAGTCAGCAAAACCTGAGTGTGCAGCGCCATATTCTCCGTAAGGCGATCGCGATTTTAAGACCTGGTTTACGGGATATCAACTTCAACGCTGTTGAGCTGGCTCTGGAATACCTTCAACCCGGTAAATCCTATGCGGAAGTTGATCTGATCGCCGGTTTAAGATTGATTTCCGAATCCGGGAAGCTTTGGCTTGCGGAATGGAACACCAAGATTCCTATCATAGAATGGCCGCAAGTCGTTGAAGAAGGGAGTCTTTTAGAGATTGGGAGTAATTTAGAACTCAATGCTGGCTGGCAATTATCTGCGGAAACAATATCGGTCGGTGATTTGATTGAACCGTATCCGTGGGAGGGTGCGGGGACTGAAAAGGTATGGGTTGACCAGCATAAAATTCAGTCACCTCTGCTGGTTCGAGCTAGGAGAGATGGCGACCGGCTGCAGCCGTTCGGTCTCGAGGGGCATTCATTGAAGCTATCTGATTTTATGATTAATGAGAAAATGCCCAGACGAGCGCGTGAAAAGTGGCCATTGGTGTGCAGCGGAGATCAAATCGTCTGGGTGCCGGGCTATCGCCTGGCACATCCTTTCCGGATCACCGAACCTACTCAGTATGTAGTGCGATTAGAATTGCACCACCCAGACCAAGGTAAAATGAGTATATGAGAGTCACTTCTTTGCCAGTTTGTGCCTGATAATCGGTCAAAAGACTGTCGACATTCAGCTCCCTGAGGACGCTAATGCGATCCAATTGGTCGAGGAGATTGTTAGCGGCTACCCAGATTTAGAAAGAGAACTATTGGATGAACAAAAGAACTTGTACCAGCATGTCCATATCGTGATCAACGGCAGGGATATCCAGTTTCTGGAAGGAGGGTTGGGACGCGTAATATCTCCCGAATACAGCATTAACATTTTTACTGCAATTTGGGGTGGCTCAATATTACATCCAGATTTTGAAGTTTTTATTGGTAAGATGGAAATCACAGGGATTAAGTCGAAAATAGGTGAATAAACTCAGGTTGGTAATTGGGTCAGGAGCGGTGATGGGTGCATGTAAATGTGCATTTGTTATAATGGTCGTTAATCAATTCTGCACTGGGAATAAATGAATATTTAACCGGAAAGAAACTGCTTGGCGAGAGGTCCGCTGATGAGATTATTTCGACGACGAAGGAATAGCAACCGCTTTTTAGAGCTTTTGATCAAACAAGCAGAATTCACTGTGGAGGGCTTGGAAGCTTTGAAGCTATACATGAAGCAGCCCGACAGCACCATTGCTGAAAAAATTAACAAGATTGAATCAGAAGAGGATGAGGTCAGGCGGATACTGATCGATGAGCTCAACCGCACCTTTGTGACCCCCTTTGACCGGGAGGATATCTTCGCCCTCTCCCTGACGATCGACGATATTCTCGATTATGCGGAAGAAACGGTGGATCGTATGGCCACCCTTAGTGTAGAACCTAATCAATACCTCGAAAGGATGGTATCACTCTTGACGGATGCTGCAGTGGAGATATTGCGTGGCGTTTCGGAACTGGTCGATCACCCCAATGTTGCCAACGATCATGCCGTGCGGGCCAAAGCATTAGAAAACCGGGTTGAGCAGGTATATCGGGAAGCTTTAGCCGATTTATTTCGCGATCCACAAGATTTGAACGGCGTGATGGAGATATTAAAACTGCGCGAGATTTATCGCCACCTTTCCAATGCCGCCGACCGGGGGGATCAGGCTGCCAATGTTATTGGGGATATCGTTGTCAAGTGGCAGTAATGCAGGCTAATCTTTTTCCGGTGCTGAAAGCTTCCTGAGTTTCATGCGCACTTCTCGCCACTGGATTTTTGAGATACCCAATTTCTGACGAATTTTATCGGGCTCCATCCCAGACTGGTAATCGCTGAGAGCGCACGTCCAGCGGCACATCTCAAATGAGATGTGTTTTTCTAATCCTGCCTGCACGCTGATGTCTTCCAGCAGATATTCAAGCCGGCGAGGAGACCAGGGGAAAACCCTGTCGGTCAGGTTGTACTGCTCTTTGTATTTTGGATAAAGTTCAACCCAGCTATCCGGCAGGGGGATTTTGCGTTCTTTGAAACGATATTGCGGATTCGCGTAGCGCACGAATACCAGCGCGCCGCCTGGCGCTTCAAGATCGATGTGATTTAACTGTAAGGCAAGCGTCTCACTTTTCTTCAACCCAGTGTTGAGCAGCATATCAAATAGCGCCAGATAGCGGGAATCGTGGGGTGCCTTCTGCCAAAATTCCCCCGCTACTGCCAGGGCTTCACGGACCTCATCAGGATTCAAAACAGTCGGTAGTGGGCTGATGACGGATTTCTGAACGACTTGTTCTGCTGGATCAACCAGAAGCACGCCATACTCGTTCAGCCAGCGGAAAAATGCCTTGAGCGAGGTGATCCGCCGGGAAAGGGTCTTCGGACTGCAGGGCACACCCCGGCCGTGTTGCATCCAATTTAAAAAGTTGTTCAAATCCGTGGTTGTGATGCTGCCCAGGGTGCGGTCAGGGGGAAGGTAGGAGGCGAGCAGGTTAAGATCGCCGATGAAAGCTTTGATTGTGTTGGGTGAACTGCCCTGATCTTCTAGATAATATTGCCAGGCATTGATGGCAGGGATCAATGTGGTTTGGGGAGTGATATGGGCAGTGGTAACTTCTTGAGGGGACATAAGTACCTCCAATCATTGCGGATAGGTAATTCGTATAGTCATTTGTTTGGGGATAGTTTAGTCGAGAAAGGCCAGCTTGTCAACAATAAAATTGGGTATTATATACTGGAGATTCCCTCGGGTAATTATTGCTTGAATGCCCCCTGGCCGGGATACCAAATTTTCACGGATTCAATTGATTAAATCCCAACTCGGTACCAATGGTCCGCATTGCCAGGATTACATTCGTAGTGTGCTCCCACAAATCCACCCCAAAATCTTCTACCGCGCGGGCTATCTCTTCCCGGTCAGCGCCCGCTGCAAAAGAGCGATCTTTCCACTTCTTTTTTACAGATTTGACCTTCAAGTCGTCCAAGGAACGGGAGGGTCGCACTAAAGCGACCGCGGTGATCAGGCCGGTTATTTCATCACAAGCCAAGAGGGCTTTCTCCATCAGTGTTTCCCGGGGAACACCAGTATGGTCAGCGTGGCTGAGGACGGCGCGAATAATTTCCTCCGGAACCCCATTTTCCCTCAGGATTGGCGCACCGGCTTGGGGGTGTTCTTCCAGGGTCGGGTGGATCTCCCAATCAAAATCATGCAGCAAACCGGTGTTTCCCCACAGTTCGGCATCCTGGTCGTATTTATTTGCGTAAAACCGCATGGCTGCTTCAACGGCCAACATGTGCCGGATCAAATTCTCGTTCGAGACATACTGCTCAACGATGGCGAGGGCGTTTTCCCTGTTCATTGAAACTCCAGGGGGAAGATCGGTTCCGGATATCCAAGTATGGGCTCTGGTTGTGAAAAGTGGACTTGCCATAAGGCGACAGCAGTCGCAACCGTTTCGCGGATATTCCAGAAGGTTTGCGATGCCCGGCGATACTGGCGTAAATCGGCAGGCACTCCAATTGCGGAGACACCCAACAGATTGCAGGTGTAAACGGCGCGTGGAAGATGAAAGGCCTGGGTTACAAGGATAGCAGAGTCAAGACCAAAAATATCCCGGGCACGATAGCAGGTGTCGTATGTTCGCAAGCCTTGATCATCGAGGATGATGTCTTCATCTGGAATCCCTAAACCGAGAGCATATGTACGCATCGCCGCGGGTTCGTTATGGCCTCGAGAAACGTTGCCGCTCATGAGCAGTTTTTCAACCTTCCCAAGATTATAGAGGTCAACTGCCGTTGCTATCCGATCTCTCAAAACCGGTGTGGGGGAACCGTTGCGGTAAAGCCCTGCACCAAATACAATGGCTACCCTTCCAGAGGGGGAGTTCGCAGGATCGAACAACCGTGAATCGGCATACAGGTGCGTCAGCGTGCGCGGTACCGTTCCTAAAATGACGAACAAAACTAGGAGAAAGATGAATAAACCCATAAAGATCTTGGTTACTTTGCTAAGCACGGGCGAATTTTACCATGTGGACCAGAAATGTAAACAGGAACAGTCACCTCAAACAACTGTTCCCGATGAAATTCTAATCGAAATCTAATTTAAGATTCTAGACGAATCTCTCTCGAATCTCAGAGCTGACGTAATCCAGGACGGACACGGTGATGGCGATCAACCAGACAGCCAGGCCGGCAGCTTCGTATTCGAATTGACGGATCCACTGGATGAGAATGAAGCCGATACCACCGCCGCCGACCAGACCGATCACCGTCGAGAGGCGCACATTGATATCCCAGCGGTAAATGGTAAAGGAGATAAAGGGCGGTAAAACCTGTGGAATCACAGCGTAGATAATGGTTTGCAACCGGTTGCCGCCGGTAGCCTGGATTGCTTCCAGCGGTCCTGGATCGATGCTTTCTATTGATTCTGAATACAGCTTTCCTAAGGCAGCGATGGTGTGCAGGGTCAGCGCGATCGTTCCGGCAAAAGGTCCCGGCCCGACCCAGATGATGCCGACCAGGGCCCAGATCAGGGGCTCAATGGCGCGCACGATATTCATTATGGTACGCACGATGGCATAGATGATCATCCCGATACGGACTTCACCATCGAAGTTAATCCGGTAGGCATATATGAAGCTGATCGCCCCCAGGACGCCTGCCCCAAAGATGGCGTAGCGATCCTCGGTCAGCGCAGCGACCTCGTCCGGTAAGATAATCGCCCGGATGCCCCTGCTGAAAAAGAGACCGAGTGCATATCCAAATGCAGCTCCAATCAGTGCAAATAGGAAAGCAGTCAGGATCCGGCTCAATATCGCTGGAGCGCGTTCACCCAGGGTTGCCAATCCCCAGGAACCCAACCTCCAGCCTAAATAGCCGAGACCAAGTACCAGCACCAACCCAATCAGGGCGATCAAGATTGGGTTTTCACTCAAACCACCTAGCAGGGAACTGATCTGTCCTGTTATCAGCCCGGCTAATATCAAGCCGGCCACTGCCAACAGTAAACCGCCTGTGATGGTGCTGATCGTGCTGACGATATTGGACATCAAGTTGCGGGCGGCTAAAAAGCTCAGCGGGACGGCGAAAATAATACCGAAGAAGGTTGCCATGAGACCCAGCATGATGGTCTCCAGCATACCAACCAGGGCCAGCTTCATCTCCCGGCTGAGTCCCCAGGTGAAGATCACCGCGCTCTCCTCGCGAACAACCACAGTATGGAGTTGAGCCCCTACCGCCGTATCAGGGATGATAGCTTGGGGGATATTGAGCTTCGTGATAAACTCTCCATTATCATCAATTGGGATAACCGTATCTCCCACACCTCTCGGGCGGAAGGGGTTGCCGATGGGATTTTTCCAAAATATCTCCACTTCGGATTCAGGGGTAAAATTGCCTCCCGTGATAGTGAGTTCGGTTCCCGGTGTGAATTCTCCGCTTAGACTAAGAACACTCAAATCACCACAGGTTGGGGTAACAATAATCCAGGATTCTCCTGCTATGGGTTCATTTTCAGGCGGACCTACCTCCCCTTCAGGACAGGGTGCTTGAACCCTTGCAGTGGCTTCCACGCTGATCACCTCAAATTCAAAGGCAGCTTCCCAGGGCCAGATCAGCTGGCGTAGGATTACCTGGGTATCTCTGTACTCTTCAATTGCTTTTGGCAAATCGATTTGGGTGATGTTCCACCCCAATACGAAGATCAGCAAACAGGCGCTGGCGATGGCGGGACCCATCGAAGGTATTTCTTGTCTGGCGCCGATGCGGGCAGCATCTCCGATCTGCCAAAACCAGAACACCGCAAAAATGGCAGCAGAAAATACGGTTGTCGACTCGTAAACCTGCCGTAACTCCTCTGAAGTTCCAGCGTTGGAAAGCAACGAGTCTGCAGTTAGGAAGATCGCCACTGCATAGAATATGATTAGACCCCATTGGGTAAAGACCTGTCCGGAGACATCTTTAATCAGGAACCGATTTAAGAGGTAGCGGATACAAATTAAGAATAATAATAATGCCGCGCACTCGAGGAAAACGATCCAGAAGATTTGGGCACTGAGGGTTAAATCGGGAAAGCGCGCCCGTTGGGCAACTGTCCATATGCTGAGACCAGCCAGGATGATAAAAGTCAGGAAAATTCCACTACCGCGTCTAAACTGGCCTGCTATCGCCTGGCCTAAACCAGGCAGGATCAAAGATAAAGCACCATGAAGGAGGGAAGGCCTTCTGTTTACAGTTGGTTCTTTGTTGGCGTCCATGTGTTATATTTTCTGTTGCTGTTTTTATCCGCCGAGACGTTCCGCTTCTTCGCCGTAGATCTCCTTGAAGCGTTCATCGCTCAGCTGCCGGATATCCTGGCTGTCCCCCTCAAAGACGATCACTCCATCCCGTAAACCGATCACCCTGGATGCATAGCGTTGGACCAGGTCCAGAAAGTGCAGGCTGCAGATGACGGTCATATTATCTTCCTGGTTGATCCGCTCCAGGTTACCCAGAATGGAATGTGCCAGCACGGGATCCAGACTGGCGACGGGTTCATCGGCCAGGATCATCTTGGGTTCCTGCATCAAGGCCCGGGCGATTCCAACCCGCTGCTGCTGGCCTCCACTGAGCTCGTCGGCGCGGTTACCCGCTTTGTCCGGAATACCAACCCGCTCCAGGGCTTGCATGGCGCGCACTCGATCTTCTTTCCGGAAACGGTTAATCAAACTCCATGCGGGTGGTGTATAACCCAACCGTCCGGAGAGCACATTGGTCATTACTGTAGAGCGTTTAACCAGGTTGAAATGCTGGAAGATCATGCCGATTTCTCGGCGGATCTCTCGCAGCTCGGATTGGTCCGCGGCGGTTATGTCGCGACCATTCCAGGTGATGCGTCCTTCGGTGGGTTCAACCAAGCGGTTGATGCAGCGCAAGAGCGTTGATTTCCCCGAGCCGCTCAACCCGATCACCACCAGGAACTCACCCTCTTCGACGGTAAAACTCACATCAGTCAGGGCCTGGGTGCCGTCGTCGTAAATCTTGGTCAGGTTTTCGATTTGGAGCATATTCAAATTTGGGTCTAGCACAAGGGAAGAGAGCTACCTCTCTTCCCTTGTAAGGTTTAGTTTGTGGTTGTAAGCAGCTTACTGTCCCAGCTCTTCAAAATCGATCCCGGCAGCTTCCAGCTGCTGGCGAAAACCATCGTAGAAGCTGTCCTCAACTTCTTCCATGCCACTCCAGGAGTAGACCGAATCCAGGATGGCGAGCCCTTCTTCAGTGGAAGCCAGTTCCAGGAAAGCGGCAACCAGATCTGCGCGAACATCCTCAGGAACACTTGGCTCGAAGCTGATCGTGTCGTTGGGGATGGGTGGGGATTCGCTAATAACAGTGACAACATCCATGACATCGGTGAAATCTTCCTCGACATTGGTGCGGGCATCCACGAATGTTGACCCAACATCGCAGTCACCATTATAGACGGCGATGATTACTGCGTCGTGCCCACCAGCATCAATAATTTCAGCCAGATCATTCTCTGGATCTATGCCAGCGGCTTGCATGTTAATGCTGGGGATCACCCAACCTGATGTTGAAGTCGGGTCAGGTCGGCAGAAGGTTTTGCCAACAAAGTCTTCAATGCTCGTGATTCCACTGTCTGCGCGTGTAACAAGTTGACCCTGGTAGAAGGTGCTGCCAAAGCGCACTGAAGCTAGGGCGACTTCTGCACATTCACGGGCGTTGGCCAGCACGTAGTTGAAAGTGTTCAAGGCTCCCATATCAGCTTCGCCGCTGCACATGGCCTCCACCGCACCGGTGTAGTCCGTCGTGACCAGAGGTTCGACAATCAGGCCAGCCTCTTCTTCGAAGACGGCGGCAATCTCTTCAGCACCGGTCAGGACAGCCTGCGTATCCTGGGAGGGAACGAGCACCCAGATGATTGGATCAGATTCAGTGCCGGGGGCTGGAGGTGCACAGGCCGCTAGAAACATGCTGGCCACAATCAGTAAACTAACAATCAGAAAAAGCTTCTTCATTTTCATTTTCTCCCCAGAATTTTTGAATTTTTGCAGCTTGAGATAATAAGTATTTATTCTGTCCACCTCCTTTCGATGATCGATGCAATTCGATAGATAAGGCTGATGCTTTTTAACTCATGCTCATCCGCCTTTGCATGTATATGTCTCCTATAGATAATATCAGCGTTATGATCTGATAAAGATAGACCACTGTAATGACAAATGCAATCAAGATAACTTGGATGGTGAGCCGAATTCCCACAATCATGAAAGGGATGATTTCCTGATAGGTGGCATCAATCAAGAATCTGTAGATTAGAAATACCGCCATAAGAACGAGGACCAAACCCCACCATGGGAAATTCGCCATGTGGTCTGTGACCCGGGTTTGCACCAACCTGGTAGGTTCTACAGCCGTTAATGGGGTGGTGGTAAAGGTTGAGGAACTCTAGATGAGTTCCTCAATTTACAAATATATCTGGGCATTAATGATGACCTTTAGGATATTTAAAGCCAAAAGACCTCACAATATTTGATGGCGGTGTTGTGTGGCGTGAGGATGAATTCATGTTTTTCCAAGTTTATGTGCGCTATAAAACAGCGCAGTTTATGGACGATTAAATGATAACGCGATTTCATAGCAATGGCAAGTGACATTGATCACTAACCAGCTTTTCAACGCGAATCCAACCTCTTGCGCCTGGACTTGGCAGCGGTTACAATGCCATACACATGGAAATTGAACCACAGTACCAGGAAACGCTAGATTATTTATACAGCCATATTGATTACAGCTTGCAGAAGACCTTCCGCTATTCACCGGAGAAATTCGATCTGGCTCGCATGCGAGATTTTATGACTGCCCTGGGTAACCCGGAACGAGAATATAAGATCCTGCACGTTGCTGGGACAAAAGGCAAGGGTTCTGTCTCCGCGCTCTGCGCCAGCGCCATCCAGCAGAGTGGTCTGCGGGTGGGTTTGTATACCTCCCCCCACCTGCAAGATTATGCTGAACGTATTCAGGTGGATGGTGAACCGATCCCGCACGCCGATCTGATATCCCTGGTAAATGAGATCAAGCCACGTATCGCAAGAAGTCCTGAGATAACTACTTTTGAGATTACGACAGCGTTCGCCTTACTGTATTTCGCCCGCAAAGAAGTAGACATTGCCGTGCTTGAGGTTGGCTTGGGAGGCCGCCTGGATGCGACCAATGTTTGTTCTCCTGAGGTAACCGTGATCACCTCAATTTCATATGATCACACTTACCTGCTCGGAGATACGCTGGCTGAAATTGCCGGGGAAAAGGCTGGCATCATCAAACCAGGCATCCCGGTCGTCGTATCGCCCCAAAATGAGGAAGCTTTGCAGGCGATTAAGGATATCGCTGGACAGCGAGGAGCGCCCATAACTCAAGTTGGTGAGGATTATCGCTACCAGCTGCTGGAAAAATCCCTGGCAGGTCAGCGATTTCAGATCTGGCATAAATCCGAACAGGAGAAGTATGAAGGGTATTTTTCCAGAGGGAATGGTGATTGGGAACCTGTTCAGCTAACGATTCCCTTGTTGGGTTCCCACCAGCTGGAAAATGCAGCCACGGCCTATACCACCTTGATGGTCGCTCGAGAAAACGGCATCGAGGTTTCTTATCTCGGAATCGAAAAAGGATTTCGATTGGTATTTTGGCCCGGCAGGTTCGAGATTCTGCGCCAGGAACCGCCCTTGATCATCGACTCAGCCCACAATCGCGATTCGGCGCAAAAACTGCAAGCTGTCCTACAGGATTATTATCCTGGGGTACCGGTGATCTTGGTATTTGGCGCTTCGGAGGACAAGGATATCAAGGGCATGTTGGCCGAACTCCGGCCCAATATAACCAGGATTGTAGCCACAAAATCCACTCATCCCAGGGCGTCTGATCCCAATGACCTGGTGGAGATCGCCCAGGGGATGGATATCCCTGCTATCTCGTCCTCAACCATCGAAGATGCGCTGGATGAGGCCGAGTTGCTGGCTGGAAGCAAAGCCATAATCCTGGTGACCGGATCGATATTCGTGGCTGCTGCGGCTCGATCTGCCTGGCAGGAGCGTAACAGTGAGAATAATTTTATCCATGTTGGAAACAAATTATGAGCAATCGAGATTGGTTCTTTAGAGAAGACGAAGACGAATTTGGGGAAACCCTGCACCGGCGTACAGAAGAACTGTACAGCGTCCAGGATGCGCTCTCAGATGAGAATGGTTTTATTGAGTGTCCAGCCATCCCTCTGCGCGACCTGGTTATCTTCCCCAGGATGGTATCGCCGATATTCGTTGGCCGAGAGGGATCTATATTAGCGATTGAGGATACCCAGCTCGAAGATCAAACCATGATCGCGCTGTTGCAGCGCGACCCGGACCAGGATGATCCAGGTCCGGGCGATTTTTATCCAATTGCGGTAGAGATCGCCGTCGGTCGTTTATTGAGTATGCCAGATGGTTCCAGCTCTGCGCTGGTACAGGGCCGCCGCAGGCTGGAGATCATCGAATTCGTTCAGGTCGAGCCATTCATGGTTGTTCGCGCCAGGCGAATCTTCGAACCTACTGAAGTCAATCGGCAGATCGATGCCACAATGCGCACCACGCTGGAACTGTTCCAACGTGTTATCCAACTAGATCGCAGCTTGCCGGAAGAGGCATACCTGTATGCATTGAATATCGACGAACCCGGCTGGCTGGCAGATATGATCGCCACCACCGTCGCGCCACCCATTGAGGAACGCCAGGAATTACTGATGATCCCAGAGCCGTTGGAGCGCCTGCGATCCGTGGTCAAAATCCTTGCTCAAGAAGCGGATGTCTTGGAGTTGGAGGATGAAATCCACACCAAGGCGCAGGGAGAAGTGGATCGAACCCAACGCGAATTCTACCTGCGGGAACAGATGAAAGTTATCCAGACCGAGTTGGGAGAAGGAGATCCCTGGTCTCGGGAAATTAACGAACTGCGTGCCCGCATAGAAGGGGTCTCCCTGCCGGAAGAAGTACAGGTTCGGGCGTTGAAAGAGGCCGACCGACTCAGTCAGATGCCGCCCCTTTCCCCGGAGGTCGGCATAATCCGCACCTACCTGGAATGGATTTTGGAGCTCCCCTGGACAGATGCAACCGAGGATAACTTGGACGTCAGCCATGCGAGCAAAACCCTTGATCAGTACCACTATGGGCTACCGCGCATCAAAGATCGAATCCTGGAATATATCGCGGTCCGCAGCTTGAGTCCAAAGCGCGCCCGGCAGCCCATCCTTTGTTTTGTTGGAGCCCCGGGCACCGGCAAAACTTCATTGGGCAAATCGATCAGTGAGGCATTAGGACGAAAATTTGTGCGCCTTTCGTTGGGTGGAGTGCGTGATGAAGCAGAGATACGCGGTCACCGGAGGACATATATCGGTGCGCTGCCGGGGCGAATCTTGCAAACCATGCGCCGTGCTGGCACGGTCAATCCGCTCTTCATGCTGGATGAAGTTGACAAGCTGGGGCAGGATTTCAGGGGTGATCCTGCTGCTGCCTTGCTTGAAGTGCTAGATCCCGAGCAGAATTATAGCTTTTCCGATCACTACCTCGAACTTCCATATGATCTCTCAAAGGTCATGTTCATCACCACGGCCAATACAACTGCGACCATCCCTTTCGCACTGCTTGACCGCATGGAAGTGATCGATTTTCCCGGTTATATCGAAGAGGAGAAGATCGAAATTGCCCGCCGTTTTCTGATCCCTCGCCAGATGGAAGAAAATGGCCTGGATGGTAAAGAATTTCAGTTTACCGAGCTGGCGCTGAAGCGGTTGATTCGCGAATATACCTACGAAGCGGGCGTACGCAACCTGGAACGCGAGATTGGTCGCATTTGTAGGAAAGTTGCCCGCTTAAAAGCTGAGAAGAAACGCTACCCACACCGGATAGGTTCGGCTTCGGTCGAGCGGTTCCTCGGTCCACCGCCTTTCTTCAACTTGGAAGCGGAACGAAGAAATGAAGTTGGTGTTTCGACCGCCATCGCCTGGACGGTAAATGGGGGTGAGATCATGCCCGTTGAAGTATTGTTGGTTGAAGGCAAAGGGAATCTGCAGATTACTGGGCAGATTGGGAATGTGATGCAGGAGTCTGCCCAGGCGGCGCTATCCTATTTGAAGTCGCGAGCGAAAGCATTGAAAGTCAGCTCGGATACGTTCGATAACGTTGACATCCACATCCATATCCCGGAGGGATCGATCCCGAAAGATGGCCCCAGTGCGGGGATCACGATTGCCACGGCATTAATCTCTGCTTTCACTGGTCGCAAAGTGCGTAAAGATGTCGGCATGACGGGGGAGATCACCTTGCGTGGTCGCATTTTACCGGTGGGTGGTGTGCGTGAAAAAGTGCTTGCCGGTTACCGGGTTGGGCTAAAGACGATCGTCTTGCCCAAGCGAAATGATAAAGATTTAGTTGAAGTCCCCAAGCAGTTTCTCTCCGAGCTGGAGATTGTGCATGTGGAACATATGGATAAGGTGTTGGACATCGCCTTACTGCCTGCAAAATCAAATCAGAAAGGTCGCCCCACGAAAGCGCCAGTTAAATCCAGTGGAGACCAACCCTCAATCCATTCCGGGGCCTAAACATCTTCAGCACCAAATGACTTGGAAATTCTTTTCGCATGGGATCTCCTGAGTTTGACATATATCCAATATTAGCCCAGGGCATGGGTCCAGACCTGCACTGGTGCGCTGAGGATGTGGCGCTGGGGGAGTTGGCTGCTCAACTGGCTGCTTTCGCCAACACCAGCGGGGGAACAATTTTTCTTGGGATCAATCCTCAATCGGGCAAAGTGCAGGGAGTACAAGACATCTCAACAGCACTCGACCGAGTTTTCCGAGCCTGCCTTTCCATTGATCCGACTTTAGTCATACCAGTTCCAAGAGTCCAGCGTGTCGGGGAAGTTAACCTATTGCATATCAGTGTCCCCCAAGGTCTACCGCATGTTTTTGGCCTGGAAGGTCGTTATTATTGGCGGGAAGAAAACCAGGTCATCCCGATTCCACCCCGGCAACTCCGCCAACTGCTCGTGGAGAAGGGGATGATCTTATTTGAGTCCCAAACTCCAAAGGATGCTGCCTATCAAGATTTAGATGAGCAGCAAGTTGAGGATTATTGCCAGGCTTATTATTCCGCAACAAAAATCAAGGAGTGGGAATCACAGCCCGGGATAAAAGACATCCTGGTTCAGCGCGGTTGCCTGCACGAGATGGAGGCGGAATTGCTCCCGACTTATGCAGGGCTTTTATTATTTGGACGCGCTCCCCAACGCTGGCTGCCCACCGCCCAAATCCTGGCGGCTCGATTTTCCGGTCATTCATTTGGGGATCGTTTTGTCAAGGAGGAGATGAACGGCTCGCTGATCTCCCAGCTGCAGCAAGCCGAAAAATTCTTGCGGGCAAACCTGCAGAGCGTGGTGCGCCTGATCGGTCTGGCCCACGAGGAGGTACTGGAATACCCATTTGATGCCGTCCGTGAATTGATCGTGAATGCCATTGCTCACCGGGATTACAACCTCCAAGGGGACAGCATTCATCTGAATATCTACTCAGACCGCCTGGAAGTGACCTCTCCCGGTGGCTTACCAGGTCCGATCACAATAGAGAATATCTTATCAGCCCGCTATTCCCGCAATCCGGTCATCGTCCAGGTGTTGGCTGATTTAGGCTATGTGGAGCGGTTGGGATATGGATTAGATCGGGCAGTTACCTCAATGCGCCAGAATTCTCTAAATCCGCCTCAATTTGAGGAATCAGCCGGGACTTTTCGAGTAACCTTGCATAACAGCCCCGCAGAAGATTTACCGCCCAATGATCTATCCCAATACCTAGCACTGGGTATCAACCCACGCCAGGAAGCCGCGTTGAATTATTTGGCAACCCGGAGACGGATCACGAACCGTGAATTTCACGAGCTTTGCCCGGAGGTACACCCAGAGACACTGCGCCGTGATTTATCCGATTTGGTTTCGAAGGGGGTTTTGGTAAAGATTGGGGATAAAAAATCTACTTACTATGTTCTCAAGAAGTAGGTTTACCGGTTACTCGGTTGAAAATTATCTAATACAAACTGAGATCGAGATAATGAAAGATAATCATTAGAGATTTGTCATTTCGAGGCATGAAGAGTCGAGAAATCCCTTTTGTGAACCTCAGTAAATAAATCCCAATGGTGATGCCTCACCTCTCGGATCGCACAGATCCGGAACAGGCCCATTAGGATTCTAAATGACAATTAAAGACATCCTTTTATTATCCCGAGTTGTCGTTAATGGAGGAATAATAACCAGATTAGGATCCTGTTGTAACCTCGATGATTTGGTAGATATTCCCTGAATTACGATCTGCCAGATAAAGCTCCCCAGATTCATCCTCGCCAAAGCTGGAAATGTTGTAAGTTGTTTCCAGGAGCATTTGATTGATCCACACGCTGCCTGAATTTTGCATTCCCCAGATGCGTCCTGAGCAGTAATCACCAAGGTAATATATCCCCTGCAATCCGGGGTAATTTGATCCTCGATAAGTAAACCCGCCGGTGACTGAACAGCCGTCGACATGCGTCCGATATGAGAATACAGGCAGGGTCAGACCACTGCTGTCGCATGTGCTGCCATTGTAACAATCCTCTCCTTCCATGATGTTCCAGCCATAATTTTCACCTCCAGCACTGGCTGCAGGTTGAAAGTTCACCTCTTCCCAGGTACTTTGTCCGACATCAGCGATGTAGAAATCACCGGTCAGGCGATCGAATGAGAAGCGCCACGGATTTCTTAAACCGAGAGCCCAAATTTCTCCCCGGTACCCTGGTTGACCTAGAAAAGGATTGTTGGCAGGGATGCGGTATGCTTGATCAGGAGGGGGAAAGGTGCTGTTGTTGGGGATCAAAGGCAGGTAAATTAATACCGACTCTGATCTTGTTTTTATCTGTGCCAGCTCAACATCGATCCTGAGCAATTTTCCTTGAAGGACTCCTGGATTTTGGGCATTGTCAAACGGATCTCCACCTCCGCCTCCATCCCCGGTGCCTATATAGAGATAACCGTCAGGTCCAAAGGCAAGTTGACCGCCGTTATGATTCCCGTATGTGGGGTGGGGTAGTTCAAGGATCACCTGCTCCGAGGCCGGATCGGCGAAGTTCGGATCGGGGCTTAGATAAAAGCGGGACACCCGGTTATCACCATTCTTTCGAGTGTAGTAAACATAAAAATGAGATTTTGTGGATCCGAATCCCGGGGGAAAAGCAGCGCTTAACAGGCCTTCTTCAGTCCCCCCACCACTGATGGGTGAGCGGACACGGTCCGAGATATCCAGGAATGTCGCCTGGATTGAGCTATTTTGCAGAATTTGGATTCTCCCCCGCTGTTCGACGACGAATAACCGGTTACTGCCATCCTGAGCATTCGTGATGTGTACCGGCAGTTCAAATCCACTTGCAACCAGGTTGGTGCTGATCTGTGGCCAGGCAGATTGCCCAACCGCCTGAATTTCCCCGGATCTGATAACCGAATTTGCGGCCAAAAGTATCAGACAGATAGTGATAATTACAAGGATTTTTAGTTTCATGAGATTCGATCCAATCCGATCATATGTGTATTTGAATTCTGGTTCAAGGGATAATAAGTACTAATCCGGGAATCATGGACACGCATTATTTAAGTGTTCGTCGAATGTCTCGGAAAAGTTGTGCCTCCCCGAGTCATCACATGTGGCCCGAAAATAATAATATGGAGATTGAGCTGGAAAGGCAACGGCCCGCAAAGCCCGGGAGCCCGGATTGGCAATTGGGCCTGGAGGTAGACCCCCGTATAAGTATGTATTGAAAGGCGAATCAAATTGCAAATCCTGTATGCTCAGCGGATTCGTCCACCAGGTATTCTGATTTGGGTTGAATCCCACCGCATATTGGACGGTGGAATCCGCTTCCAATGGCATGCCAATTGCTAACCGGTTGAGGAAAACAGA
>JBFFEL010000010.1:0-59898 GCA_041558875.1 Anaerolineales bacterium
CGATCTCCCTTTGGTAGACACACAACTAGTGTATAAATGATGCATGGTTAATAATGCAGATCTTCCCGAAGGCTGGGCAATGCCCGATGAACTGGCAACAAGGATCAACGAATTGGTGATTAAGAAACAGATTAGACCTGAAGACGATCCAAAGGAAGCGATTAATGACTTGGTCCGAGCATCTCTTGTAAAAACTACCCGGGTCGGTTGACCTCTATTCTATAGGTGTGAACTATGCGTGGCAGCTCTTTCGACTTGGATTAACAAACCGTGCGTAAATATATATATTTTCAAGTTCTGGTTGTTATGATTTTGTCAACCTGCTCTGGTCAACCTCCAGATGATACTATCTCGACAATCACAGAATCACCAACTCCTATTCACACACCCACATCTTTGGATATAAATACATATTACATTGATGATTTTAATATTGCAATGAATTTGATCCCAGCTGGCGAGTTCCTGATGGGAACTGTCAATGGTGATGTTAACACCCAGCCGCAGCATGTGGTTTATTTAGACGCATTTTATATCGACCAGATGGAGGTAACCAACAAACAATATACGGAATGCGTTCAAAAACAGATTTGTAAGCAACCGCTCGATAAAAGCTCGTCGTCCCGTCCCGTTTACTATAGCAATCCAAAATTCGATGACTACCCCGTGATTTATGTGACCTGGGAGATGGCCTCAGATTATTGCGAGTGGCGCAATGCACGCCTTCCGACTGAAGCGGAATGGGAAAAGGCTGCCCGGGGAGGCCTAATTAATAAGCTTTACCCTTGGGGGGATCAAGATGCCGATTGTTCAATTGCCAATTATCTATCGAAAGATGATTTCTGTATTGGAGATACCACCCGCACAGCTAGTTACCCGCCAAATGGCTATGGCTTGTTTGATATGGCAGGAAACGTGTGGGAATGGGTGGCAGATTGTTACAGTAGTGATTATTATATAAATTCCCCTGACACCAATCCCCAAGGACCTTCCTGTGCCGATGAAAGAGTATTACGGGGCGGTTCCTGGAATGACGGTCCGAAATTCATCCAGTTAGCTCATCGATACAGCTACCCTCCAGATCATAGGGGATTTGGGCTTAACTTTTTTGGCTTCCGCTGCGCTCGTTCCTATTGAATCTGCAAAATTCGATGTATTTTGGAAAACTAATTGGTAGATTTGCAGAATACCTGCCGCCTAAAAACTGATCCAAAAGACAGGTTAGGATTAGAAAAAAAATGAGACAGGCAGAATTCCAATGTAATTCCCGATGACTAGGAAAAAGGATCAGCGAATTAGTGAACAAAAAGCCATATGGAACAGAAGACAATCTCGAGGAAACAATTGATGATTTGGCACGGGGCATCCCCTTGATTGGTCCTGATCCATGAGATTGGGGATAGCATGGAGTTAATAAGCTGGTTCGACTTATCTCCAACTTATTCCAATTGGTCCAGAGCCTCTAACCAGACCCGTTCAAACTCCTCCAGGTATAAGGCTGCGATCTCTGCACTGTGAATGATCAGCGTGTTTTCGTCATTACGCGTTTTAGCACTCTGGCTGAAATTGTAGGAACCCGTCACCACCACCTGTTCATCAATGATCAACACCTTGTGATGCATGCTGGCCGGATTGCCATCTAAGCGCACATTGACACCATTCTCCAGCAGTGTCTCGTATTCCCCACCGGTATTGCTCCGCGCCTGGGATTTTTCAAGCACACCTGAAACATGCAGACCAGAACTCACATTTTCGATGAGCGCGGCAGCCAGCTCATCATCCGTGAAAGAATAAGCCATAAACCTCACTGAATGCTGAGCGTCCTGCACCAGTTCGATCACCCGCTCTATGGTGTCATCATCCGGTGAAAAGTAAACTTCAACCTGATTTCCATCGACTTTCACCTGGCGATACGGCGTATTGGCCGGGGAATTTGGGCCGAACTGCCGGTCGGTGAACATCTCCTCGAATTCCACCAGGTAATCTTCCGCCAGCTGAGCAGAGCGGATGCGGATCAGGTTGTTATCGCTGCGATAAGCGCCGTTCACGGTGAAGTTCATCGACCCAGTCCAAACCTCGAGCCGGTCGATGACCGCGAATTTGTTGTGCATCAAGCCGGCCTGACGGTCATTTTGGACTGGAATCCCGTTCGCGATCAATTCCTGGACTTCTCCCGAGGTTAGATTATCAGTCTCGACCACGACCCGCACATCCACTCCCCTGCGATGGGCCGCGAGCAGTGCCTCCCGCAGGCTCCACAAATCCAGGCTGTCCATCGCTATCTCCACGCTCAAGCGCGCCCGGAAGATCGCCTCTGCGAGGTCCGCATCTGGTCCGCCGCGCAACGTGCTTGCTTTTGGAGATTCCGGTTCAGTGAAATAGACCTGGTACCAATCAATGTGATCAGACAAACCGGTTGTTCCGGTCTCCTGGTTCACCAAGGTGCAGGCAGAAAGAACCAGAATGACGAGTAATTCAGTGAGCAGCTTATGATCAGCAATGATTTTACTCATGGAATTTGAGCAGTAGATATGGGACTTTCTATCAAAGGGAATGGATAAAACAATTACTTATTTGTGACGAAATCAACACATGCAATCCTATCTTACCAGAGAGAAGATATCATTCACCCGGTGCTGTACTGAAATCCAATTTGGCAGCGATTTCACACCTCTAACGAAGTGACGTTTCACTCAAATCAATTCATCCAAAGCTATTTGCTTCATGATTCATTAAATATTGCTCTTAATTTCCACCACAATTTCGAAAGTTTAATTTATTGGATCCCGTTAATTGCGAATATGCAATTCCGTGTACATACGCGCCTGTCTGCGTCCCATCAATCAAAACAATTCATTAAGCAAATTGTCGGTTGAAATGGTCACCAAATCCGTTCGTTTCTGGAAATTCATTCCGTTAGATTATCTAAATGTGCAAAATTAGCTCAAAGCTGGCACGACAATTGCAACTTCAAATATCCCGGAGCATTAGCGTTAAGCATCACAGGGATGACTCCAAATTACTAGTCTGGTTCAACGAACCATTTTATCGAGTTACGGGGGATAGGAGGTGGTATACGACATGGTCCAAATACAAATGAGTGCCCTGGATGAAATCCTGGCCATATTCAATTCACACGCCGACCAAAAGTCATCGCTCGTAATGACAAATTCATTTCGGGGGATGATCTTCAGTCAAGAAATTAAGCCCGTGGCTGTGGACAACTATCGCGCCGTATTTCAGGCATACGACCTCGACATTTGCGCCGCTTTAGAGGGTTGTGTCCACTTGCACAGCAGCATACTCCCCAAGCCTGTCAAGGCAAAGGTGAGAGATCTTTCCATCCGGCAAGGCATGTTCTCGCTAACAGATTTTGATTATATCGATGGCGATTGGAAAGACCGCCTGCATGACCGGGTGCAGCCCAGAGAGCCAACCTATGTCTCGCTCAATTACCGGCAGATGAATATCCGCGCTTCGATGCTGGATATCTCGATCCGGGGCATGGGCGTGCTGGTGTGCAGTTCTGAAGAACAGGGTTTGGATTTCCAACCGAATTCATGCGTGTGCACGGATTTCGAAACTTCACCGAATTTTCGATGGGCAAAACTGGGTGGCGCCGTTCATTATCAGCAGAAATTATCTAGCTCACTCGCCCGCCTGGGTATCAGGCTCTATCCCAAGATTGAACAAGCTCGCCAGCTGGAAAAATATATTTCCATGCGCAAGGCCGAGATCATGGAAGAGCTAAACCAAGCCTATGTTTCTGCCACTGTCCATTCGGGAGTCGAGTTCCAATACTTTTAAACGCTGGTTGCTCCATCAAGAGATAAGAGCGGACCTGATTCTTAAGGTTCCGCTTATCCGCGTCCCAATGAAAGATCGATTTATCAGTTTTCGATTCCCATCTTCAAGACGATCATAATAACCGACGAAAATCAGGCAAAATCCACAAGCTGGGGACCTCCACCTCAACCGACACACTGATAGTTTTGATATCATCGGATCTTCTGGTTTCAACAGCCAGGATGATGTATTCGATCAATGGATTTAGATCTTGGGGGGAGAGCGTGACTGCCTCAAAAGGTGTCGCCGGGCCTTCAATTAACTCAGGTGGGTTGGAAAACAGGAAAGTCGAGAGTTTAAGTAGCTCATCCAGGGAAGTGCTAAACGCCGGGATGATGAACTGCCTTTTTTGTCCCCAAAGTCGGTCAGCCTCACCATCGCGGGAACTCTTCCAGCTCTGGTGAACCTCCCGCATCAGGTCGACGCTTCCTCGAGCGATCCAATAAGGTTGGCCTTTCTCCCCGGGTGGAACAGCCTTTGAGTAATTGATATCCAGGCTTTCGAGCCCATGCTGTTCAATTAACAACAATCCCTGCCCGCATTGCGAACAAACCCAGGCCATTTCATCTCCCTCAGCTGGGACCGGAGTTTCGCAGCGTATACAGCGCAGGGGGACCAGCTCAATCATTGCAGTCAAAACTTCACCTCATCATCCGCCAGATCCGATTTGGGATTCCGAACAATGCCCTGCGGCGAGATGGTCTGCGCTGGCGGTATTCAAAAATCTCACCGTGCCGGAACCGCCGATAGGCACCAATCATAAAACGGAATCCGAGGCCCATCAATACGAAACCTAAAATAATCAGTATTAACGGATTGTCCCCTTCCCCTTGAATCGCCATCCAAAAAACAAGCGACGAGACATCTAACGCAAGAACGGCTCCCAAGGCCATACCACCAACCAAGACAGCTGCCCTGTATACCGTATCGCCTGGAGCTTTTCCATAGAGCACCTTCCCAGAAGTTCCATCGACAACAACCTGGTATGTACGATTACGGAAGCGGTAGCGCATCATCCACAAGGGGAAATAAACCAGGCCTTCCCGGTGATGAAGGAAACGGGTGAAGACCTGGCTGATCCTGTCGAGGTCGGCCAGGTCGCTTACCTGCTGCTCAAAGTATCTCTCACTTTCTTTTCTGGCCTCGCTCCAAGAGGACATGGGTTCAAACACCATGCCGGTAGCATGTAGATCTTCAGCATCGAATGGAGCAAGGTCATGAGCCTTTAATCCTACAAATTCAACCCCGAATTCAGCCACATCGGCAGCAGCCGCATTCCAGCTCATTTCCTCAGCGGTTTTCACCTCACGCGGCTCATAGCGTGCATCATCCCCACTGCCAACCTTCTTCTCCCCGAATACCCAACCAAAAACGCGCGACCAGATAGCCCAAAAAGGAAGATATACCACGATAGCCTCAGTCATGCGGGCACGTTTCGCTGCCTGGCGGGCTATCGCCCGAGTTCCTTTAAGAAACCTTCTGACTGCTGCCTCAGCTGTTTGGCGATCAATCTGGATCGGCACCTGGTACCTCAACAATCCCCGCTCGCCTCGTACCAGTGAGCGCATATCACAATATGGGCACTTTACGACAGTCTGACCCTCGGGGATCGGCACCATCCCCCCGCAGTTCGGACAGGTTAGTCCATGTAAAGCATTGTGATCACTCATATCTTTGCTGCCACCCAAGCCCCCAAAGCAAAGAGCAATGGGGCTGCCAATACACCTACGCCGGAACAGAGCAGTAAGCCAAGACCAAATCCTTCAAAGCCATTGATTATTCCCCCCACGATTGGAAAAGTGGCCAGACACAAAAAGGTTATCGCTGCCAGGAAGCCAGCTAACCGGTATGGCGCTTCAGATTTCGCTGGATAAATATTGGCGTAAACTTCCCCTGTTGCCCCTTCGACAATGGCTGAATAATGATCTCCCTGGTAAGAATACTTAAAGAAGTACAAAGGGAAATGAACCAGAGAACGTTCATTGATCTGTTCTTCTGCGATACCCTGCTGCGCTAACCATTTCAATGATGTCTCCAGCGGCACAGTTGGAGACTGGGATTGTGCCTCCAAGGCGTGATCATATTTTCGCAGATCCCCCGCAGGTAATTTAATCCGGCTGATCTCAGTCACCGATGTGGCTGCTGCAGGATAAAACCAGCTGTCTTCTTTTGAATCACCAATTCGATATTTCAGGTACCACATGGGAAAGTAAGCGAAAGACTGCTCGATTATTTGGGATTTTCTATCCAGATCTTTGACAGTACTATTCCCAGCCATCCAGCGCGCTAAAGACCCACGAGCTCTCTCTCCATCCAGCGTAGGAGCCAGATACCAATGAAAGACCACCCTGGATTTATCAAGATAGACCGTCGACTTACAGTATGGACAGGTAATAAAGATCTGCCCCTCATCTGGATGTAATTCTCCCCCACATTGGGTGCAGTACATATCACCGGTTGGAAATCCATCATTCATAAACCTATTATAGCAACCTAATCAAGGCTATAATAGATCCGGCTTTATGCCAACCACAGATTTCTAAGATAATTCAGTTTTATTACCCGCAGGGTGATTTTCTACTCGAATCCATATCTTCCAGTGGAAGCAAGATTGGCAGAATACCGTTTTGGAGGTTGTATCACATGGTTGCAGAAAGAAATACCTATCCAATCGAGATTGCAGGAGTATATCGTGAACTGACGCTGATCGAGGTTCAACCTGGGTTACGGATCGCCGTGTTGAATATCTTAGGGGATAGCGAGCTCGTTCAAGCCTGTGCCGAGGCCCTGTCCCAGAAGATGGGTGTTGTCGAATACGATGTGCTTATTACCGCAGAGGCCAAGAGCATTCCTCTGGCGCATGCCTTGGCTGTCGAGACTGGTAAACCATACATCGTCCTGCGAAAAGTCTACCGTCCTTACATGGGGGATACGATTCATGCTGAAACGGTATCAATCACTACCGGCAGACCCCAATCTCTCTACCTGGATGAAAAAGATCACAACTTAATCGCGGGAAAGAAAGTTGTCCTCCTGGATGATGTGATCAGCACAGGATCAACCTTGGAGGGTATGAAACAGATAGTGGAAAAAGCGAGTGGGACAATAGCCGCTGAAGCAGCTATCCTCACTGAAGGGGATCAGGCCAAGTGGGAGCATATCATCTCCTTGGGTCATCTGCCCCTCTTTTCAACAGATTATGACTGAGATGGGAATGTCAAATCCCTGGTTGGTTTGGAAAACAAATCACCACGATCGGCCTGCCGTGCAGGTGGGTTAAAACCACTACCCGCTGATTATCCCCCTTCAATTTCAACATCTGGATCAATTGCTCTGGTTGCAGCGGTGAGCCTCGCTTCTTGACCGTTATCTTCCCAACTCCGCGTGCCCGTAAGTAATTGCGCAGCTGCTTAAGGTTGAATGGGATCCAATCCTCAACCTGCCAGGTTCTGGCAAATGGGGTTTGCACGATCCTGTCTGAACTAATATATGCGATATCTGGATCAAGCTGCCAGGCACCCAACTGATCTCCCAATTCGGCAACTAATCCAGCCCGGATCACGGCTGGATCTGGCTCATAAAGATATCCCCCTGGTTCTTTTAATGAAAGTCTTTCCTGCTTATCATCCCAGATAAGCGTATGAGGGCCAGGGAGAACAGTCGCCCTGCTATCGGTCGTCTTCAGTGGGCCAAACCAGAGGACTGCCTCTTTAAGTTCTCCGTTCAATGATATAAATTCAAGTTCAGTCTCATAAGTTGTGAGCTCGGATTTATCTACCCCTGGCGAGATCTTCACGCCAAGTGCAGGAAAATCAAGCAGCCAGGCATTGATGATCTCCATTGGAGGCGAGTAATTCCTTGTGGAAAACGCTCGCCTCCCTTGTTTCCGGCGCGCCGGATCGAAAAACACACCTACTTGGTCAGAGGCAGTTACCGGCAGTCCAGCGTTCAGGTCAGCCCGAACGAATTCCACGCGATGTGGCGTTAGCAGCGCCTCAGCATTCGCTCGAGCCATTGCCAGGCGCAGCAGATCGAGATCGATCCCTGTTGTGGGGGCAATTCTCGCCATGTTGATTGAATCACCGCCAATTGAACACCCCAGGTCCAGCAGATATTCCCAGGGCTGGTATCGTTCGCTGCGGTACGCTGAAACCAGGTGGGAAGAACTCTGCTCCAAGGCTTCACGGATGAAATACATTTGCTCTGCCTGGGGGAACTTGCGCCTGCCCTCAATCCGCAATATGGCTGTCTCCAGGGCAGCCTGGGCCAAAGGCCGGGGATACTTCTTCTCCAGAACCTGGAGGTGGCCTAAATAGTCCTGCTCGCGCGGCGCCAGCGCCTGGGCATCTTCAAGCGCTTTACCTCCGGCGGCAGAAAACAATAGCTTGAAAGATGCCAGGTCCATAGAAAAACCTTGTGGAATCCAAACGGGAAAAATCTAATTAGCGTTTTCGGCGATCATCTTCCGTGCTGCCCGACGCCCAATTTCAACCGCGAAATTTGTTCCCCGATCCCATGGATATACCTGGCTCATGCTGGCAAAATAGAGCCCAGGGATCGGTGTTTCAATCGTTGGGATATTAACAGAGTGGTTCAGCTCTGGTACGGGTTGAGCATAAGCTGTGCGGAAGAGCCAGGTCTTCTTAACCCAATCCGGCTCGAACTTTGGGTTGAATCGGGTAAGAGCCGGTAAGAAGCGCTCCAGTAATTCTTCCTGGTTGAGCAGAAAATACTCATGATCAGGATCTAAGTAATCACCGCAATAGACGATATGATCCCCGCCAAATTTTTCGGTCGAGACATAGTTGGTATGTTCAACAAGGGCCAGGAAGGGAAATCCAGCCGATTTGGGGATGTTATACCAGTAATAACCTTCTTCAGAGAGCTGCTGCTTCAGGGACAAGATCATCACTACTGCCCCCATACTCTTCAATTTCAACAGGCTGGACAGGTATTCTTCGGGCAGCGTTGGTACCAGGCGCGCCATGAAACCCGGAGATGCGGTTACCAGGCACTGATCGAATACTTGAACAGCGTGATCCACTTCTAACTTTAGCCTGCCATCATCCTGGGCTGCAATTAGAGAGATCGCAGTCCCCAGCTGAATGTCAACACCCGATTCGCGCAGCTGCTTTGCAAGACGATCAGCGAAAGCTTGAAAACCTCCTTCAAAAGTACCCAGATTTGTGGTGCGAGCCTTCAACCGTGCCCACATCCATGCCATGTTGACCCGCTTATAATGGACGCCAAATTTTCCGATCACCAGGGGTTCCCAAATTGTCTGGTAAGTATGTTCACCTGCCCATTTGCGCATCCATTCATCCACTGTGTATTTCTCAAGAGAACGCCAATCGTTGGTCAGGCGCAAATATAAGCCGACCAGTCCGAAACGGACTTTGTTGATCCCCCACCCCAGGCCTGGAAACAGCAGCGCATTCAAGTAAGAGTCGAATGGGTAAAACCTGTCTTGGTGGTACACCACTGTATATGGTCGCGGAAAGTGAACATCTTCCCGCCAGCCCAGCTCGTTGATGAGACCGAGCATGTGTGCATCGGTCTGGAACCAGTGATGGTAGTACTTTTCAACGGACCAATCCCAATGCGGCTCCTTGATGCCACTCGCTAACCCCCCTACATAGTCATCCTTCTCAAAAATCGTGACCTGGTGACCAGCCTGGACCAGATCATACGCAGCGGCTAAACCCCCAATACCAGCCCCAACGATCGCCACTTGTTTTTGATTGTCCATAATAAACTTCTAAGTTTGCACGAATTTAACTTTCACCAACCCGTACCTGTTCCATACTCCGGTCCCACTTGATCCCGGCACGTGCCAGGAAGTATGCGCCTAACACCGTTATTGGCACCCATAGCGCTACGTGCAGCACCAGCGTATAACCGGCCGCGATTGCCTTGTCGATACCATAAGCCTGCAGGACCGCGATTCCTGGAGCGTCGAAGGTGCCCACATATCCCGGTGCGGAGGGAATGGTCGTCGCCAGGTTGACGATCCCGTTCATTAACATCAAGGTGAAAAAGTTGACCTCAAATGGGAATGCCTGCATCACGAACCAATACTTACCCGTCTCAAGCAGCCAGATCACAATCGAAGTAACGAAGATCATCAAAACATCTCGGGGTGACCTGAGTGCAGCCAGGCCGCCCAGGAAATTTTCCGCTAAACCGATCACCTGCTCTCTGAACCTGACCGGGATTACATACCGAGAAATCCATTTCACGAACCAGATCGCCCTTTCCGGGTACATCCCGGCCAGCAGGAACAGGGCCAGGACACCGAGAAAGGCACCAGCTCCCCATAACGCCAGGGTTTGGATGCTGCCGATGAAACCCGACGAGGCGGTCAAGCGTGCCAGCTCAGGTAAATTGAGAAACACGAAACCCAACATGACTACCCCATCGAATACTCGTTCCACGACTATCGTGGCAAGGGAGGCTGAGATAGCAACTCCTTCAAACTTCTTGAGCACGATGGCGCGCAGAACTTCTCCTGCCCTCGCCGGATACACATTGTTGCCCATGTAACCGATGGCAGTGATCGGGAATAAAGTCGTAGTCGGGATGGATTTTACCGGACGCAGGAGAAAATGCCATCTCCAGGCGCGAGCAATTACGCCCACCAAATAGATCAAAATGCCCGGTATCAACCACCAATAATTCGCCCCTTGCAGGGTTGACCAAACATCTCCAAACTGCAATCCGCGCAGGGCAAAATAAAGGAATAACAAGCTGATCCCAACACCAGCCCAGAACTGCCAGCGTCTCATGGCGCGAATTCTACCATCCAGATCCCCCATAGGTTGATTATGCTCATCTGATTCCTATCTGATCCTTATGCTCATCAAACTATCCAACCGCTGATCATGCTGTTATCCGATAACCCCCTGAATTTATCAGGAATAGTTCATCGCAGCATTCATAGAGCGGTCGGCGTTAAAACATTTCCTGAGTAATTCTAAGCTAATTTCTTCCAATTGCCATAACTGTTGCAAGTTATAATCCTTTTATGGATTCCCGGCCGAAAATTGAAAATGGTTCCAAAGCCCCCAATTTCACATTATCTGATTTACATGATGATCAGCATTCGTTGACAGATTACACTGGTCAAATCGTGATCATTAATTTCTGGTCCGCGGAATGTCCCTGGTCGAGCCGTGCGGATGAGCTGATCCTCAAATACCTGCCGACCTGGGGAGAAGGGGTAATCTATCTCCCCATCGCCTCCAACGTCAATGAGAGCCGGGAATTGATCACGGGTGAAGCCGAAGCTCGCAATCTATCCTGTTTGCTGCTGGATATGAATCTCCTTGTAGCAGACCAATATGGTGCAGTAACCACGCCGCACATTTTTGTGGTAGACGAGCAGGGAATTTTACGCTACCAGGGAGCGCTGGATGATGTCACATTCCGCCAGCGGACCCCCACCATTAACTACATGGAAATGGCGGTTAATGCCATCCTAAATAACTCATCGCCAGAACCCGCAATCATGCCCTCCTACGGTTGTACAGTCGTCCGGGCCACACCATAATTCCTCTCAAACAGATAACCTTGATACAACACCACTTCACTGATTGTCCTTTCACAAGCGATGGATTCGCTTGGGGAACCATATTACATTAATTCCCGTCTCTCCTTGGAAACTACTCTAATTCCGGTGGCGAAATCTCGTTCCCAAAATAGGTTAGTGAAGATTAATACAAAATCAGCCTTTCTTCACCCTGTTGGAAAGAGCCTTGAAAATCGGGTAGAATCGGGTGGACTAACCTGTGAATCCAACAGGCTTTCAACAAGGAAACTATATGAGTGATAAAGATTCAGCTCAAGATGTGATCGATTCATACCGCAAGCGGCGTCAGAGCACCACTCCCTTCTTGATTGGGGCCGCGGCGATCATCCTGGTCGCCGTCGGAATCGTAGTTCTCATCCTCTGGCTCACTGGTTCGGATGGGCCTGCGCTCTCATTCATGGCCAGTCCAACCCCAACCCCCACCGAAACTGCCACACCAACGGCAACAGCCACGGAAACCCCGACCCCGACCAACACCCCTACCATAACCAATACCCCAACCGCGTCAGCAACGCCCACTGCGTCAGGTCCCTTTATATATGTGGTCGTCGAAGGAGACACACTTGATTCGATCGCCGCTAATTTCAATGTGGATGTCTTGACGCTGATGGCCCTAAATAATATGACCGATAGCCTGATCAGGGTTGGCGACGAGCTGTTGATCCCCAATCCGGACCTGGCGCTGGATACACCTACCCCCATCCCCACCGGTTGGCGAGGGACGATCGAATATCGCATCGCAGTTGGAGATACACTGGAGTTAATCGCTCAGAGGTACTTCAGCACGGTTGAATCAATCTTGGAAGAGAACGAAGACCTGGATAACGCCAATGAAATCTTCGTCGGGCAAATAATCATCATCCGGGTAAATATCGCTACCCCGGTCCCGACCAACACCCCGAGACCATCCCTATTGACTCCTACAGCCACACCATAGAATTATTCAAATCCCCCAGGCCAAAATCTGGGGGATTTTTTGATCACCACAATATTGTTCCGAAATTTCAGCCCATATATCAGCTTTACGGTAACCGGCGACTAGCCTCCTCGATGCGGGCTAATATCTCAGCTGCTTCCTGCTCACCAGCGATATGAACCCGTCCATCCACATCTACATGGGTGGGGACGAACTTGTAATCCACCAGCTCAGTCCCCTGAAAAGATACCAACAAAATGACGCCTTGCTGGTGATCACGCGCCCAATCCTGGTCGAAGACGAAGTTACCCAATCCATAGAACACCAACACCCCGTCTATTTCCTGGATTGCCTGGACGACATGGGTGTGATTCCCGACCACCAGGTCAGCCCCAGCCTCAACTGCGATCTGCGCCAGGTCAAGCTGTGAGTAGTTGGGGGTAGGCACATCTTCTGGTCCCCAATGTGGCATCACGATTACCACATCTGATACCGTTCTAGCAGCTGATACCGCTGCTCTCAAGTTGCCTTCAGTTAATACGGCGATCCCAGGTGAATCCTCCCCGGCGAAAACATTGGGTTCAAGCTGTCCCAGGGAGATGAATCCATAACGCACACCATTAACTTCAACAACAACCGGTTCCATCGCCTGCCCTAGATTCTCCCCTGCGCCGATCGGTGTGATCCCAACCCTTCTCAGGTTATCCAGCGTGTCAAAGAAGGCCCGATCCCCGCAATTGCTCAAACCGCAATTCTTAATATGGTTGGTGGCCACGCTCATCAGGTCGAATCCAGCCCGTTCCAACGCATCCGCGTTTTCTGAACCGCCTACCAGGACATAGGTGGGGACACAACCTGTGCGCGGTGGATAATCGCTGATCGTGGCATTCAAGGTCCCAACTGCCAGGTCGGCCTGAGTAATTATCTCGCGCACTTCATCATATAAATAGTCGCTATCTCCGGAGGCATCGATCGCTGCTTGAACGCATCTGGCCGGCACGATCACACCGGTGAACAAGAAGGTTGTTGTCGGAATCTCGGTTGGTTCTGGCGTTGGGGTATTGGGCGGCACCGTAGCCGTACTGGTTGGGCTGGGTTGGATCGTCGGAGTTGGAGTTACCGGTGTCGGTGAGGGAGAATTAGGCGTTTTCATTGCTGTCCTCGCTGCTTCTCCCCCAATCGGGGGATTCGGCGGGGATTGGCAGCTAACTACGAAAAATATTAACCCGACCAGCAACCACCCGCGCTTAAACTTCAATGCTGACCTCCCAAAAACAATTCAATCTTCAAGCGCAGCCTGGATCTCAGCCAATACACCTGGTTCATCTTCGCTTGCTGCAGCCTTTTGTAGCGATCTCCGGGCTTGAACATCATCGATTTGTCCAAGAGCCCAGGCAGCATGCCTGCGAACCAAAGGTTCTGGCTCCACCTTCAATGATTCGACCAAAACCGGTACCACTGAGGCCTGCCCAGAGTTGCCCAAAGCGATGGCAACATTCCGCAGATACCCCCGGCGCTTGGCGCGTTTAATCGGATTACCCTTAAACTTCCGATTGAACTCCTCCGGCGAAAGTGATAATTCCGCAGTCAATTCTTGATTTTCAATTCGAGTTTCCCCTGAAAGTCTCTCATCAGGTTTTGCAAAGCGTTGGTTCCAGGGACATACCTGCTGGCAGATATCACAGCCAAAGATCCAGTTATCCATCTTGGGGCGCAGTTCTGGGGAAATGGACCCCTTGAGCTCAATGGTCAAATACGAGATGCATTGGGAGGCATCTATCGTTCTATCCAGCAGGATACACTCCGTAGGGCAGGCCTCAATACAAAGCGTACAAGAGCCGCAGCGATCAGCTGTAAAAGGTTGATCGGGTTCCAGATCGATCCCTAAGAACAGTTCAGCCAGCAGAAAGTAAGAGCCTTTCGCTGGGTTGATCAGGCAGGTGTTCTTGCCGATCCAGCCTAAACCAGCTCGTTGTGCCAGCTCACGTTCCAGGATTGGCCCAGTATCTGTATACCAGCGGTTGGGAACCGGCTCACCTACCTGGATTTCGATGAATTCTACTAGTTGTTTTAATCTCTCAGGAATGACATCGTGGTAATCCTTATCCCAGGCGTACGAACCGATCCTGCCATTAAGCTCCGGGCGCTCATCCCCTGGATGGTCTTCCGTGATTATTGGGACAGCATGCTCCCATCCCAGGACCAGGATTGATTTGCATTCTGGGAGGATTAATCTTGGATCAGCCCGACGGGCCCGAGCCCGTTCTGTAGACAGATAATCCATTTCCCCGTGATGACCTTCATTTATCCAATTTTCATAGACATCCACATGGGGAGGTGGGTCAGGATGGGTCACGCCCACCAGATTAAATCCCAACCTCTTCGCTTCAGCAAATATGGATCCCTTAAGCGACATTGGAAAGTTATGAGCCACAGGACAATGAAAAACTCGCCTGGTTTGAGAACTCTTCGTTTGGAGCCAGGATGTGAAATTGCGCCCACCCGGTAACCGGATCCTGGATCTGCAGGTAGTAAACCACCGAATGTGTTCCGGCATCGAAAATCCCGGTCATTTCCGCCGGCAGGTTATATGTGAATCCTGGGGTCTCGCTCCCCGCTTCCATGCGGTAGGTGACCGTGGTTGCCTCATTCAAGGTGAATGAGGCTGTAAAGGTGAAGGTGTGCGGGCAATCGTCCGGGGCTGCATCATCAACCTGAATAAAAGCATTGGTTACCTGACCATCTCCACTGGGTTTTGGTAAAGGGGTTCCAGATGGTGCGTCGCCCACCACATCGATCTGCACGAAAACTGCGTATTCAAAGAACTCTCCCGCTGGATCCTGCATCTTCCAAAAACCAGTATAAGTGCCCTCGGCCTGGGGTGCAACCATATCTACTGCGACATCTATCGTTTCGCCGGGAGGCACATTTCCTGAAAGCTGCACTTTTTCAGGAGCCGACATTTGCTCCCCGGTGAAGAAAGCCAGGCTGTACTCTGTGGTCCACGTGTTTGTCCCCGAGTTGCGCAGCTGCCAAATCTTCGTGAAATCTGCACCAGGATCAAAATCGGTTCCATCAGGGATGGTTACATCCGCTGAAAACTCCACATAATCCACTCCTCCAGTTGCAGGAGTTGCGGTGGGAATGGTATTCCCTCCCGGAGTTTGTTGGGGAGAATCAGTGGATGCAGGTGGGGTTTGCAATATATCTGATCCTTCTGCGCCAGGTGCTGAAGTGTCGGTGGGCTGCGGTTCGGCCAATTCCGTCAGTTGTGCATTTGCTGTTTCCGCCGCGGCGGTCAGCACTGTTTCTGGTTCAGGGGTTGGGCTTGCTTCACCTTCAGTGGAGGAACAAGCTGCTACAAGCAAGCATATCCCAAAAAACAGCCAGAATCTTTTTCTATCGATCATCATAGTAAGGCCTTCTTACTCGCGCTCTATGCGGGCCGAACCCCAAACCACCAGGTCATTTATTACTTCCCCGTCGGCAAGCACATCCAGAACAAACTGTACCTCCCTCCCTGCATAAGGGGAAAGGTCGACATCGGTGAAGATAAGCAGCCCATCACATGAATCCGGCCAACTGCCAAGCTGCTGTACCGTCTCACCTTCTTTGATGCTGAACTGGAAGATAACCTTGCCATCCGCGCAATTTTCCTGGAAGCCCAATTTCGCCTTAAAGTGGTCCTTATCCCTAATCGTATACCCAGGGAATGTGCCAGTTATTCTGCCATCATTAGTCTTCTTAGGACCTGTGACCAGGGCAACCCCGGAAAGTTTTCCATTCTCCAGGTTGAACTTATCTTTCAGTTTCGCCACACCATCCGGATTCTCGTCCGCCCCGTTGAACGGCACCTCAGCGGAACTACCACCGCCAGAACCAACCCAGGTCGCGGATTTGGCTTGAATATTGAAGTCGTAGGTGATCCCACTCTGCTGACCAACTTTAATCTTGACCCAGAAATCCTTGTCCCGATCTTTCCCCAAGCCAAACGTCTGTCCAGCTTGGTTGCGCAGCTTCCAATACCCTTGATAAGTGCCCTCATCCTCAGGCGCGATGAGATCTACCGAGACATCTATGGTCTCTCCTGGGGCGATGGTGCCCGCAGTCAATGGTACTGAAGGCGGTCCATTCATCGCATCCCCACGATCGAACACGATTGCATAGCTTGAATTCCAGGTGCAAACTCCATCATTACGCAAGCGCCAAGTTTTGGTAAACGATTGTCCAGCCTCAATTACAGTGTTATCTGGGATGGTGACATCCTTCTCGAAACCAGCCTGATCACAAACCCCTTGTGTCGGGGTTGGGGTCAGTGTAGCCGCGACCGGAGAGGTCGGTGAGGGTCCAGAGGGCGTGACCGTGGATTCGATCGCACCTGTGGTAAATGTTGGTTGCACGCCAGTCGCCACCAGGGTCAGCTGAACCTGGATCGTTTGCGCCGCATATGTTTTCAACATTTCTGGACCAGATGGGGTTGGGGTTCCCTCGCGGGGAAAATTACACGCCAGGGCAAGAAACAGCAAGACTAGAAGTGGAAAAACAAGTCGGTAGTGACGTTTCTTTTGCATAGCTGTGTCCTTGAGACACGGTTAATTATCTATGTTCATGCCATTTTCAATTAATATTAAGGGTACTATACTTTCCAAGGTTAGCGGTGTCAAGAATCAGATCGGTTGGGAAATGGAGCAAAATTGGCCTTTACTGGGAAAAATACCGGTGAAGACCTCTACAAGGTGAAAGAATCTGATTCTTAGAATATTTACTGGGCAGTTTGGACCAGGTCAAAAGTTATTGGAGCGGATTGCTGGCCGGTTAGACGACCCTGCATAGACCAGGGTCCCGTCCAGGTAATCGTAATCGGGAGAATCTGTCCCCGAAGAGACTTTTCCGACTCCACAAAGACGAGCTTATTGGTAGTTGTGCGTCCTTTCCAACGACCGCGCACCTCTTCTTCGAACAAAACCTCAACTGTTTCCCCGAGGTAATTCTGGTTGATCTCAGCTGCTATCCCTTCCTGCAACGCTTCCAAGACGCGGAAGCGTTCCCATTTCTCAGCCTCACTCACATCATCCGCGAATCGACGATCAGCTACTGTTCCTTCGCGGGTTGAGTAGCGCGCCAGATGGGCCACATCCATCTTTAATTCGGCCAGCAAATCATAAGTGCGCTGGAACTGCTCTTTCGTTTCACCTGGAAATCCCACGATGATATCTGTGGCGATCGACCCACCAGGAAAATCTCCGTTTAAGCGCTGGCGGATTCTCTCGATCAGTCGGGTGTAATCAGACGCAGCATACCCCCGGCGCATATCCTCCAGGACCTGGTCATCCCCTGCCTGTACAGGGACTTCGATATGCGGCATAACCTTCGGTAGATCAGCCACCGCATCCAGCAGCTCGTCCGTCATCCAGTTGGGATGGGAGGTCAGGAAGCGGATTCGCTCCAGGCCTTCCACCTGGTGGACGATACCCAAAAGTTTCGCCAGGTCAGGGCCATCAGGGATATCTTTGCCGTACCGGTCAACGATCTGGCCCAGCAGGGTGATCTCTTTAACCCCCTGATCAACCAGCATGCGCACCTCAGCAGTGATCTCACCAACCGGGCGGCTGCGTTCTACTCCCCTACGGTACGGGATGATGCAAAAGGTACAGGCATGCGAACACCCTAGGACGATGGGTACAAAAGCAGACACCAGACGATTGCGCTCGTGAGCCGGGAGGTTGAGATCGCCATCCATTATGGCATAACGTTGGTCGGTGTGCTTTTGCTCAACCGCGCGCGACTCGTCTTGAGTCAGGTGGGCGATCAATGGTCCCGGGTCGGAGGGTGGAGAAAAGACGTCCACGAAAGGAAATCGCTTCTTCAGGTGTTGGCTGCCTTTTACACCCACCATGCAGCCCATCAAGTTAATCACCAAATCCGGACGATTTTCCTTGAGAGGTTTCAGGGAAAACAAACGCCCCTCAGCTTTATCCTCAGCACTTTGTCGCACGACACATGTGTTGAGCACAATCACATCAGCCTCTTTTGGGCTGGTGGTTAAATCATATCCAAGGCCTTCTAAAGCCGACCCTACTCTTTGGGAGTCAGCCACATTCATCTGGCAGCCTTCGGTCCAAATATGATATTTCATGTCCGGTATTATATCAGGGATGAAGAGTTGGAATATTTTCTGAACGACACTATTTCATCAAGCATTAATCATGGGGTGATAAAATTCGGGCCATGTCAAAATCGACATTGGCGAAGATCGGATTGCTTGGCGCTGCCCTGCTCGTGGTAGGTGTGATCCTTTACCAGATCCCGGGGATCAACAGCCGGGTAAGCTGGCGGTTAGATATTGCCAGGACATATATTCGCAATGTGATCAACCCGATTGGTCAAATGCCAACTCCCCTTCCCCAACCGGTCGCAGCAGTTACTTCGTTCCCAACCCAGACTCCTACCGATTTACCCACAGCAGAAATTATCGCCACCGCAACTCCTGGACCGACCCCAACCCGAACTGCACCCCCAACTCCCTTGCCTCAATATATCAACCTTGGCTCACCTTCCTGGGAAAAACAAACCCCCAACAACTGCGGTCCGGCAACCCTTTCAATGTATTTGCGCATGCATAATTGGGAGGGAAATCAGGAGGACATTTCTGATTTGCTCAAACCGCTGACAGCTGATCGGAATGTAAATGTTGAAGAGCTGGCCTATTATGTGCGCACCCAGGCAGGCTGGTTGAATGCAGAATACCGCGTTGGGGGAGACATCGAACTAATGAAGAAATTCCTGGCGGCAGGCCTCCCCGTGGTGATTGAGGAAGGGGAACTGCTCGATGGTCAATATTGGCCCAATGATGACCAGTGGGCAGGACATTATCTGTTGCTCACCGGTTATGATGACAGTACTCAGTCCTTCATCACCCAGGATTCCTTTCGTTCTCCAGATCGGGAAGTCCCTTACCAGTCCGTAGAGGAAAATTGGCAGGCATTTAATTATGTCTACTTGCTGGTCTTCCGCCCCGATCAGACGCAGCTGGTCAAATCTATCCTCGGGGAAGATTGGGATGCAGATATTAACCGGCAGAAGGCGTTGGAACTGGCACAATCAGAAACCATTCAAGATCCAGATAATGCTTTTGCCTGGTTCAATGTGGGCAGCAACCATGTTTATTTCGAGAACTACAGCGAAGCAGGCCAGGCATATGACACTGCTCGGCAAATTGGATTACCCCAACGCATGATGCGCTACCAATTCGGCCCCTACTTCGCCTACTTCTTCAGCGGGCGCAATGATGACCTGCTTGCCCTGGCTGATTATGCCCTCCAGCGCACGCCAAATTCGGAAGAATCCTTGCTCTGGCGGGGTTGGGGAAAATTTCGGGCAGGCCAAACTTCGGCTGCAATTGAGGATTTCCAGGCTGCCTTGGAGATGAATCCCCTTTACCAGGATGCACAATACGCCTTGGAATTTGTTAACTCCAATCCGTAACTTAATCGGCTCGAATAAAGATTTGGAGTTATTCGAGGTCCAAATTTCAGAAGGAGAATCCATGATGGGATTCAAAGAGGTTCTTCACATTATTGAATCCTCTTCGAGATGTTTGTCCTGAAGGATTACCAATATCCAATCCTTACTTACACCCGCCCAAGGATTAAACGATAAATATTTCTGAGGCTCAGCGGTTGACCGGTCAACATTGTTTGAGCCCGAAACAAGCTTGCTACTCCACGCAAGATGATAAATGCTGCCAGGATAAGGAATATCACGGAGAGCAGCAATTGCCAAGTGGGTACGATGGTAACTGTCAGGCGCAGCATCATTGTAACCGGTGAGGTTAACGGGAACAAGCTCAACACGATTGCTAATATCCCGTTCGGTTGGGCGATCATCACGGTGATGAACATCAAGGGGATGATCATCGGCATGATAACGACTAACGTTGCCTGCGAGGTTTCCCTCAAGTTAGGCAGCATTGCCCCCACTGCACCCAACAAACTGGCATAGACCGCGTAACCGAGGATGAAAAAGACACCTCCCCAAACCAAGACATAAGGCGCCAATTGAAACTCTTCCGGCAGCCTGATTGTTGTCCCACCAAGGACCATCAAGCCATACGCTGATCCAACCCAGAGGATATTTACCAGCAGACCCATTAAACCTAGTGCAATGAATTTTCCAGCCAGCAACTCCTTTGGAGTGACGGTCACAAGCATGATCTCCAGAACCCGGCTCTCCCGCTCTTTGTTCAAACTGCTCACCAAAAATCCTGCGGACATCAAGATCAACATATAGTAAAGCAGCATCACCCCATATGGCAGGAAGAAAGATAAAGGTGAATCCTGGTTGAGGTTGGTGGAGGGATTTAGAACCATAACCTGCAAAGCAAAGGGGCTATTGACAAGTGCGGCCAGGGAGTCATCCCCATCGAGCAGATTTATCCGCAGCACCTGGTCGATGACCGATCCCCGGTCGAACACATCCATCGGGTTGAAATCGCTGCTGACATAAACCAGCTGGCCGCGAGCGAGATAATCCTCGGGAATCAGGTAGTACCCACTGATCTCCCCTGAGTGCACAGCGTTTTTCGCCGCATCCTCATCTTGATACGCGAGTAAAGTATCTGCGGAGATATTCTCGGGAATGGTTTCGATCAACCCGCTTTGATCTACATAACCCTCTGTTAAACCAGTTTCAGATATACCAGGATCTCCGAACCCGGGTATGGGACTAGGGCTAGGCCTGTTGAACAAGGCAGCTGCACCGAATATAGTGATAGATATTAATGGGATTCCAAATGCGGTTAACAGGAACGAACGCCTGGTTATCGTGTTAATCACCTCTTGGCGGAGGACAAGCCAGGTATTCTTCACACTAGCTCACCTTTCGGCTTGAGACCAAGAAATTCTCGCCAGGGTACCCGTTGACCATACCTCAGCATGCCAAGCCGGAAGGCGCGCCCGGCAAACCAAACCGCTATCGCGGCAAATAGAATCAACATTCCCAGACTGAGTCCTATTTGCCAGACTGGAACAACGGCGAATCCAGCACGGATCGCGATCGTTATCGGCGCGGTAAACGGAATAAAACTGAGCACAACTGCTAAAGTTCCATAGGGATCATTGATCAGGGTCAAGGCGAACCAAAATGGGATGAACAGCGGCAGGGTGAACAAGCTGGTCACCTGTTGGGCCTCTTGAACATCCGCCAAGGTAGCCCCCACTGCCACCATCAGGGCAGACAGCATGATGAAGGCCGGTACAAACAGGACAATCGCCAAACCTAGATAACCGATCGAGACCGAGATCCAATCTGGCAAATTTATAAAAAAGCTTCCGAATAATACCAACAATCCCGCCAGACCAAACCAAACCATCAGCTGGGTCCAGCCAACCGCGATAATACCCATGACTTTGCCCGCCATTAGCCTGTTGGGAGAGATTGTTGTAACCAACAGCTCCATCGTTCGATTTTCCTTCTCCTCAACGACTGCCTGAAGCAAATAACCGGAAGTTGCAAAGACAGCCACCAAGAAGATGAACGCGACCAGGAACGGCATTAGAAATCCCAACCACTCCCCCTGGATGAACTGGCGGGTGCCATCGAATGATCGCACAACCAGCTGGCTGCCGCCAATTAAACGCTGGACGGTTTCCGGGGGGAAATCCTCCAGCAGATGAGTCCTCACAAACTGGGCAAATTGACCGGTGGCGATGCCGCTGGGTTCATCCAGAGCAATCAGCTGTGCCTGCCGCGTTTCCAGGTAATTCTCCTCCAGCACAAAATAAGCTTGAATCTGCTCAGATTCTATAGCTGCTTGTGCAGCCTGTTCATCTTCATACGGTCTTAATTCCACCCAGCTGGCCAGGTTTTCCCCCTGAACCAAAGAGCCCGGAGCGGGGAGCAGACCAGATTGATCGACATAACCTATAGGTTTGAGATTGATCTCAGATCGAACCAGCAGCATAACGACGATCGCCATAATGCCGATGAATACCGGTAGGCTAAACAACCCCAGCAGGAACCGCTTGCGGAAAACATGCCGGGCGTACTCAAAAGTCATTACTTGCCAGAGTGCGCTCATTAGCTGCCTTCAGGCTCCTGTACAACCTGGATGAAGATTTCATCCAGGGTAGGTACTGCGATCTCAAAACGTTCAACCGCCACATTCTCGGCTACCAGCTGGTGGAGAACGACTTTCGGTGAAGTATCCTTTGTCAGCAACAAGCGATATGCCGAATTATGCCTATCGACTGTGACGATCCCATCCAAAACCGGGAGCGATCCCGGGGTGCCAACCAAAATCGCATTGCCAGCATATTGGTTGCGGATTGCATTAATCTCCCCGTAAAGTAACGTCTGACCCTCATCGATCAACATGATCCGGTCACACAATTCCTCGACCTGGTGCATCTGGTGGGTGGACATGATGATCGCCACGCCTTGGTCGCGTAAATCGCGCAGGATATCTTTTACCATTTTGGTGTTCACTGGGTCCAGACCGCTGAAGGGTTCGTCAACGATAACCAGTTGCGGTTCATGGACCAATGTTGCGATGATTTGAGCTTTTTGCTGCATTCCCTTGCTGAGCTGTTTAACCTGCTTCTCCCGGTAATCGTACAAATCGAAGCGCTCCAGGAAATCCAGCACCCTGCCTCTGGCCTCTAATTTGGGCAGGCCTTTTAATACTGCCAGGTAGACCAGGCATTTCTCCAGCCCAACATCCTGGTAGAGCCCACGCTCCTCCGGCATATAACCGATTAGAGCCAGCTTGGATTCATCCATTTGCCCACCCAGAACAGCTATTTTTCCATTATCTGGTTTGAAAATGTCTAGCACCAGGCGGATGATGGTCGTCTTGCCAGCTCCATTGGGGCCTAATAAACCAAAAACCTCCCCAGGACTGAGGGTGAAGGATACATCTTTAACGGCCTGAACAGCCCCGAATGATTTGCTCACCCACTGTACATCAACTACTGGCATTTCTTCCATCAGCAATCCTGATACACAATTTCAACATAGCGTAGCGCATTATACCTTGTCCGCAAAGTGCTATAATCCTGGATCAATTCCGGCATGGTGAACCAAAATCGTATGAAATCAATTTGCGTGTATTGCGGATCTTCAGACAAGATAGATAGGACCTATACAAATGCAGCCTATGAATTTGGAGCAGAAATGGCTGCCCAAGGATTACAACTGGTATATGGCGCGGGAAGCACCGGCTTAATGGGGGCTGTTGCGAATGGTGCTTTAGAGAATGGCGGCAATGTAGTTGGAGTTATACCAGAGATATTCAATACCCCAACCCTCGCTCATAATAGCTTAACCCGTCTCGAGGTCCTCCCCGATATGCATCAGCGCAAAGCGCGCATGGCAGAATTAGCTGATGCGTTTGTCGCCCTACCTGGTGGTTTTGGCACCATGGAAGAGCTGTTTGAAATCCTCACCTGGGCCCAAATTGGCTTGCATAAGAAACCTGTCGGCATCCTCAACATCTATGGTTACTTCGATCCGTTGCTAGCCATGATCCAGCAGGCTAACGAGGAAGGATTCATTTACCAGGAACACCAGGCCCTGTTAAGCTCGGCGGATAACCCCAGCTTTTTACTGAAGGCCTTGTTGAATCACGAACCTCCCACCGGGTTGGAACGCTGGCTCACCCGTGAAGGTTGAACCTACCCATCAAGCATATTTTTCAATCAGCAAGGCCTGCCAGTCTCCTGACTGATGCATTTCCTTGATCCGCATCCTGCTTCTTTTAACGGCGGCTTCCACCTCCCCAACCTGCTCTTCTAAGATACCCGATAAAACAAGAAAACCGCGTGGCTCAATCAGCCCACTTAAACCTGCTTCCAGCATTTTTACGATCACTGGCGCCAGGATGTTTACCATAACCAGCGGAGCACTTTGAATTGAATATGAGCCTACCTTTATATCTGAAAGTGATCCGGTATAAAACTCGAGTTTCTCTCCCACACCATTGGTGGCACCATTCTGGCGGGCAGCCGCAATTGCGTCCCCATCATGATCAACTCCTAAAACATGACCAACCCCCAGCTTGACAGCTGCGATACCCAAGATTCCGGAACCACATCCAATGTCGATCATCGTATTCAGGTTATCTTGGATTTTTTCTCTCCGATCAAACAACAGGTCTTCCAGAATTTCCAGGCACAGCTGCGTGGTTGGATGCGTTCCTGTGCCAAATGCCATCCCAGGATCAATTTTAATCACCAACCGCGCTTCAGAATCAAAATCGATCCAGGTTGGGCCGATCAATAAGCGTTTGCCAATTGGGACTGGGTGAAAGTGCTGTTTCCAAATCTCCGTCCAATCAACATCAGCTACCGGTTCAAACATTACCGGAGGCATGTCACGGATCTGTCCGAGGTGCCACAATCCTTCCAGCAAACTTTGCTTGGTATCTTCCAGGTTTTCATCCACCGGGAGATAACCACACACGCGCAGCGGTCCGGTCACTCTTCCCTGCCCATTGATCTGCTTAGTGATCTGTGTGCTCTCGATCACCACACCCCCCGATACGTATCGGGTTAATACATCTGAAACAGCCTCGGCCATCTCACCATCTACAATCAGGCTGACTTCCAACCAATTCTCATCAGACATAAAAACAAGAAAAGGGCGCAGCCAATATTTCGCTACGCCCATTGATGCATACCCTTCTAGCCGCTAATGGCTTCTTTCAACCAATCCAGGAAACCTCTTTCCTGCGGCCTTACCTCACTGCCAAGACTCTCAGCCAGCTGGTCAAATATCTCCCGCTGCTCACTCGAGAGATTTTTCGGGATCGTCACATTGACCATCACCAATTGGTCTCCCCGACCGTTTCCCCTCAAGTGAGGTACGCCTTTACCGCGCATGCGCAGGACTTTTCCTGGCTGGGTACCGGTCGGTATTTTCAAGATCGCCTCACCATCCACTGTTGGCACCGGTACATCAGCGCCCAAAGTGGCTTGGGCGACGTTGATCTCCAAATCCAGGAGAATATCCCTTTCCTTCCGGCGGAAATACTTATGGGGCCTGACATTGACCAAGATATAAAGGTTCCCATTTGGCCCACCGTTTGTGCCAGGTTGTCCTTCTCCAGCCAGGCGGATCTGGTTACCGGTATCCACGCCTGCAGGTACTGTGACGACTTTCTTACGCGTCCGCCGTTCAAGACCTCTCCCATGGCACTGTTTGCAGGGCGATTCAACTGTCTCACCGGAACCGTTGCAGGTCGGGCAGGTTGTCACCTGGACCATAGAACCTAGTATGGTCTGGCGCGCTTGACGCACTTCTCCCCGTCCATCACAAGTACTGCATTTAACCGGGGCAGTTCCCGGTTCAGCCCGATTGCCATCGCAGCGGCTGCAGACCTCGTCCCGGGTGATCTCAATCTCCTTATCAACACCAAAGATCGCTTCTTCAAATATCAGCTCCATCCGGTACTGGAGGTCCTGGCCGCGTCGGGGTACATTGCGTGCTTGGCTTGTGGCACGCCCAAACCCAAAGAATTCACCAAAGATATCTGCAAAATCTGAGAAATCGACGGTAAAGTCCGGAACTCCCCCGGCACCACGCACACCTGCATGTCCAAAGCGATCATAAGCGGCCCTTCTTTCCGCATCTGACAATACCGCGTAGGCCTCGTTGATCTCTTTGAATTTCTCTTCAGAATCCGGTGAGTTATTGACATCCGGGTGATACTGGCGCGCGAGCCGTCGAAATGCCCCTTTTAATTCATCGCCCGAGGCATCCCGGCCAACTCCCAGGACTTCGTAATAATCTCGATCAGTCATTTATGCACGCCAACGATGGTCTAATCGTCTCTAAATTCACCTTCAACAACATCCTCACCATCTTCTTCATCAGTTTCTGCTTCACCTTGACCTTCACCGGCGCCATCTCCAGGTTCATCACTTTCTGGTCCCGCTTGAGTTTCGCTCTGCTGGTAAGCAGCTGCGCCAAGCTCCTGGACAACGCTCATTAAGCCATCGGTTGCCTCACGGATTGTGGTCGGATCCTCGCTGGTTAACACCTCCCGCACTTTTGCGGTTTCAGTCTCAACCTTTTCCTTCATCTCGGCAGGGATCTTGTCACCTAAATCACGGATTGTTTTCTCAGCTGTGTATATTGCATTATCAGCCAGGTTGCGGGCCTCGATCAGTTCCTTGCGCTTGAGATCTTCTTCTGCATGGGCTTCAGCATCCTTACGCATCTGTTCTACTTCTTCGTCACTCAAGCCCGATGAAGCGGTAATGGTGATGTGCTGGCTGCGGTTAGTGGCCTTATCCAGCGCGGTGACCTTCAGGATACCATTGGCATCAATATCGAAAGTCACCTCGATCTGGGGTACACCACGCGGGGCAGGGGGAATACCATCCAGGATAAATTTACCCAGGGATTTATTGTCATTGGCCATCGGTCGCTCACCCTGCAGCACATTTATCTCCACCTGGGGCTGGCTGTCGCTTGCTGTGGAGAAGATCTGGCTCTTCCGGGAGGGGATCGTCGTATTTCGTTCGATCAGGGGAGTAGCAACCCCACCTAGGGTTTCAACAGATAAGGTTAATGGAGTTACGTCCAGCAGCAAAATGTCTTTGACATCACCACCGAGAACACCAGCTTGAATCGCAGCACCTACAGCGACAACTTCATCGGGGTTGACCCCGCGATGGGGTTCCTTATCAAACAACTTCCGGACAGCATCCTGAACTGCGGGCATACGGGTCATCCCGCCAACGAGGACAACCTCGTCGATCTTCGTGCGGTCAAGCTCGGCATCTTTCAGCGCCTGGCGGACGGGTCCCATTGACCGTTCAACCAGGTCTGAAGTCAATTGCTCAAGCTTCGCCCGGGTGAGGGTCATCACCAGGTGCTTAGGACCGCTGGCATCAGCTGTGATGTACGGCAAATTGATCTCAGTTTGCATCATGCTGGAAAGCTCGATCTTGGCTTTCTCCGCAGCCTCTTTCAAGCGCTGCAATGACTGCCGGTCTTCGCGTAAATTGATCACATTTTCTTTCTTGAATTCATCGGCAATATAATCAATAATGCGCTGGTCGAAATCATCGCCACCCAAGAAGGTATCACCGCTGGTAGAGCGGACCTGGAAAACACCCTCACCAACATCGAGGATCGAGATATCGAAGGTGCCGCCGCCCAAGTCATACACTGCGATCAGCTCATCTGCTTTTTTGTCCAGTCCATACGCCAGGGATGAGGCCGTTGGTTCGTTAATGATCCGCAGAACCTCAAGGCCAGCTATCTTACCGGCATCTTTAGTTGCATTTCTCTGCGCATCATTGAAGTACGCAGGTACAGTAATCACCGCCTGGGAAACCGATTCGCCCAGGTATGCTTCAGCATCCGCCCTGAGCTTGCCCAAGATCATCGCAGAAATCTCAGGAGGCGAATATTCCTTTCCATCCAGGATCACCCGCACGTCACCATTGGGCGCTTCGGAAACTTTGTAAGGCAGGCGTTCGATCGCCTTTTTAACTTCTGAGTCATTAAATTTACGCCCCATGAATCGTTTAATTGAAAAAATCGTATTTTCAGGATTCACTACTGCCTGGTTGCGAGCAACCCTGCCGATCAGGCGCTCATGATTTTTATTTACAGCCACGACGGACGGCACCAACCGCTCACCCTCGGCGGAGGAGATGACGACTGGCTCACCACCCTCCATCACTGCCACAACCGAGTTCGTCGTTCCTAAGTCAATTCCGATTATTTTTGCCATTAATAATTCCTCCGTATCCAGATTTTCATTCAACCGGTATTTCAGCGGATTGTTTTCTCTTGTTTATTGTGCCACCCGCACTGTGGCAGGTCTCAGAACCCGATCGCCGATCAAATAACCGTTGCGGACGACTTCAATCACCTGTCCACTCTCATAATCGTCGTTTGGTTCCTGGGATATTGCTTCATGCAGATTTGGGTCAAACTGCTGGTTAGCAACCTCCATCGGCACGACGCCTTCAGCTTCTAGGGCGGTCAGAAATTTTCGATATACCAGCTCAATTCCTTCAGCCCAGGATGCCCCTTCATCATCCGTGGGTTTGTTTTGTAATGCTCGTTCCAGATCATCTAATATTTCCAGGTATTTGCGGATGATATTTCCAGAAATGCTGTGCTGCAGCTGCTGGCGGTCCCGATCGGTGCGCTTTTTAAAATTTGCGAATTCCGCTCTTTCCCGCTGCCAACCATCGAGGTATTCTTCAGATTGGTGCTGAAGAGACTCGATTTCTTCTTTTAATAATTTGACTTCATCGACTTCTAGCTCTTCAGAGACTTCCAGCTCTTCGTCCTGCTCCAGAACCTGCTCTTCTTCCTTTGTGTCCTCAACTTCGCTTTTGATCTCTTCGATCATCTTGCCTCCGATAAATAACAGAAAATGACTCTCTCACTTGCGAGAATGAAAAGTGTAGCCCATGCCTCTGGACTACAATCTGAAACCTCTTATTTCTGATTTGACAAAAATTTTAATCCCGGCACCTTGAAACTCGATCAGTCCAGGTTCAATTCAACCACTAAATCACTCAATAGATCCGAGACAAATCTTACGGTTGAAATAGTATGTCCATACGGCATGCGGATAGGTCCCAGGACACCAAGCGTGCCGGTTGCCAATCCGGGAACACCGTAACGACCCAGTACGATAGAACATTCTCTTAAATCTTCCCAGGTCCCCTCACCCCCAATCAGCACTTGTACACCGCCGACATTGGTGGTTAAGATAGTGCTGGTTAATAAGTCCTGCAAAAAATTCCGTTCTTCAAATACTCTCAATGCCCTGCGTGCCTGACCGACCTCAGCAAATTCGGGTTCTGCGAGCACGTTGGTCAGCCCATCCCGATAGACTTCTCCACCCAGAACTGCGCTGGAGAGTTCTATTTCATCCACGATCAAATTCAGAACATCCTGCTCTAAGGCTTCCATCTTCGGTATCAGGGACGCGATACTTTTCGCGCTCATTCCCTCGCATACCTGGTTCAGCTTTGCTGCACTGGCGCTCAGCATTTCCTGCGAGACAGGTTCGGCCAAGGCCAGCATCTGCTGACGAACATCCCCTCCAGACAATACCAGCACCATAAGCACCTGGCGACCGAGGGTAGAGATTAACTCGATATGTTTAAATCTTGCCCTTTCCGGATTAGGAGAAGTAACCAATGAAGCGGCCTGCGACTGGTGAGCCAGGATTGAAGCGGCCAGGCGAAGCCAGTGATCGATATCATGACCCGCCTGGTAAAATTGGTGCGTGATCATACGCTTTGTCTGCGGGGCAAGATCGGTCTGTCCCATCAGCTGGCGTACAAAATAGCGATACCCTTCCTCGGTTGGTATCCGGCCGGCCGATGTGTGCGGTTGACGAAGGAATCCAGCTTCATTTAATGCCACCATCTCGTTGCGCACAGTCGCCGAGCTGAAGGTGAGCCCGTACTTATCAACCAGCGTGTTAGAACCCACTGGTTGGGCATTATCGATATAATCTCGAATAACCAGGGCGAGGACCAGTTTTTGGCGTTCAGTTAGATTCACGATTTATCCCATATTTTAGCACTCTCGGGTTGAGAGTGCTAGAAAGTGCTTATTTGATAATACCACGTCGATAAAGGATCGTCAAGCAAGCACCCATTTAAGACCCCCGCTTCTAACAAACCTTTAACAGATAGGCCAAAATCTCCATATTTTCAACCTGTTTGCGCATTCAAAACATCAATTGACTGCTGCAAATCGCTTGGGTTTGGAGCCTCAAAAACGACTCGCTCGCCCGTAGCAGGATGGTTCAACTCGAGCGCCCTGGCATGCAAAGCAGGTCTATCCAACAGCGGCCCTGAGAAATGTGTTTCATCAGCTGAAGTAGGGAATATATCTTCGAATTTAAGAGTTTTATCACTCCCATACAAGCTATCACAGACAATTGGATGATTAAGGCTGGCGAGATGGACTCTGATCTGGTGCCGGCGTCCTGTCTGCGGAACAGCTTCGACCAGCGCGCAGCTGCCATACCTCTTATGTACTTGAATGTGGGTTATCGAAGGTTTGCCTCCATGCAGGTCAACCACAGTCCGGTTCCGGCGCCCTTTGTTGGTGGTTAGTGGCTGATCGACAATCAAAGAATCCCAAACCGGATCACCATGGGCCAATGCCAGGTAAATCTTCTTGACCTGGCGCTCCTGGAATTGGGTGTTCAAATGGCGATGGTCAGCGGCGCTGCGAGCCAGGACCATCACCCCACTGGTAAAACGGTCCAGACGATGAACGATCCATAATCGTCCGTATTCCGGAGCCAAAATCTCTTTCACATGCACCACGGTGGGATCATAGCCGTCTGGCAATGCCAGTAAACCAGCCGGCTTGTTGATCGCCAGAATATTTTCGTCTTGCCAGATGATGGGAATTTTGAACTCTGACCCCATCAATCCCCCCGGTTAGCTGTGGGATCCTGCGCGGCCTCATCTTGGGTAATCTTTTCTAAGAATTTTCGGTCCTCTTCGCTCAATTCTGCCTTTTCCAGCAGGTCAGGACGCCGAAAGTAGGTGCGCAGCAGGGCTTGCTCCCTACGCCAGCGAGCTACCCTGGCATGGTCCCCGGAGGAAAGAATTTCAGGGACCTCCCAACCCCGAAATTCCGCTGGACGTGTATAGTGTGGGTATTCGAGCAGTCCAGACGCATGGGAGTCATCCAGCGCCCCTTTTGGATCGCCCAGGGCACCGGGCAGCAAGCGCACAATGGCATCGATCAATACCAAGGAAGGCAGTTCACCTCCACTCAGCACGTAATCGCCAATTGAAATTTCATCACTCACCAGGTGCTGGCGGACACGCTCATCAACTCCTTCGTAGCGCCCACTTAGCAGCGCCAGCTGCGGCTGCGTACTTAACTCATAAGCAGTGGATTGATCGAGGAGGCGACCTTGTGGGGTAAGCAGCACCACCGGGCAATTAGGCTTGGGACCCAGTACACCTTCAATCGCTGCAAAAATCGGCTCGGGTTTCATGATCATCCCCCCGCCACCCCCATAGGGAACGTCGTCTGTTACGTGATGGCGGTCGGTCGTCCAATCACGGATATTGTGCAAATTTATCTCCACCAGCTGCCGCTTGATGGCCCGGTGAAGGATGCTGGTCTCTAAATAGGGTTGGAAAACCTGTGGGAAAAGAGTAAAAACATCGATCCTCATCTTTCCATTCTAGTCCCAAGGCTGGAGAATCGCAAGATCACCACAATCTTGACTTCACTTCCTGCAGAATGGTAAGATGTTGACATGTACTTGAAAGGCAGTAAGTGGAATATGAAGAAAAAACGGCCTCGGCGCCCCAATCCGTGGCGTGTCCTTCTATTATTGATTTTAATTGGGGCCGCGCTTTATGTGAATCAGGTGGTCGTACCGGCTATGCCGCCGTTGTTTATCCCAACACCGACACCGACCCGCGATCCTGAATCCTTCATCAGCGAAGCCGATGCGTTATTTGAAGAGGCGAAATATTCCCAGGCAATAACTGCCTATAGCGATGCAATCAGGGTGAATCCGGATAATCCTTCGGTATATCTGTCCACTGCCAGGGCGCAAATCTATACCGCTCAATATGAAGATGCATTGGAAAACGCTGAAAGAGCGCTCATCCTGAACAACAACAATCCCCTGGCTCACACGCTGAAAGCTTGGTCGTTGGACTTTCTGGGGGATTACACGCAAGCCGAAGCGGCAGTCAAATCAGCACTTGAGCTGGATCCCGAAAATGCTTTGTCCCATGCGATCTATGCTGAGATCTTGATGGACAAAGCGATCTCGGGTCAGGGCGATATCAATGCGATCGATAAAGCAGCTGAAGAATCGCGGACTGCGCTCGCTCTCAACCCCAACTTGATGGAGGCCAGGCGCGCTCGCGGGTATGTCCTCTGGAACACTGGCAACTTCAACGAAGCCATCCAGGAATACAATGCTGCGCTAGCGATCAACGACAAAATCGCCGATCTGCATCTGGCAATAGGCTACAACTATTACCTGCTCAACGAATACGACCAGGCAGTGCAATCGTACCTGCAGGCGTATGCCCTCAATCCAACAGATCCAACTCCCCCTTACGAAATATCCCGTACATATGCAACTGTCGGTGATTTCAGCCAATCAGTGCAGTATGCCGACCAGGCAGTAAAAACAAACCCAGAAGATGCAAAACTGCATGGAAATCTGGGGGTAATGTATTATAAGAACAACCAAATGAGCGAAGCCATCCAGTCATTGGGGTTAGCGATTAAGGGCGGAAACCTGGAAAACGGTACATCTGTTACCGGCATACCCCTCAATTATGGTATAGTTGCTGAGTTTTACGCAATTTACGGGCTCGCGCTAGCCAAATCTCAACAGTGTGATGAGGCTGTCGCCATCTTCCAGGCAATTCGCAGCGGAGTACCCGAAGACGAGATCAACGTTTTTAACGCCGAACAAGGATTGATTATCTGCCAGGAAAATATTGGTGAAACCCCTCCAGAAGAAGTGATCGAGACAGAGGAAGGCGAGGCCCCTTAGAAGATAATATGGATCGCCACCTGACCGGAAATAAACCCCATTTCCGCCCTGAGAAACGCAGCATCAATTCATACCGGGTAATCATCCTACTCGGTCTGATCATGGGTGGTATCTGGATATTGATGGGAATTAACCGCGGTGACGTCCAACCGCTTTTCCAACCTACGCCCACTCCCACCCGGACAGCCAATTCATTCATCATGGAAGGTGAAGCCCAATTCAAGGCGGGTGCATTGGGGGGCGCGATCGCAGCGTACCAGCAGGCTGTGACCATTGAACCAAATAATGCCAGTGCCTGGGCGGAACTTGCACGCATCCAAACCTACTCCGCCAGCTTGCTCAGCACAAATGAAGACCGTTATGAACGCCTGACTCAAGCTCGGGATTCGATCGAACAGGCTACCCTGATCGATCCAGATAACACCGAGGTTCAAGCTGTGCGTTCATTCGTTTTTGACTGGTACGCCTCGAATCCTCTGGTTCCACCAGAAGAAAGCCAATCAGCCCTTAATGATGCCGAGGCTGCAGCTATCAGAGCCCTCCAGCTGGACAATGAAAATGCGTTAGCACTGGCATTCTTGGCCGAAATCCTGGTTGACCAGCAGAAATGGGCACAGGCTGAAGAAACTATCAAACAGGCTGTTGCCATCCAGTCGGATTCGATGGATATCCAGCGGGTTTATGGTTATGTACTCGAATCTCTAGGACAATACCGGCTTGCGATTGAGAAATACCGCGAAGCGGTAAATCTCCAACCCAACTTGACCTTTCTCTACATCTTTATCGGGCGCAACTTCCGAAGTTTGGAAGTTCATAATCGCGCCCTGGAAGAATTCGAGAAAGCAGTCATGATCAACGAGCAGCTCGGAGTTCAGGATCCTGTACCGTATGTCGAGATCGCCAAAACTTACTCGCGAGATGGAGAATTTTTCATCGCCGCGCTGAATGCGGAAAAAGCTATCCGTATCAACCCCTATAATCCCAATACTTACGGCCAGTTGGGAATAATCTATACCAAGGCCCGCAACTTCGAGGGAGCGCAACCAGCATTAATGTGCGCAGTACGGGGGTGTACAGCGGAGGAAAATCAAGTCGCCCAGGAGCTGCTTGGCGAAGGCGTTGCAGTTGAAGGCATGCCGCTCACCTCTGGAACAGTCGCCTTTTACTATGCTCAATATGGTTCGGTCCTATCAGCGCTCAGCCGTCCAAATCAGAATTTCTGCCCAGAAGCTCTCCAGGTGCTCAGCGAAGTCCGGACTGCTTATCCCGAAGATCCTACCTTCAATCAAATCATCGATGAGAACATCGCCATCTGTGATCTGGTCGATCAAAGATCAGCTCCACAACCAACGCCCTCGCCGTCACCCTCCCCATAATTAAAGCCGCTAACAACAGAATTCTAGATATTAATAAAAACTCTTGACTTTCAGGAAAATCTCAGGTATGATTCCACCAAGAGTTAGCACTCTTCTGCTTTGAGTGCTAACTTCTATGTGTGTAAGCATACAAAACAATATTAAACCCATTTTGCAAGGAGGTAAGTATGTCGATTTCAATCAAACCGTTAGGAAACCGCGTGGTGGTCGAGCCTATCGAACAGGAAGAAGTGACCTCTGGCGGTATCGTCCTGCCCGAAACAGCCAAGGAAAAGCCCCAAAACGGTAAAGTCCTGGCAGTTGGCCCAGGAGAACGGGATGACGATGGAAAACGGATCCCTATGGATGTCAAAGAGGGAGACACTGTGCTGTTCGCCAAGTATTCAGGCACAGAGATCAAGCTGGATGGCAAGAAAGTTCTCATCCTGCGTGAAAGCGACCTATTAGCAATTGTCGATTAACCAACTAACAAAAAAAGGATAAGGAGCTAGAACCTATGGCTGCTAAACAAATCGTATTTTCAGAAGATGCACGTCGCAAGCTACAAGATGGCATGGACGTCCTGGCGAAATCAGTCGTGACCACTTTGGGCCCGAAAGGCCGCAATGTCGCCATCGATCGCAAATTCGGATCACCAACCATTACCCATGATGGCGTCTCAGTCGCCAAAGAAATTGAACTGGACGAACCCTTCGAGAACATGGGCGCCCAGCTGCTTAAAGAGGCGGCGACCAAAACCAACGATATCGCTGGTGATGGTACTACTACTTCCACCGTATTAGCACATTCCATCGTTACTGATGGTATGAAGAACCTAGCCGCTGGCTTCAACCCCATGTTGTTGAAGTGGGGTATTGAAGCCTCCACCAAGGCCGTGGCGGAAAAAATCTCCGAACAGGCCATTGAAGTCACCACCAAAGACGAGATCGCAAACGTTGCTTCCATCTCTGCACAGGACCGGACGATCGGCGAGCTGATTGCTGACGTAATGGACAAGGTCGGCAAAGACGGCGTCATCACCGTTGAAGAATCAAAAGGTTTGGAATTCGAAACTGAATACGTCGAAGGTATGCAGTTCGACCGTGGATACATTTCCCCTTATTTCATCACCAACCCTGAATCAATGGAAGCCGATGTCGATGAGCCTTACATCTTGGTTCACGACAAGAAGATCTCAGCTGCCACCGACATCGTACCTGTCTTGGAGAAGCTGGTTCAACTCGGGAAGCGTGAACTGATCATCATTGCCGAAGACATTGATGGCGATGCGCTGGCCACCCTGGTACTCAATAAGCTGCGCGGTATGCTTAACGTCGTGGCTGTCAAAGCCCCTGGTTTTGGGGACCGCCGCAAGGCAATGCTGCAAGATATCGCCATCCTGACCGGCGCAACAGTTGTCTCCGAAGAGACTGGCCGCAAATTGGACACCACCGAAGTTACTGATCTCGGCCAGGCCGAGAAGATCGTCGTCACCAAGGACGACACCACAATCGTTGGTGGTCGCGGTGAATCTGCGGAGATCAAAGGCCGCATCGAGCAGATCCGGGTCGAGATCGACAAGAGCACCAGCGATTATGATCGCGAGAAGCTGCAGGAACGGCTCGCTAAGCTTTCTGGCGGCGTAGCCATTATCCGTGTCGGCGCAGCGACCGAAACAGAGCTCAAAGAGAAGAAGCATCGCGTTGAAGATGCCCTCTCTGCTACTCGCGCCGCAGTCGAAGAAGGTATCGTCCCAGGTGGCGGTGTTGCGTTGATCAATGCGATGGCTGCCATTGACGATGTCAAGATGGACAATGATGATGCCCAGGTCGGCGTCACCATTGTGCGTAAGGCTTTGGAAGTCCCCCTACGCAAGATCGCTGAAAATGCTGGTAAAGATGGTTCCGTGATTCTGCAGGAAGTACGCCGGGCTCAGGACTCTGAGAAAAACCTCAATGTTGGCTTCAATGTCATCAGCGAGGCTTACGTCGACATGGTCAAAGACGGCGTGATCGACCCTGCGAAAGTGACCCGTGGCGCTCTGGAGAATGCGGCCTCAATTGCTGCCATGATCCTGACTACTGAAGCCCTGATCACTGACATACCTGAGGAATCTGGACCACCAGCGGCACCCCCGATGCCCGAATATTAAACCAACCCGGTTTTTAGTATCTATCGAAGCGAGGCCAGGCCAAAGCTCTACCCGGTCGACCTCGCTTTTTTCTTTTGACAAAGTAAAATAGGCGTGCTAAAATGGCACCTGTTCACGAGTTCGATACTCGGCCGGAACTTCCGGCCTGCTAATCAACACCGCATACCATGTAGCAAAAAATACACTTGGATATCGGAAAGAGTTTGCAAGCCCCGGTCGGTAATCTGGCTGGGGCAATTTTTTTGTAATCATTGTTGAACTTCATTTTTCAACATAAATATCCCAACCCCTATCATCCAGATGTTAAGATGATAGCGGTTGTTACTAAGGAAAATAAAGTAAATGAGTAATAAGAAATTTAGAATTATCCCTCTGGGTGGATTAGGGGAAGTCGGAAAAAACATGATCGTATACGAATACGGCGAAAATATCCTCGTCGTGGACACTGGCATCATGTTTCCCGAAAACGATATGCTGGGCATTGATTACATCATCCCAGATTTCAATTATTTGTTAGAAAAGCGCCATTTAGTGCGCGGTATCATCATCACGCATGGTCACGAAGATCATACTGGCGCAATCCGGCACGTGATGGAAGAGATTGACGCACCTATCTACGCCACACGATTGACCAGAGGTTTACTGGAAGTCAAGCTGGCACGTGGAGGAATGCTCGATCGCACGGTTATCAATACCGTCGAGGCCGGAGATCTAGTAAAAATTGGGCCGTTTGAAGTCGAATTCTTCCACGTCTGCCACTCAATCCCCGATGGGGTTGGGCTGGGGATCAACACACCGGCTGGCCTGGTAGTTCATTCCGGCGATTATAAATTTGACCACACTCCCGTGGATGGTTGGCCAACTGATTACGCAAAGCTGGGTGAATTCTCCGGTCGTGGAGTCTTGGCGCTTTTAGCCGATTCCACAAACGCGGATAAACCCGGTTGGACGCCCTCCGAGCGAGTGATCGATCCCGCTTTCGACCAGGTGTTCAGCGAGGCCGAGGGACGCATAATCATCGCCAGCTTTGCTTCGTTGATATCACGCATGCAGCAGGTGATCAATGCCGCCCAACGTCATAACAGGAAAGTCGCCTTCGCCGGTACCAGCATGGTTGAAAATGCCAAAATGGCCCGCAAATTAGGCTACCTGTCGATACCTGATGGTCTCCAGGTAAATCTTGACCAAGCACTGAAGATGGACCCCGCACAAATTGTGTTCATGTCAACCGGCACTCAAGGAGAACCATCCTCCATTCTGGGCAGGCTCTCAACAGGAACGAACCGCCATTTCGATATTCGCCCTGGCGACACCATAGTTCTCTCATCACATCCCATACCTGGAAATGAGGAGAGCATCTACCGCACAATCAATCGCCTCTTCCGGCGCGGTGCGAATGTGATTTACGAACCCATCGCTCCGGTCCATGTCTCTGGGCATGCCAGCCAGGAGGAAATGAAACTCTTGCTCCATTTGGTAAAACCAAAATTCTTCATCCCCATCCATGGGGAGCTGCGCCATTTGAAACAGCATGCCACTATCGCTCAAGAGATCGGTCTATCGCCTGAGAATATCGCCGTGATCGAAAACGGTCAGGTGGTCGAATTTGAAGACAGTGAAATGAGTTTTAGTGATCGCGTTCCAGGTGGTTATGTATTTGTCGACGGCTCTCGGGTTGGCGAAGTTGGTCCAAGCGTCGTCAGAGAGCGCGAAGCCTTAGCTCGAGATGGGATCGTTGTCATCAGTCTCGTATTGGAGAAGAGCAGCGGTCGCCTCATCGAAGAACCAGAGATCATCACCCGGGGATTTGTCTATAAACGAGACGCAAAAGACTTATTAGCGATAGCCCGCAATCGGATCACAGATACGATCAATCAGGGGAATGGAAACCTCCAGGATGATGTTGAGCAAACCATCAAGGCTTTTTTCTACAATGAGACCAAACGCCGCCCAATGGTATTCGTAACTATCAACCGCTTATAAATCTCTTGAACAAAATTGAAGAGACAGCTGTAAACACAGCCGTCTCTTTTTTGTTTAATGCTAAATTCCTGCTACAACCAATCCCAGGCGTTGTCTTTCCACCCATGTTTACCTAACAGAGGGACAAACGCCACGGCAACCGTCTGTTCGTGCCTGAATTTATCCCCCTCCCTGAACCAGCTCTCCAGGTACTGACCAATCCGCCCGCCTACAGGAATCACCAGACGGCCGCCATCTGCCAGCTGGTCAAGCAGGGGTTGGGGGACATTCGGCGCCGCAGCCGTAGCCAGGATTGCGTCATAAGGCGCGTGCTCCGGCCAGCCAAGTGTACCGTCGCCCACTTGCACCGTGACGTTCTTTATATCGAGTTGCTTGATGGATTCCAGCGCTCGCTGGGCCAAAATCTCATAGCGCTCGATAGTATACACTTCATTCGCCACCAACGAGAGCACAGCTGCCTGGTATCCAGAGCCGGTACCGATTTCCAAGACAACTTCATCACCTTTCAGTGCCAGCATCTGGGTCATCAGGGCGACGATGTAGGGTTGTGATATGGTCTGATTTTGACCGATCGGGAGGGGACAATCGCTATAGGCCAGATGGCGATGTTCTTCAGGGACGAAAATATGGCGAGGCACTTTGCGCATGGCATCAAGGACGCGCTTATCGGTAATATCTCGGCGCACAAACTGCTCTTCCACCATCCGCAGGCGGTTAGCTTCGTAAGATCCCTTCTCGGCCATCTCTCAATTTTCGCTCTTTCCCCTCTGATTATATCCCAGGTCTTATTGCCTCAATCTTCTCTCCATGCTTCTATTAGTGCTTTCCAAAATGCATCCCGTTCTCCCGGCATAAATGGCAGATATAACGTGATGCGATCGGCGATGTTCCGGTAGCGCTCTTTTAGGGCCTCTGCGAGATCCTCTTCGGTTGAGATTACGGCAAACTCCTCCAGCATCTCATCGTTGATGATCTCGGGTATTTCCCCCCATTTGCCGCGTGCAACCAAAGCAGATAATTTTTCGCCCTCCCCCTCCCAACCATAGAGGGCCAGTACCGGTCGATATGATGGGGTTGAGGCATAAAACGCGATCTGCTGGCGGGTAAATTCCTTTTCTTCGGCATTTGTAATCACAAATACTGTCGCCGATAATGAGATATCTTCGAATTCCCGGTTATTTCCTTGTGCACCTCGCCTAATTGCAGGACGGATTACTTCACTCAGGTAGCGAGGACTGTGAAACGGATGGGCAAGGAACCCATCTGCTACCTCTCCTGCCAGGCGAGCCATCCCGGTGTTCACACCCGCGATATAGATCGGGATCTCAGGATGATCGATTGGCCCGGGATTAAAAAATGGCGACATTAAGGTTAGCCTGTAATATTCCCCGCGAAAATTCAACTTGGCGCCTGTCTGCCAGGTATTCCACAGAGCTCGCATAGCTGCGATCTGCTCACGCAGCTTCCCTACCGGTGATTCAGGCCATGGCATCCCAAACCTGCGTTCAATGTGTGCGCTCACCTGGGTTCCTAATCCCAAAATAAAACGTCCCTTAGAAGCTTGCGCCAGGTCCCAGGCAGCATAAGCCATTGTCGTTGGACTGCGAGCGAATGAGACTGCCACTGCGGTGCCAAAATTTATCCTATTGGTGTGTTCAGCGACCAAAGCACCAGGCATGAACGGATTATGAATCGTTTCAGTTGACCAGAGCGCATTAAAACCTAAAGATTCTGCCTCACGCGCGATGGATGGTACAGACTGGAGTGGTGCAGGTGGTAATCCAGCATCAAGCAACATCGCAGATCAGCTCAATATGTAGGCGTTCAACCAGTTGATCGTAGCAATCAGCGCCTCAATATGAGTGCGCTCGTAGTTGTGAGAAGCATCCACCCCGGGACCGATTAAGGCTACCGCTACATCCCCACCAGCCCGCCAATAAGCCTCACCATCAGATCCATAATATGGATAGATATCCACTTTATATGGAATCTGGTGGTGATCAGCCAGCTTGCGTAATTGCTGGTTCAACCCTTGATGATATGGACCACCAGAATCCTTCACGCACAACGTGGCATGAAACTCATCGGAAGTCTGGCCTTCGCCGATTGCTGCCATATCAACTGCAATTAGTTCAGCCAGGTCTGGAGGAAACCCTGAAGCAGCGCCGTGACCAACTTCTTCATAATTGCTGATATGGAAGGTGGTCCTTTGAGCAGGTTGCAATCCAGCTTCAGATATTGATTTGATCGCCGCACAGATGCAGGCAACACATGCTTTATCATCCAAATGCCTCGAGCGCACAAAGCCATTCACAACTTCTACCCGTGGGTCAAATACGACAAAATCCCCAACCTGGATTCCCAATTCCCTAGTTTGTTCTGCATCTGTCGTGCGCGCATCCAGGCGCACCTCAATATTGTCATCTTCCCGCTTGAGATCGTTGACTTTTTTCCCGTGCACATGTACCGAGGCTTTGGTCAGTAATATTGAACCCCGGAATGATTCCCCCTCGGAGGTGAAGACAGTACATCCTTCTCCCTCGACCGTATTCCATGCAAAGCCACCTATGCGGGTCATCTTCAAACGACCATTGGGCTTGATCTCCTTGACCATTGCGCCAAGCGTGTCAACATGGGCCGTCAACCCTCGAGGAGCATCAGCCTCGGTTCCATCCCAGGTGGCAACCAGGGCACCTTTTCGAGTCTGTTCCAGAGACAAGAATGAGAATTTGTTCATGGTTCGCTCGACAACCTCTATTGCCTCTCCAGCGAACCCTGTCGGGCTGGGGGTATTCAGCAATTCGACCAGTACGGTCAATAAATATTCTTCATCAATGGGAGGAAGATCGCTCATTCTGGCTCCTTATAGAGAGATTTCTCAATTTTATCTTGCTTTGATGCAGAAGTTATCCGTATTTCACCAATAAATATAAATTCAGGTTGTATTATATTATTCAAAAACACTTTCTGGCAATATTCGTTATCTTTCGAGGCATATTTCCTCGAAGTTTGCCTAATCGTGATTTTTGAAATTATCTCCTATGGATTGAAGAAAAGCAGCCCACCTAGCTGGTAAGGTTCTAAATTTGCATTAACAAATCAATTCTCCCTTTACGGTATAATCCTCGGCATGGAAAGCTTGAATCATGAAGAAACCCAGCCAATGCCGCTGGGCGATGAAACACAACCAACTTCTGCGGAGCCCGATCCCCCCCAGGAACAATCTGAGGAGGGAAGCACCAACGGAGATGAAAATGGGGGAAATAGTGGAGAAGGCGACAATGGTGGTCGCTCTCTCTCCTGGCCGCTTTTAATCACTCTCAGCCTGATTGCGCTGTTGTTAATTGCGGCGACAAGTGCCTTCGGGGGATACATGTCTGGAATTAATGAGCGCACCAATTTTGAAGTTACCCAAGTCGCTCAACAAGTTGAGGAACAATATCAACTTGGCCTGCAGGATCTTGAAGCAAAACGTTATGAACTGGCCCGCCAACGCTTCGAATATGTCATCCAACTTGATCCAAACCACCCGGGAGTGACGGAACAGCTCACCCTGGTCTTACTTGAGATCAACACCACTGCCACCCCCACAATGGTACCGACCCCCACACTCACCCCGACCCCCGACATGCGCGGTGCGGATGAGCTGTTCTCTCAATCGCAAATCCTATTGGCTGAAGGTAAGTGGACGGAAGCGATCGAGACTTTACTAAAACTGCGAAAAGATGAACCTGAGTATCAGACCATTAAAGTCGATTCAATGCTGTATGTCGCTCTGCGAAACCGAGGCGTTGATCGCATCCTGCGCGAGGGCGATTTAGAAGGCGGCACCTATGACCTCGCTCTGGCTGAAAAATTTGGCCCACTGGATGTTGAAGCCAGCAATATGCGTACCTGGGCAGACCTTTACAAAACTGGTGCTAGCTTCTGGGGTTTGGACTGGGGTCAGTCAGCCTTCTATTTCGGCCAGATAGTCGTTGTTGCCCCCAACCTGCGCGATAACACCAATATGACAGCTGCTGAACGATTTCGCATTGCATCTATTAAATATGGAGACGTTCTGGCTGCTGCCAAAGAGTGGTGCCTTGCCCAACAGCAGTATGAAGCTGCTTTTGCCCTCGGAGATGATCCCTCCGTCCAGCCAACCGCCTCCTGGGTGACTCAGAAGTGTTCCAAGGCTGATCAAGAACCTGATCAGAACCAACCTCCACCCCCCGAGCCAGCACCCACGGAAAGCGCGGCCCCAACCGAATCTCCTCCCGCTGAACCCGCCCCAACTGAATCTCCTCCCGCTGAACCCGCCCCGACTGAGGCGCCGCCTACAGAACCCCCAGCAACTGCTGCCCCAACAACCCAACCCCCTCCGACACCGGAACCCACGCCCGAACCAACTCAGGAACCTAATCCAACACCAACGCCATGATCGCACTGGGGGAAACCACCCCATTTTGGGCTCTTAGCCTCGCCTTCTGGCTGCATATGCTGGCAACTGTGGTCTGGATAGGAGGGTTGGTTGCCCTGGTCATCATCGTCCTGCCTGCCGCTTACCGTACCCTGACCCCCGAAAGTTACGCACAATTACTCGGACAGATTCAACGCCGTTTAGACCCCCTGGCATGGTTGAGCCTGGCTGTGCTGCTGGTGACCGGACTGTTTCAGCTCAGCGCCAATCCTAATTACGAAGGATTATTAAGTATCTCAGGACGCTGGGCGATTTCAATCTTGATCAAACACATCCTCTTCCTGGGGATGATTGGTATCAGTGCTTATCTTACCTGGGGTGTTTTACCTTCCCTCCGTCGCATCGCCATGCTGCAAGCCAAAGGCATGGATCCGCAAGAAGCAGAAAAACTCCAGCAAAGAGAGGTGCTTTTGATGCGGGTCAATCTAATTCTTGGCGTACTGATCCTAGGTTTTACTGCGCTGGCCCGTGCTGCGTAGTAAAAAGGCGATTTTCAAGGACGCGGGGATTTCAATAAGACATAGGGGTCTTGGTGGGGGTAATAATGATAAAAATCTCGCTCTGGAAATTCGGCTCGTAACGCTTCATCTTCTTCCTGACTTCGGCTGAAGATAAATATATACGGTGAATTCAAAGTTGGACTCTGAAGATCGAGCAAAACCCCATATTCCATCCAGCTTTTCGGGTGGACGACAATCACTGCTGGGGTTAGTTCTTTTACTTTTTCAGTAAAAAATGGGGTTAAATCTGCCCGCTCCATGCCATACAAACCGCGCAGGTTTTCTAACCTGGGAGGAATATAGTAAACCAGATTTCCAATAACCATGACAGCAACCAAGGCCAATACCAATAAAGGTCTGAAACGTTTCCAGCCCTCGTACCTGGGCCATATTTCATTTCTTGAAATCGGCCATCCGGCCAGCCAGGCGATCCCAACACCACTGATTATCGTCAAGCTGAACAAACCCTCAAAATAGTAACGCGGGCCAAAAATCCAGGCCCCGACCCAATATGCCATATAGAAAATCACCAGGCTTGGTAACACAGATGCAATCAGGATTCCCCGCCAGTTGCGGCGCAGTAAGGCTGCCAGCAATCCGAATGGCAGAAATATCCAGGAATACCGCAGCCAACCAAATAAATCGCTGTAACCAACTCGCAAACTAAAGCGAGTGTTGACTCTCGCCAATCGCAGATTATGCCCACCTTCTGTCAAACCAAAACCCTCTCCAAATCCCACCTTGTCGTATGGCCACCAGAGCGTATATGGATTAAGGAGAGCATTGCCAGTCACGCTGTACTGCCACAAGAAAGTTAGCGCGCCAATGCTTAGCGCGAGGCCGCCGACAGCCAAAACATGACGCCTTGTTTGCCAATCAGATCTCACCAGCATATAAAGCCCATGAATTGCGAACGGAAACGCGACTGCAAGCGCAGTTAATGGCCTAGTCAGCACTAATACCCCTAACGAAAATCCAGCGACCACCGTTGGCAAAGTTCGCTGGAAACCATTCTTATCACCAAAGCCATCGATCCAGGCCAGTGCAAAAGCGGTACTCAAAACTAATCCGAATGAATGTGAGAGCAGAGTGCCCGAATTGATTAAGAAAAACGGGGAGGTGAGGGTTAATACAGCCGCAATAATACCTACGGTTTCCCCGAAGACTTTCTTGCCCAAACGGTAAGTCAGCCATACACCCAATCCAGACAACAAGGGGTTGACCAGGGATCTGATTCCCAATCGGATACCTATTGCCAGCACGACAGGCCAGCCTAATGGGTATTTCCCAAAGCGCTGACCATTATGATCGACGACAAAAGGTACCAAAAAGCTTTCCGACTGCGGAGGAGAAGGGACAGTTAATTTCCCTTCCGTGATGGCTCGCGCCTGCCATACATAGGCAATTTCATCTTCCAGATGGGGAATTCCTTCGAAATACCGCAGAGTGACATAAAAGGTCACCAAAATAGTAACCAAACTAATCACTAGTGCGATGCGGTCCGCTCGAGTCATGTGCTTCGTGGGAGCAGCTCAGTCAGGCATTAATTTCGCGTAAAGCTGTTAAAGCCTCGTCATGTAATATACTGTTTGAAGCGAGAATTCCGCGGTTATTTAACAGCATTCTACCGGCTGTGAAATCCAGCCTTTTACCGTTCAGGTCGCTTACCCGCCCCCCTGCTTCTTCCACAATGAGAGAGCCTGCAGCCTGGTCCCAGATTTTTTCTTTGTAATCCGGTTGTTTTGAAGAGAGCAACCTTAAATAAAGTTCTCCCTTCCCTTTCGCCAACACAATATATTTAGCCTGGCTGTCCATCCTCACCGGTTCAACCTCGACCGCCAGTTCCTGGGCGAAATAATCAATCTGGCCGATATTTGTGTGCCCAGATTCATATGAACGCAGCAAACGAGCCTGGGAGCCCGAACTCGTATCCGAGACATGCAGTTCAGCGAAGGATTGGTTATCACCCTCGATGGAAGTCAACCAAGCGCCTTCCCCCCTAACAGCAATCGCTAAGGTGCCTTTGCCTTCCGGATTCGATTTGTACCCATCTTCAAGATTTGGGCAGCCAAGGACGCCAATCTGCACTTGACCATTTTCGATCATCGCCAGGGCGACCGCATATTGGTTTCCCCGCAGGAAGCCTTTCGTGCCATCGATTGGATCTAAAGTCCAAAACCGGTCTGCAGGTTCCCCAGCTCCGTAATCGATCCATGAACAAACATTGTCCATTGTTGTTGTCGGGATAAACCTGGAGACAAAACGGGTAACTTGTTCCAAAGTTTGTTCACCGGCTGGTTGGCGCAGGTCTGCGGCATCCTCCTCACCCACTAATGGGTGTTCGGGAAATGTTTCTGATAATCCCCATCCGATCAAAGCCTGCGAGGCAAAATCCGCAACAGTGACAGGTGAGCGATCCCCCTTGGTCAGCGCTGGAGAGACCATGTCGGCCTGCACCTGCTTCACCAGAAGGGAGGCCTGGCGGACCATATCAAGAGCAAATTTGGTTTCTGGTCGATCGAAATTCAACATTAATTATTAATCCTTTTCAATTATGAAGTCAGTTTTGGTTCACGATGGGCAAGTCACTTTCCAGGATGCCACTCAAGTCATACGCCATTGCATCGGTAACCCGGACTTGGATCATTTCACCAGGTGAGTGTTCGCCCTCAACAATCATCAGGCCATCGATCTCCGGAGCGTCCCGGTAGGTGCGACCCATCGAAAGCCCATCACCATTCCCTTCGATAAGAACTTCAAGCGTTTTTCCAACCAAAGCCTGATTTTTCTCCAGCGAGATGCCTTGCTGCAGCGCCATTAATCGTTCCCACCGTTCTTGCTTGACCTCCGCAGGGATGGGGTCGCCTAATTCTTCACTGGTTGTCCCTGGTTCAAAGGAGAACTGGAAGGCCCCGACCCGATCAAATCGAACCTCTGCGAGAAAATCTAACAAGGTTTGGAATTCTTCTTCTGTCTCCCCGGGATAACCAACGATGAATGTGGTTCGCAAAGCGAGGTCTTCCATCTTACCGCGCATCTTTTCCAATGTTTTGTGAACCCATTCCATATTGGCTGGTCTGCGCATGCTTCTTAAAACCCGGGGGTCGGCATGCTGAAGGGGAATATCCAGATAAGGTAGGACCTGCCGATGAGCTGCCATGACATCGATTAATTGATCCGTGACATAACCGGGAAAGGCATACATTATCCGAATCCACCTAACTCCATTGGAATTGGCATCACTCGCAATTGGCTCCTGCTGCAAATCTGCAACCATCTTCGTGAGCAGGTCAGCCAACCCGTTTTTAATGCCCAGATCATGCCCATAGTCAGTGGTATCCTGAGCGATCAGAATGATTTCTTTAATCCCTTGACCTTGCAGATGCCTGGCTTCTTCCAGGATCGCTTCCGCTGGTCGACTGATCGCGGTCCCTTTAATTAAAGGGATAGCACAAAATGCACAAGGCCTTCGACAGCCATCCGCGATTTTCAGATACGCGCTGGAGCCCTGCACCGCTACCCGGCGAACTCCGCCCTGATCCATTACTGTCTGTGGGGCTTCCGGAAGATGGTATACGGGTTCTGGGTGTTTTCCCCGTCTCAATTGTTTGACCACATCGATAATGTCCATCCAGCGCCTGGTACCGATGATCCCATCAATCCCAGATACTTGCTGTGCAACTTCTTGACCATATCGCTGGGTCAGGCAGCCGGCTGCGATCAAATATTGATCTGCGCTTTTTTGGGCTGCCATTTCTTCTAACACCGCTAACGATTCTTCTTTCGCGGGACCAATAAAACCACAGGTGTTCACGATCAAAATACTGGCTTGCGAAGGATCGGCAACAAACGAATATCCAGATTTAGTTAGCAGTTGACCCATTGACTCCGAATCGACCGTATTTTTCGAACATCCTAAAGAGACTAAATGAAAAGTGTTTTTACTCATATAAAATTACCATCAAAGTTAGTTTATACCGTTAAATTGAGCCGCCAACATAACTCAGGGAACATTGGTCGGTTCTTGTGTTGGACTGGCTTCTGGCGTTTCCGTTGGTACGATTGTTGCAGTTGGAGTTGGCAAAACTTCTCCATCAGGTGTAAACACCCGGTACACAACTTCACCATATACACCCATCACGCCCAAATCAGATTCGTTATAAAAAATCTGGAGTGCAGCCCCACTACCAGATAGAATTTCGATTTGAAACTCTCCTGAAAAAGCATATGCACTACCGGGTATTACTCGCCCTTCAAACTCGATATTTTCATCTACCGTTACCCGCATCCATGTCCGGCGAAGAACCGAGACATAAACCTGAACCGGAGCATCGCTAACCGTCGGGACCGGTGTCTCCTCGGGAATCTCGGCAGGCGGGGGAGGGATAATTTCCGCTGGATTTTCGTCCACGATAGATTCTGGAAGTGGTGTCTCGGTTGGCGGAACACCTTCAACCGAATCTTCCTCAGGAGTGGACTGCAGCGCTTCAGCGATGGAGGGCACAGTTTCAACAGGTTCCGGGTTGGCCTGGAATGAATTGATCCGGATTACACCCCAAATAACAAAGGCCGCCACAGCAACGATCAAAACCACCCCCAGCAACCAGTCCCGAGGGAATGAACGGATGAATGGTAGTCTTGCCCGCCGTATTTCCGGGTTGGTTTCGTTTGCGATTGGCTTCGCAGCACGTTTTTCTGCATGTTGTGCCTGCAACCCATCTGCAAAACGGAGTAATACCGGCTCGACCTCCATCCCTAAAAAGGAGGCATAATTCTTCAGCATTCCTCGTCCCTGAACCGGCGAAGGGAGATCTGCCAGGTTTCCGGATTCCAGCGCTTCCAGGTAATGCAGGCGGATATGGATGTTGCGTTCCACTTCTTCTAGAGAGAAACCAAGCATCTCCCTTTGTCCTATCAATTCCTCCCCCAGTTCCCTGAAAATTAGGACAGAATCCGCTTCATCAGCAGGTGGGGAGGCATGCTCAACAGGTTCTTCAACCTCGACCTCCACAGGCCCTGCATATGGTTCATCAAGTTCGATTAACAGCGTTTCAGTGGTTAAGCCTAAATATTCTGCATAAGCACGTAAGAATCCTCGCTCATGGGCTTTAGAGGGGAGCTGGCTAAAATCTCCCTTTTCCATGGCCTCCAGGTAATGCGGACGGATATGAGTCTCTTCCGCGGCCTGAGCAAGTGGTATATCTTGCTCAAGACGGGCCTGGAGCAACTCGTGACCAATTTTTTCATACATGTCAGGATTATTCTAGTGCATTGTTACACAATTTGTATAGATGCTCAGCATCCTATAATAGTTCAAAACACCGGCGGTGTAGCACCCAGGCTACATCCAGGCCGGTGTTCCTCAATTGTGTATCCAAACCGCCTCACAGCAATACGATTGCTGCATTGCTGGGGCTAATCTACAGCGGTTTCTTCTTCAGCCTCAGGCTCTTGCGCTAAATCCTCGGATTCGAGTTCTTCTTCCAGTTGTTCAATATCGGCTTCTTCTTCTGAATCCTCTATCTGAGCTGCATCTTCTTGATCCTCAACCTCAGAATCTGCTTCTTGTACTTCGGTTTCAGCAGAAGATTCTAATTGCTCTTCTTCCTGAAGTTCTTCCTCCTCCTCGTCACTTTCAGGTACCGCCGGCTCCTGCATGACGATAATTTCTTCTTCCTCACCTTCGCTATTGACAATAACCATCACCTCTGGGATCAGATCAACCGTCAAGCGGATTTGAACGGTATGCTCGCCAAGCGTCCTTAAAGGCTGCGAAAGAACCTGGCTGCGGCTGATTTCGACACCAGTTTTCTCGGTGACTGAATCCGCAATCATCTGGGTATTAACTGATCCATAGAGTTTTCCAGTTTCACTCGCCTTCTCAGTATAGCTCAAAACCATGCCATCCAGCTGCTCAGCAACGGCACCCATTTCTTCATTCAATGCATCTCGCTGGACCTTGGCTTGGGCCTTGATGCGGTCAACTTGTTTGAGAGCGCCTGAGGTTGCGAGAACAGCCAGACCCTGCGGCAAAAGGTAATTTCGACCATATCCATCGGCAACTCGTTTCACATCTCCCGCCCGCCCGAGTTTAAACACATCCTTCAACAAAAGTACTTTCATTTTTCTCAAGCCCTTTCTTTCTTAAGATAGCTTTCTGTAACTCTTGGATTTCACAGAAAGCGCGCCCGGGCGAAGGGTACAACGCTCCGGGCGGGAGGATTGTACCAGATGGCATGCCAAGCGTCAAATGGTATCTTTTCACCCTTCGGGTTTGTATGCTGGTTCCTATTCATTGAGTTTCAATCGTGTATAATGCGCACATGCCCTTAAAAGAGCGAACTGTTCGTACTGAAGCCATCGTTTTACGGCATAAAAACTGGGGGGAAGCAGACCGTCTGCTTTGGCTTTACACGCGCAAGGCCGGTAAAGTCCAGGCTATCGCGAAGGGTGTGCGTAAAATAAAATCTCGCAAAGCCGGCCACCTAGAACCATTCACCCGTGTGAATCTGTTGATGGCTCGGGGTAGATCTTTTTTAATCGTCACCCAGGCAGAAACTATCGATGCCCACCTAAATCTTCGGGATGATTTGCTGCTTGTCGGTTATGCCGCCTATGTTACCGAGCTGCTGGATCGATTTACTTACGACGAGGATGATAACCTGCAGATCTATCGCTTATTAAAGGACACATTGAGCCGCATAGATACAGAAATTGATCCCCGGATCCCCGTTCGTTATTTTGAGGTCAAATTACTGGGACTTTTAGGATATCGCCCCGAATTGACGAATTGCGTGAACTGTGCAGAGGAAATTCAGGCAGAAGATCAATACTTTTCAATATCTTTGGGTGGTGCCCTTTGCCCTCGGTGTGGCCCTCAGATACCAGATGCCAATCGAATATCGCTAAATACCCTTAAATACCTGCGCCACTACCAGCGAAGTTCATATGCCGAGGCTACCAGGGCTCAACTGACCTCCCAATTAAATCGGGAACTGGAACAGCTCATGCAGCGCTACTTTACCTACTTTTTAGAAAGAAATCTCAATACGCCCACATTCATCCGGCGTATAAAAGACCGACCGCATCAGAGCTAACTCGTCCAGATTGTAATTACTCAAAGGTGAAAAAGGCGCGTTCTATTCATTTAAGAAGCTATATACGGTTTCGCTGAATACCCCGACCGAAAATGGTTTCTGCAGCCAATGCACACTTCCGGACTCGTTTATCCTCCGGTCTTCCTCTTTAACCAGGTGACCAGTGATAAAGAGCATCTTTACCTCCGGATAACTTTCAACCAGAGTTTGGTATAACTCAACCCCACCCATCTCCGGCATTACCATGTCGCTGATAACCAGAGCAATCGCCTCCCCCTCCTTCTGATAAATTGATAGCGCTTCCTGCCCATTGCTAGCAACCAGAACCCGATAGTTTGAATCCTCTAGCAACGTTTTCATCGCTTCACGGGTTGAGTAATCATCCTCGACTAACAACAACATTTCACCTGAACCTCTGATCACGGGAGCAAAATCAGGCATCTTTACAGCCTCAGTTATTGGCAGCTGGGCGGGCAGGTATATATGAAAAGTGGTTCCTTCCCCAACCGCGCTGTGCGCATCGATGTGTCCGTCGTGCTGTTTGATTATGCCGTATGCCTGAGCTAAACCCAATCCGGTGCCTTCCCCAACCGGCTTGGTAGTATAGAATGGCTCGAATATGTGCGGCAGAACCTCTGGTGGGATCCCTTCACCAGAATCTATTACCGTGATGCGATGCCAAGATCCCGGGGGGACGTCCGGACAAGGGGGTGCATCACCCTCTTCTAGATTTATCTGATCGAGTTCGAATTTTAAAGTTCCCCCATTCGAAGATGCATCACGGGCATTTACCGCCAGATTCATAAACACTTGCTGCAGGCGGGTTGGGTCTGCGTTGACCAGGTATACACCTGGCTGGTAATTCAGTTCAATGTGCATAGTTTCCGGAAGCACTCTGCGCAACAGCTTATCAAATTCTTTCACGAACGGCAGCAAGTCCAGCGTGCTCTGTTCCATCACCGAACGGCGGCTGAAATCCAGGATCTGCCGGATGAGACTTGCCGCTCTCTGTACCTGTTGTTGAATTATGTTCAGGCGCTCCTGGCTGCCAGACATTAAATTCGGATCCCGGCGCAGCAAGTCCGCATAAACTACAATCGCAGCCAGGATGTTGTTAAAGTCATGTGCGATTCCCGCCGCCAGTTGTCCTACCGTTGCCAACCGATCCTGCATTTGGATGCGCGTTTGTGTCTCTCGCTCCTGGGTCACTTCGCGGATAACCACTACCCAACCCCCAGAGTCATCACTTTTCTCTAAGGGCTGCGCTCCAACTTCAAAAATCTGGCGAGGAGGTCCAGGAATCTCCAGCTCATACCATAAATCCTGGAGTTCATTTTTCAAAAGATCTTCAAGTGGTTTATGCCCCAGGTGGCTGAGGATATCACCAGGTGCAAACTGGGCCAAATTAACCAGGTAGGTTTGGGCTACCGGGTTAGCGAGCACCACCTGCCTCATTTCATCCAGCAGGATCACTCCTTCAGGAACCGTATCGATGATATGCTGAACCTGTTGGGCATTTTCCTGGATTCTTTCAAGCAGGGCAATGCGTTCAACTGCTCCTCCCAATTGTCTGCCCACCCCCTCAACCAGGGCTATCTCCTCATCCAGCCAATTACGGCGATGGCGAGAAACAAAACTCAAACCTCCAATCCGCCTTCCTTCAGAGACTAGCGAAACTGTCAGAGATGCTCGCACATCATGTTGTTTAAACCGATCCTGGTGAACAAGGAATTGATCTCCTTCAGCAAAGGCTTCCCAATCACTAATGCTTACCGCAGCAGAGCCTCCTGACTCCACCATCTGTTCGAATATCTCTCCAATAACGGGCGGCATATCCTGCCAGATGCGCTGCTCTCCAACCCATATCCCGCCGATATCTACTCCGAGTGCGCTCAGCGTATGCTCGAGCGTTATCCTCAGCAGATGTTCCAAATCCGAGGCTGCCGTAACCTCGGTAATAATCGCATTCAGCGCTTCCAATTGTGCGGTTCTGCGGCGGGTTTCATCGAACAGGCGCGCATTCACCAATGCCACAGCAGCCTGGCGAGCAAAAGTGAGCATGACCTCCTGCTCTGCATCCGACCCCACATGGGGTTCATCATAGTAACAACCGATTGCCGCGACGACATCATCCTTGTATACAAGCGGCCATAAATCAACCCCCCGGAATCCCTCATTCATCCCAATTCCCCTCAATATTGATTCCTGAGGCAATTGGTCGATATCGGAGATCAGCACTGGTTCAGAGCTTCTAAAGAGGATCCCACCAGGTAAATCTGCAAACCTGTTGGTAACTCTATCAACATAATCAGCAGACAGATTTTCATACCATGGCGCAGAAACTTTCTCATTGTCTTGACGCAGATATAGCGCAGCCCGGTCTGCTTGTGCCAATACCATGGCCCCTTTTCCGATACTGTTGATTACTTCATCCGGTGTTAAGGGTCGATTGAGGCCTTCGCTTATTGTTGCTAGATGAGCCATGCGCTCTGCCTGCTCACGCGTAGCCGCAAATAATCCTAGCCTCTCTAAAACCTGTCCAACCTGGCTGGCGACTTTTTGCACCAGGGAAATTTCCGCGTTGGTGAATTGTCTGCGGATCGGGGACACGATCTCCAACGAACCGACAACCTCTTTTCCAAATATTATGGGGACGATCAATAAAGAAACTGCACTACGTTGTGAAAGCTCTTCCTGCATGCCAACCAGCATAGGATCGTTTTGCGTATCTTCAATCATTGTGGGGGAGCTACTCTCAAGTATTGTCGTCATCAATTGATTTCCAATCACTGGGATCTGCTTACCAAGAATTTCAGGACGATCTGAATCATGATATTCTGCGATCACTTGAGCCATCGTGAGCTGAGAATTCAGCAAGGCAAAGCTCACTTCTGAAACCTGAAGGAATTGAGCCAGTTCAGAACAAATCAAACTTAATGCCACTGACAAGTCATTCTCAGTAGCGGTGATGGCAATGATTTCACTCAAGAAAGTCAGTTCCGCCAACCTGCGCTGTGTCTCTTCGAATAACCTGGCATTCTCAATAGCGATCGCAGCTTGATTTGCCAACATATTTAATATTTCTAAATCCTCGTTCGAGTATTGTTGCAGGCGATAATTTACACAAGACAGCATCCCAAATATGTTGTCACCCAGCCTTAAGGGGACTGCCAGGAGAGAATGGTCGGCATCTGCACCTGAATCAAATTTTATTCCCTGGTCTGAAAATTCCTCTCGATCCTTAATGATTAATGATTCACCAGTCTCAGCGACATATTTGCTGAGGTGTTGGTACGGAATTCCTGAATCCGCTTGCACCGGTCCAGTTCTGTCCATAATATATACCGGGATCAGATCTTCTTGATTTTCATCCTGCAAGACGATCAGGAATACATCAATATGCAGCAATTGTGCCGCAGCTCTGTGGATCGCGGCATAAACTCTTTCTGGAATTAAGCTGGCCACGACTTCCTGGCTGATACTGGACAAGATGGACAGCTGACCTGCCCTTCGGTGAACAGCCGACTCAGCCCGCAACCGTTCAATAGCTGTCGCCAGCTGGCCCGCAATGGTCAATAATAGTTGTTCATCAGAGTATGTGAATCCCCTAACCAGTTCTCTTTCAGCATTTATCACACCGATTACACGTTCACCAATTTTTAAAGGAACACACAACTCCGAACGGGTTGCGGTATCGACCTCGATGTAGTTTTGTTCCTGCAGAACATCATCAACCCGCATTGGTTCACCAATGAGTGCCACTTGCCCGGTGATTCCTTCCCCAATTGGGATCGATTTTGGCCCTTTCAAGTCAACGTGTTCCCGGTAAGAAGGGTGGGTTTGAAGCTTTTCCCCGGATTCATCAACCAGTAGGATACCGAAATTGTTGGGGTAGAAACTTTCTCCAATAATTTGCGTCGCCCGTTCAATCAATATATCCTCGTCGGTAGCTTCAGCCCCAACGGTTGCAATGGCATGCAAAATCGTTAACTCCTCCAACCTGAGCTGGAGAGACTCATCCGTGGAGATTCGCTCTTCATTGGCGATTGCTAAATCCTCAGCTGCTCGATTTCTCCCCCAGAGAAACCACGTCAACCCACCAAGGAAAAATCCAATCAAGAGAACAATTAATAAAAGAAGTAAAGAATCCATCACTTTCCGAATTCAATCATTTCCTAAAACACTGAACCAATTATTTAAACTCGGAGGATAAGAAATTTTCCTCTGCCGTAATTACTTATACAATAAAATCGAGCCATTGACAAACACCTGACCTGATAATTCAATTGCTTGTAAGTATGTAAACTTACACCGTAGTCACTATCTACTCATAGAACACTGTGACATTTTCTTAATTCGATATCTCGTGCAAACTCCTTTCATTTTCTTCTTTCATATCTGAACTCATAGATAGCATCTTTTGGTTCTCAGTGACTCAGCCACGCCAATTACTGATTAGCAACCGCATGATCATTCCATTGATTGTAAAGGAAATATTAGGAGATTTACTAATATTTTGCAGATTATTTCATTATACCGAACGGAAAAACTCAACCAAAAAGATTATGGTATCCTACTAATCTTATGACCCAACACAAATTTACAAATCAAGAACTGGCCGATATTTTTGAGACCATCGCCAACTTGTTGGAGATCAAGGGCGAGGTGATCTATAAAATCCTGGCTTACCGCAAAGCCGCTGACAGCCTGCGAGATTACGGGGGTAATGTTTACACTGTGTGGCAGGAAGGCAAGCTGACCGATATCCCCGGAGTGGGAAAAGCCATCTCCGAAAAAATTGACGAACTTTACACCACTGGTCACCTGGAATTCCTGGATAAACTCTCCGCTGAAGTACCACCGAGCCTGGCCGAACTGCTGGAGGTACCTGATTTGGGGCCGAAAAAAGTCGCTTTATTCTGGAAGGAATTGGGCATCACCGACCTGGCTGGTCTGAAGGCCGCCGCGCGAGCAGGAGAATTACAGAATCTTCCTGGAATGGGTCAGAAATCCGAAGCGAAAATACTCGCTGGAATAGAAGCACTTTCCCGACGGACTACACGTACTCCTCTTTGGAAAGCCTGGCCAGCAGCCGATGAGCTGCTGAAAAAGCTGCTGAATATTCCGGGAGTGGAACAGGCTGTGGCTGGAGGCAGCCTCCGCAGAATGAAAGAAACTGTGGGTGATTTAGATTTATTGGTTGCGGCAGCAGATTCCGCGCCGGTTATGGAAGCCTTCACCAACCTGCCCGAGGTTCTGCAGGTGATCGGGAGTGGAAAAACCAAATCCAGTGTGGAATTCAATAATGGCCTGCGGGCTCAGCTTTGGGTGCATCCCCCTGAGCGTTTTGGCACCGCTCTGCAGTATGCCACTGGTTCGAAAGATCACAACGTGCGTTTGCGTGAGCTTTCCCTTAAGAACGGCCTCTCCCTCTCTGAGCATGGATTTGCCCGGGAGGACGAAAGCGAGATTTTATGTGCCACTGAAGAGGAGGTCTATGAAGTATTGGGAATCCCGTGGATCCCGCCGGAGGCTCGTGAAGATCGCGGGGAAGTCCAGGCCGCCCTGGCAGGTGAGCTGCCTGATTTTATTGAACTGAGTGATATCCAGGCCGAACTGCACACCCATTCAACCTGGAGCGATGGGAAAGTATCCATCAAAGAGATGGCGATTGGTGCCAGGGATCGAGGGTACAAGATCCTGGCAGTTACTGATCACTCTCCCAGCCTTGGCATCACCCAGGGGGTAACTATAGAAGATTTCAAGGGACAGCGAGAGGAGATAGATCGCGCCCAGGAAGAACTCGGTGATTCAATCCTGATTTTGCAGGGATCTGAAGTTGAGATTAAGGCTGATGGAACTTTAGATTATCCCGATCAAGTATTGGCAGAGCTGGATATTGTTTTCGCCTCCCTGCACGTCAGCTTGCGTCAACCAAGGGAACAAATCACCCAAAGGCTGCTAAACGCAATCCAAAATCCACACGTGGATGTGATCGGGCACCCCACTGGAAGATTGATCCCCGATCGAGAAGGGGCGGCTCTCGATACAGAAGCTGTATTTGCGGCTGCGGTGGAAAGCGGCGTGGCGATGGAGATCAGCGCCCATCCCGAACGCCTGGACTTGAATGACATCCATGCCCGTCAGGCAATCGAGCTGGGTATTCCATTGAGCATCAATACCGATGCTCACACACCTGGAGAACTGGATTTAATGCATTTTGGGATTGCTACTGCCCGTCGGGGTTGGGTGGAGGCTAAGAATGTGATTAACGCCTGGGAGCCTGATAAATTACTCGATTGGCTCCGAAATCGGGGATGATCTGATCCAACCTTGCTGGGCTGCGTGCTCTTCCATAACTTGGGTGTTTGCGGCATACACCAGGCCACTGCCAAATTCGCCAGCTTTTTCAGACAATTCGTTGATCTCATTTTCCCGCTCTAAATCGCGCCTGACACTCCTGATATATGCCGCCAGAATTCTTCCCGGGTATGATTGGATAATTTCAGTATAAATCTCTGCATCTTCCTCCCCGCTATCCCCAATTAAGACGAAATTCAAATCAGGCAGCTTTTCCAAAATATTACAGATCGCCTCCAGCTTATATTGACGATTATTGACCGCCAGCATTGATTGCCGTTCAAAACCCCAATTTCGCAAAAAGATCGGTCCAACAGGTATTTCATGGATGTGAAAGAATTCCTGTAAGAGGTCATACATATTCCACGGGCTGCTGGACACATAAAACAAGGGGTTCCTACCGTTTCCATAGAATCCCAGCTGGAGAGCGGAGTAGAAATCTGCAACTCCTTTGAACGGCGATCTCGTCCGGGCATTATTCAGCAGGACGGTGCGCATCATTTTAAGCGGTCTGTTCACACCGGTGAAGAGAACCGTATCGTCGAGATCGCTAATAATGCCAAACTCGGCTTGCGGCGATACGACCAGCACTTTTCCATCAGCGCGAATCTGCCTTTTCTCAGAGGAATCTGGTTTCAGCAGCTCGAGCTCGACATGCTGCCAGGATTGCTCAGCGTCAAGAGGTTGATCGAATTCAATATCAACTTGGAAAAATCCTTCATCATCAGCATCAACTTTGATCTCAACACCCCCAAAGCGAGCTGCAATCTGAGCAAAAGGCACTTCATCACTTTCGAACCTGCGGTACATGTTCAACAGGTTGTGCCAGATCCCATCCGTCTCCCTTGATGGCTGGACACCAGTATCCTCGATAACCCGTCCTTTCAGTTCAATAAACTCCTTTGATCCAAACCCCAAATATGGCATAATAATCACTGAATTGTGACCATTTTGCCGAGGTCCAAGCCGGTACTTAAGACGATCAAAACCACCCTCAACTGAATGTACAAGACGAGCTAATCCCTTTTGCCAATCCACTTGTTCGACACTCCTATTGCGTTCACCAGGATTATAACCGTTGAAGTCTGATCCTCATGAACTTCACATTTTCCATTGCAATGCTGAGAAACTTTACGGGTGGTGACACAATCAAAAGTTATAATCTGGATACTCAAATTTTCTAAACATCAATACAAGAAGGATAATCTTGTCGAGTTATGTTGAAAGTCTTCTCGGTGACCGGGAAAAGGTAAACTTGATCTCCCGACATCACTGGTTCATCGTGGTCAGCGCGATTGTATTGGAGATCGTCATAATTTTGATCTTGATCGCCCTGACGATCACAGTAGGGACTTCTCTGCCTGACTTCGCTCTCCTAATCGGGACCATTGGGACAATCCTTCTCTTGCTGCGGCTTAACACCCTTTTGCAGGATGTCTTGGATTGGATGAACCGCCAGTTCATCATTACAAACCGCCGGCTGAACCAGATTTCAGGCATCCTCAACAAGAACATCACCGACTCTTCAATAGCGAAGGTGACCGATGTGAAAATGGAAATTTCTGCTTTGGGCCGCTTATTCAACTATGTTGATATTGAAATCCTGACCGCAAGTGAATTTGGAGTCAATATTTTCCGCCGGATCGAGGAACCAATCAACTTCAAAACCGCTATACTGAATGCCAGAGTAGATCTTCTCCAGGAAGAAAGAAATTCTCAACATATTGATGACATCTTTGATTTATTCGCCAGCCTGGATCATTTGCGTGAGATGAGACTATTACCTGAATTGGAATACACCCAGAAAAAAGCGGACTTGTTAGCCAGGTTGTAGAAATCCCATCCCTTACAACAATATTGGTTTATTTATTTCACGAGTATTAAGCAGGAACAAATTTTATTCGAGACCCGTTATATAATTGAGTTTACTCACGATCCGGTAATTGATCTGAAAATATTGAAGGGAAAAAACAACATGCGAATTCTGCGTTCGATCTTCACCATATCATTGCTATTAATCGGATTTAGCCTGGCTGCTTGCAACTTATCAGCCTCGACCGAAGCCCCGCCATTAGACCAATCCGCCGCCCAAACTGCCGCGGCTGAGACGATCATTGCTCAATTAACCGATGTTGCGGAGACGCTGACCCCTGTGTCTTCCGAAGCCCCACCACCGGAAGCAACGCCAACACAGGTGATTGAAGCTGCCACGGAGACGTCGCCACCAGTCCCAACCGCAACCGAAGTTGTGGCGGTGCCATCAGCCACTGCCACCTCACCACCTCCCCCAACACCGACTCTCGACGCCAATGATCCCAAGGCTGGTTTAGGTGATCCGGATTTTCAAGATACTTTCGCTGATGCCAGCAATTGGCCGCTCTATACCGACCAGCATGTCTCCTTTGAGATCAAGGATTCAAAATTGGTCATGACCGCCTTTAATCCTGATTTCTATAATGGGTGGATACTTCCCCCACCGGTGATCAGCGATTATTACCTGGAAATGGAAACTGAGACAAAAGAATGCTCTGGTAAAGATCAACACGGATTGATGGTGCGAGCAGTAAAAACTGATCAAGGTTATATCGGCTACCATTACGCCATCTCCTGTGATGGGCATTTCACGCTCCGTCGCTGGAACGGAAGCCAATATATTCCCTTGGTCGATTGGACCGCCAGTGATCGCATCAACGCCGGTTCGAACCAGGTGAACCGCATCGGCTTGATGGCCAATGGCAACAAACTCTCAATGTACGCCAACGGAAGTTTGGTCGGCGAATATCAAGACGACACTCATCTGGAGGGTAGGTTTGGTGTCTTCATTGGCTCTGCCATCACGCCAAATGTAACGACCGAGGTGGATGAGATCGCCTATTGGAACATTCCTTAACTGGTGAACTAACAGGTTCTACCTATAAATCCCCCCTTTTCCTGGCGCAGGAAAAGGGGGTTGTTTATGCCCCTTCTCATAATTTTGATCTGGCATTATAGTTTGGGGCGCAAGAGCAAACCACATTCTTGGAGAAGATCAAGATGAAATATCGGCGCTTTGGACGTATAGGTTGGGAGGTAAGCGAAATCGGTTATGGCATGTGGGGAA
>JBFFEL010000011.1:0-51906 GCA_041558875.1 Anaerolineales bacterium
GGAATTTGAATTATGGTAATTGATTTAGCATGGGTGATATTTGCCTTCTTCTGCGGTTCATTACCGCTTTCTTATTGGGTGGGCAAGCTATTCGTGAAAGCTGATATCCGCCAGATTGGTGACGGCAATCCAGGGGGAGCAAATGTATGGAAAGCTGGCGGTTCGTGGTGGGGAATATCGGCTATACTGCTGGATGGGCTGAAAGGTTTGATTCCAGTTTCCTTGGCTTTTTATTTAGGCGGAGTAGATGGTTGGTGGTTATTTCTGGTTTCAATTGCCCCGGTTATCGGACATATATTCTCCCCCTTCTTGAAATTTCAAGGGGGCAAGGCGCTGGCCACAACTTTCGGAGTATGGACAGCCTTAACGCTTTACCAGGTTCCAATGGCATTTGGCATTTCTCTCGGTTTGTGGTTTTGGCTGCTTAAAAACGATGGTTTGGCAGTTATAGCCGGGGTGCTCAGTGTCTTGGTAATCTTACTAGTTGGGAATTTTGATCTGGTTTTGGTATCCACCTGGATAGCAAATGGTGCCATCTTGGTCTGGAGATATAGCGATAAGCTCGATGGGATTTGCCAAGCTGAATGAGGATATCTGATTGTCCCCTGTTTTCGAAAATTTTAACAAATGAATTTTTTTACCCAAGCTCATTTGTTTTACTACATCATCCAAGTTAGAATAACGTCTCTATCCAATGATGGTTAGGAAGAAATTTACGAATTCGAATTGAGAGGTTCGTATGAAATTAAAGGTCAACGGACAAGACTACCAGCTTAATGATACACCTGACAGACTTCTATTGTGGGTATTGCGTGATGAATTGGGTTTGATCGGCACCAAATTTGGCTGCGGAATTGGCATCTGCGGTTCGTGTACAGTGCATCTGAATGGAACACCTACACGAGCCTGTATAACCATGCTTTCAGCGACAAATGAAATGGAAGTGCACACCATTGAGGGTTTGGCGAAAACTGATGCTGCTGGCGAAATCGTTTTACATCCAGTTCAACAAGCCTTCCTGGAAGAACAAGTCCCCCAATGTTCATGGTGCATGTCTGGTCAGATGATGACTGCGGCAGCTTTGCTTGAACAAAACCCAAATCCAAGTGCCGAGGAAATTCGACAGGGTATGAACGGTGTTTACTGCCGGTGTGGAACTTACTACCGCATCCGCAAAGCTGTGGAACGGGCGGCAGAATTGAAAGCAGTTCAGCAATGACGGAAAACCTGCACGAACCAGCCGAATCTCGTAAAAACAGACGCCTTAATCGGCGCGATTTTCTAATCGTACTAGGAGTGGGTGCAGCTGGCTTATTTGCAGGTGTTAGGCTTGCTGCGCCATACTTGCGCCTGCGCTTGGTCGATTTCCTGGAAGAATCGGGTGGTCCGCCCTCAAACATCGATGCACCGCCCGATGCCTGGTTTGAAATCCTAATCGATAACACTGTGAACTTATACCTGCCAAAATCCGAGATGGGTCAGGGTGTGCATACCGGCTTGGCTCAAATTGCTGCCGAAGAGCTTGAGATCGAGTTGGACCAAATGCAAGTATTCCATGCTCCAACCACCAGACTAGTAGACCCGGTTGGAACCTCAGCCAGCAACACCATCTCCAGCTTATTCACCCCCCTATTGGAGGTGGTGGCCACCTTGCGCGAATTAATGCGCGCAGAGGCAGCCAGACAATTAAATGTCCAACCTCAGGACCTGGACTTGGAAGCAGGTGTATTCAGTTTGAAATCTGATCCCGTTCAGCAGCGCACCTATGGTGAGTTATTTCAATATTTGGATCAATGGGAACTGCCAGATGATCCCCCTGCACTCAAAGAAACCAGCCAGTATCGTATGATTGGGAAGCCGTTTCCCCGCGTTGATTTACCCGCTAAAGTAGTCGGAAAAGCGCTGTACGGATTCGATGTACGAGTACCAGGGATGCTTTATGGAGCTGTAGCTCGTCCAGGAACTATAGAAGGCAAGCTAATCAGTGCCAATCCTGGACAAGCTGTCGATCAGCCAGGTGTAGTTCAGGTTGTCACCGAAGATGATTTTGCTGGGGTGGTGGCCCAGTCGCGGGAGGCAGCTTATCAGGCATTGGCTAATTTGCAGCCGGAGTGGGATCCCGGCAAGCTCTGGCAGCAGGATGAAATTGAGGCGATGGTCACCGTCGGAGAAGGTCGTGGTGTGGTCATTCAGAGAGAAGGAAATATCAATCAAGCCTTGAATAGCGGGACTTTGGTGGAGGCTGAATACCGCACCCCTATGGCTTTCCACGCTTATATGGAGCCCATGGCCGCAGTTGCAGATGTGCGCCTTGATGGAGTAGAGATTTGGGCTTCAACCCAGGCAGCCAATCGCCTTCGAGGTGCAGTTGCAAACGCAATCCAGCGTCAGAGTGATGAAATTGTGGTTCATCCAGTGTACCTGGGCGGCGGATTCGGACGCAAGATTGACGAGCTTGCTGCCGTAGAGGCAGCCCGTCTTTCCAATGCAGTTGGCCGGCCAGTTCAGGTAGCAATGAGTCGTCCAGAAGACTTCAGCACCGGTTTTGTACGTCCACCTACACACAGCATACTCCGGGCAAGCCTTGATTCTAATGGCATGATAATGGCAATCGAACATCAGGCCTCCAGCGGTGAGGTTGCATTCCCGTTTCTACCTTCCATCATGGGGACAGTTTTAGGTGCTGATTTCGGCTCCTATCGCGGGGCTAATATTTTCTATTCAGTGCCGAATAAAAAGACAACAGCCTGGTTAGCACAACTACCAGTATCCACCGGTTGGTGGCGCGGCCTTGGATTGATGCCCAATACATTTGCTGTTGAAAGCTTTATTGACGAGCTGTCAACTGCTACCAATCTAGATCCACTCGAATTTCGATTACGCCATTTACCAGAGGATGAAACGGGGCAGCGCACCCGTAATGCCCTGGAGATTGCTGCTGAAGAGGCAAATTGGGCCGCATCCCTTCCAGGAGATCGCGCTCAGGGATTGGCGATGAGCTATGATTACGGCACCATTATGGTAGAAATTGCCGAAGTCTCAGTAGAAAATGACCAAATTCGCGTCCATAAAGTGACTGCTGTCGCAGATCCGGGTCTGGTCATCAATCCTGACAGCGTAATAGCCCAAACACAAGGCGCGATCACGATGGGCTTGAGCGCAACATTGTTGGAAGAAGTTCAGATCAAAGACGGATCTTTCCAGGCGAGCAACTTCGATCAATATCCTCTTTTGCGCAATGCCGATGCCCCAGATATTGAAGTAGTAGTGCTCAACAGCAGTCAAACGCCTACTGGTATGGGTGAGCCACCGATTGGTCCAATTCCAGCCGCGGTAGCAAATGCGGTTTTCGCAGCTACCGGACAGCGTTTACGTCGCCTGCCGTTGAAATTCAGCTGAGCATCCCGACCATTTATCCAACAAGCTAGTGCACATGTGATCTGGTTCTTTGATGATTTCTAAAATCTATAAAATCCACTCTTCCACTCCTCAAAATTAAAAAAAACACCCCCGTAGCGGGGGTATTTCAGAGGCGACGACGGGATTTGAACCCGTGATCAGGGTTTTGCAGACCCTTGCCTTTCCACTTGGCCACGTCGCCAATATAACCTTGAGCTGAGACCAAGATTGCTGATTGAATTATACCAATCAGCAATCACTCTTTAGCTATCACTTTTTTGAGCGGGCGATGGGACTCGAACCCACGACCTTCTCCTTGGCAAGGAGACGTTCTACCAACTGAACTACACCCGCATAGCCGGCCCGTCCGTCAGGCCGAGAGGTGCCGAGACCCAGAATCGAACTGGGGACACCGCGATTTTCAGTCGCGTGCTCTACCAACTGAGCTATCTCGGCCTTAACGTTTAGCGACTTAGCCAACGCAGCGTAATTTTAACCGCGCCACATAGGATTGTCAAGCAAGGGCCAATTCAAGGTCCTCTAACTCGATCCAGGCGGCTTCATCGTTTTGAAGTATGCCGTATCCCAATCTTCCATCTAGAGACCAACTGGCAAATTGGTTGTCAATCCACACCACAAACCCAAGTGGACCGCTTGGCTGAATATTCGTCTCCATGATAACCTGCCTGTCTAAATGAAAGGTAACCCCCTCAGGGTGCCAATCAATCTCATAAAAATGCCATTCAGTCGGATCTAGTTCCAACTCAAGCGTATCCTGCTGCACATACTTGCTGACTCTGCGTCGTAACCAGCGCGAAATAGGTCGCAGCAGGATTAACGGCAAAAGTGGGAGGCTGGCAATTAACTCTCCAGGAAATTGGTCTGGCGATTGGAAAACAGCCGCCAACTGTCCCCAGCCAGGGAGATCATCCCGAAAAGATAAGTAATTCGGCTCTGATGCAAAGAAAAACCAGGCGCTGTTTGGTAAAGTTGGCAAGCGCACCTCGGAGCCTTTGACCAGGGTCATACCGAAGGGGTCATTCCATAGACCGAACCCCCAGGTGCCCGGAATTGAATCTGCTGAGGCACGCGCCTTCAAGCTCATCTTCAGAGGTGGGTTCCAGGGAAATGATCGGCGCGATAATCCAGTATAATCGTCCAGCTGGGCCAGGCGATAGCTTCCTGAAGAGCCCGCAGGTACCTCCAGATGCCATGCGCCGGGACTGGATTGGGTAGCCTTTCCCCCGCCGCTAACATGCTCTTTCAGGTTTGGTTTGCTGCTCGCTGCCATATTCTTATTATACGTTTTGTCGTCTGATGCGCGCAATGATGTATAATCATGGGGCAAGTTTTCGGGAGGTTTGATGGAAATTAATTGGCATGGACTTTCATGTTTTCGGCTCACTGAACGGGGCATGGCCACTGTTGTCACAGACCCCTATGATCACGCCTCTGTCGGCTTTGAGCCTTTAAAATTGCGTGGCGAGATCGTCACCATCAGTCATGATGCCCCTGGACACAATTTCGAAAAATCAGTCAAGGGACGCTCGCGAGTCATCACTGGTCCGGGAGAGTTTGAGATAGGGGGGGTATTCATCACCGGCGTACAAACAAACCGGAAGAGTAAGCGCTCGACGAAGGAACCCCGCAACACCTTATACGTATTTGATTATGATGGCATAACTGTCGCCCACCTGGGCGATCTGCAGCGAGTCCCCAGCCAGACTGATATCGAAAGTCTGGGTGGGGTCAACGTCGTCCTGGTACCCGTCGGAGGCGGTAAAAGTTTAAACGCTTCTAAAGCAGCGGAGATCGTCAGCCTGTTAGAACCCGGCATTGTCATCCCGATGCACTACCAGGTTCCTGAAAGTAAAATTAAACTGGCTCCACTCAGCAGGTTTCTCAAGGAGATGGGTGTTGGCAAGGTCGATCCAGTCCCCTCCTTGAAAATCACCCGCACCTCGGTGCCCACCGAAGCCCGTGTCGTAGTGCTTGATCACAAGCATTAGGCAATACCAGGAGACTTAATGTGGCTGTTAAGTTAATCATGTCTTGGGATATCTTGCCTGGTAGAGAACAGGAATACTTTGAGTTTGTTGTGCGCGAGTGGGTACCCGGGATTCAACGTTTGGGATTAGAACCAACGGATGCCTGGTTCACCATGTATGGAAACCACCCCCAGATCATCGCTGGGGCGCAGATAGACGATCAAAAAGAACTGACCAATCTCTTAGATTCAACTGAGTGGTTGGCGCTGACCGAACGCCTGCTCAATTTCGTCACAGATTTTAGATATAAAGTTGTCCCAGCACGTACGGGATTCCAGATGTAGTAACATTTCGACCTCTGGCTTCTGACCAACCGCATTCACTTGAATAAAATCCAAAGTTTACCCAAATAATTCTAAATGTCCTCCTCTTTAGCAGACCATCTGCTTGATTGGTATCAGGTTCACGCTCGTCGTTTACCCTGGCGGGAAAATTCCGATCCATACCATGTTTGGATCGCGGAGGTGATGCTGCAGCAGACCCGAGTGGAGACGGTGCTTCCATACTATGAACGCTGGATGGTCAGGTTTCCTTCCCTTGCTGCTTTGGCGGCTGCTTCCCAACAGGAAGTCCTATCGGCTTGGGAGGGTTTGGGATATTACTCCCGAGCCAGAAACCTTCATCGTACAGCGCAGATCGTGAATGACGAATTCGAGGGGCAGTTCCCCCATGACGTGAACAGCTTGCGCCGCTTACCGGGCATTGGGCGATACACAGCTGGCGCGATCGCTTCGATCGCCTTTGGGGAAGATGAACCCGCCTTGGATGGCAACATCCGGCGAGTACTTTCCCGGGTCTTTGACGTCCGCCAGCCTGCTCGGTCAAATGAAAGCGAAACACAATTATGGCAGCTGGCCGCCTCAAACCTGCCCTCTGGTCGGGCTGGGGAGTACAACCAGGCACTGATGGACCTGGGTAGTTTGATTTGTACCCCGAGGCAGCCGGATTGCCCAGCCTGTCCGCTGAACAAAAACTGTCTGGCTTATTCACTTGGCGTGCAGGCAGAACGCCCGGTTAAAGCGGTAAAGAAATCTGTTCCTCATCACGTTGTCAGCTCAGCCATCATTCGCCGCGCAGATCAGGTGTTAATCGCCCAACGTCCGCAGGATGGATTGTTAGGCGGATTGTGGGAATTTCCAGGCGGAAAGATCGAGCCTGGAGAGGACCTGGTGACGGGGCTCAAGCGGGAAATCTGCGAGGAATTGGGTGTGAAAATCAAAGTTGGTGCAGCATACGGGATCTACAAACATGCATACACCCATTTTCGCGTTACCTTACACGCATTCCTCTGCAAGTTGAACGGAAGCCAGCCACAAAACCTTTACCACACCAATCTGATCTGGACAGACCTCCCATCTTTGGCTGATTATCCGATGGGCAAGATCGATCGCCAGATCGCCAATGCACTTATCGATCCACCTCAATCAACAACACCTGACCTTTGAACACATGCTGATCGTTGATTCACACCAGGATTTGGCCTGGAACATGCTCACATTTGGTAGGGATTACACTCTCCCGGTTGAGGAAACGCGTCGCCTGGAAGCGGGCGGCCAAACCCCTCTCCGCAATGGCGATAGTTTGCTTGGCTGGCCGGAATACCAGCAGGGGCAAATCGCCATCATTTTTGCCACGCTATTCGCCGCTCCTTTGCGCCGCAAACTCGGTAATTGGGATACTCTGACCTACTCAGACTCAAACGAAGCGCATTCCTCTTATAGCGCCCAGCTCGATGCATACCACAGGCTGGTCGACGATCACCCAGATAAATTTCAGCTGGTACAAACCTTGCAAGATTTAGAAGCTGTATTGACCGCCTGGGGTGGAGACCAGCAAGAAGATCACCCCGTTGGTCTGGCGATATTAATGGAAGGCGCCGAGGGTGTCCGCCAACCAGACGAACTGGAACAATGGTGGCAGCGGGGTGTTCGCCTGATCGGTCCCGCATGGGCAGGCACTCGCTATTGCGGCGGCACAAATGAACCTGGTCCCCTGACTTCTGAGGGGTTTGCCCTTCTCGAGGCGATGAATGAGTTTGGTTTCATCTTGGATTTGACTCACATGGACGAGCAAGCTGTCTTGCAGGCACTGGATGTTTACCCTGGGGCGCTGGCTGCCACCCACAGCAATCCTTTGACCTTACTCAAGGATGCAGACTTAAACCGCTTCCTTTCCGACCGGGTGATTGAGGGCTTGCTTGAAAGAGATGGTATCATCGGTATCCCCCCATTTAACAAGTTTTTACGCTGGAGTTGGCAGCCCAGCGATGGCCGGGAGGCAGTTTCGCTGGAAATGGTGGTTAATCATATCGACTACATTTGCCAGATGGCAGGCGATGCTAATCACGTCGGCATCGGCACTGATTTCGATGGTGGCTTCGGCTTAGGATCCGTGCCCCACGAAATAGATTCCGTCGCCGATCTGCAAAAACTAATCCCCCTCCTCCGCGAAAAGGGATATGCAGAAAGCGATATTCGCGCTATTATGGGAGATAACTGGCTTTCTCTATTAAAGAGCACTTTGCCTGTATCCACATGAACCAGAAGACAAATAAATCCGTCAATGGAAAATTTCGCATGCGTCTGGGGATGGTTACCATGGCGGTCGGCTTGCTGATCTTCTTGATCGGCGCCATGCCGGATATATTCGGCTTGGACCGCAGCCCGGTCATCGGTTTCGTCCAGATCGCGGTCTTTCTCTTTGGTTTGGGCATTATCTGCCTTGGCGCATATATTTCCATGAACAGTTTATGGAATAAACACCAAAAGACGATCCTGGCCGATATTGGTCTGCGCCTGGTCGCGACCGGATTTTTGATCGCTGTGATCTCCGGCATGGCGGATGTGTTTGGATTTGGGACTCAATTATCTCCCCAAATCCCCTTTTATGGCCCCCGGCAGGCCGCGGGAGTTTTATTTGGCGAAATCATCATCGTTATCGGTTTCATTTTCCAGATCCCTTTCAAATTCGGCTCTGATACCGCTCGCGAAGAAAATCGAGAACCAGAGAACAGCCATATTGATATGGTGTTCGAGTAACTTTCGGTTACACACTCAATCTTGAATTATGTGATCCATTAAACTTTACATCCAATAAAATAATAGAACAAAGGAGATTCGTATGAGTACCAAAGTAACCTGGTTTGGTCATGCAGCACTTGGACTGGAAACGGGTGGCTTCAATCTGCTGGTTGACCCATTTCTAACTGGCAACCCGGTGTGCTCCATCAGTCCCGAGGAGTGTGAAGCCGATTTCATCTTGCTGAGTCATGGGCACGGCGATCACCTCGGGGACACAGTTGCCATCGCCAAGCGAACGGATGCCACCGTGATCACCAATGCTGAACTGAGCGGCTGGTTGGACAAGCAGGGCGTGAAATCACATGCTCAGCACCTGGGTGGCGGCTACAACCATCCTTTTGGATACCTCAAATTAACTTTGGCAATTCACGGTTCCGGCTTACCGGACGGCTCCTATGGGGGCAATCCAGCCGGTTTCCTGCTGACCACCCAAGATGGCAAGAAGATTTACATGGCCTGTGACACCGGCCTGTTTGGCGATATGGCCCTGATTGGGGAGGAAGGCATCGATCTGGCCGTCCTGCCGATCGGGGATAATTACACTATGGGACCCGATGATGCATTGCGTGCAGTGAAAATGCTCGAACCGGCTGAAGTCATCCCCATTCACTACGACACTTTCGATGTGATCGCCCAAGATCCTAACCAATGGGCACAGAGAGTAGAAAGCGAAACAAACGCCAAAGTCCACGTGCTTGAACCCGGTGAATCAGTGACAGTTTGAACTTAATCTTCCTTGTATTGGTTTGATATAATCGCGCCACTTGGAGGCAATGATGTTAAACAGTATATTCAAGCGCAAAGAGGAAGAAAACCGGGTGCGCGATGAAGGACGCCTGCCGCCCGGACAATCTTTAACCCAAAAATTCCCTGTTCTGCATTATGGACCCGTGCCGAGCTTCAACCCAGCCACCTGGGATCTTCGCATCTGGGGCGAGGTCCAGGCTGAAAAGGAGTGGACCTGGGATGAATTCAACGAGCTCCCCCGCACGAAGATCGTCATGGATATCCACTGCGTCACCCGCTGGAGCAAGTTCGACACCGAATGGGAGGGCGTCTCAGTCCGGCGGTTAATTGAAGCTGGGATCATCTCACTGAAACCCTCAGCAAAACATGTCCTGCAGCATGCTGAGTATGGTTTCACCGCCAACCTTCCCCTGGAGGTAGTATTGCAGGACAATTTTCTCCTGGCCACCCACTTCAATGGGGAAGCGATCACGCCAGACCACGGCTATCCCCTGCGAGGCGTGGTCGGGCATATCGTCGATCGACCCGATTTAAAGACGCCCTATTTCTGGAAAGGGGCCAAATGGCTGCGCGGGCTGCAGTTCCTGACCGAAGATCAACTGGGATTTTGGGAACAAGCTGGCTACCATAATGAAGCTGATGTCTGGAAAGAGCAACGCTTCAGATAGGATTCCAAACCAAGGAGCATCACTTGAAGGAATATCTCGACCGCGCCCTTAATTATGCCCAAACACTAGGTGTCCAATATGCTGATGTTCGTCTGGTCAAGAACATCACCGAGATCTTGGTAGTGAAAGATGGCCTGGTCGATTCGATCAACTTTGCGGAGTCGATCGGCATCGGCGTGCGCGCCCTGGTGGACGGCGCCTGGGGTTTTGCCTCCAGTCACGACCTCGCCCTGCCGGTAATTGACCGCACCACTGCCTCAGCCATTGGCATTGCCCGCTCTTCCAGAAGCGTGCCCGGAGACGAGATCGATCTGGGGCCGCCTGTCACCAGTCAGGGTACATATCGTACCCCGGTCGAGATCGATCCATTCTCGCTTACCATTGAAGAGAAATTAGCCGAATTAATCTCAGCCGATGAAGAGATGTCTCGCATACAGGGAGTGCGCGTCCGGCGCAGCAACCTGACATTCATCAAAGAAGATAAGTGGTTCGCCAATACGGAAGGGGCTTTCACTGAACAAACCATATATGAGGCCGGAGGCGGTATCCAGGTCATCGCCGTTGGTGGAGGCGAGGTGCAATCCCGCTCTTATCCCTCCTCGTTTGGCCGCCAGCAAGTCACTGCTGGGTGGGAAGCTGTTTTGGATTGGGACCTTCCCGGCAACGCTGAACAAATCGCCAGTCAGGCCGTAGCACTGCTGACCGCTGATCCCTGCCCCAGCGACCTGACCACAACCTTGATCCTTGGCGGAGATCAGATCGCCCTTCAGGTCCACGAGTCTTGTGGCCATCCGATCGAACTCGATCGGGTCTATGGCACCGAAGCCGCCTATGCAGGCACATCATTTCTCACGCCAGAAAAACTTGACTCTTTCCAGTATGGTTCCGAAGTGGTCAATATCACCGCCGAAAGCCAGCGCCCCCTCGGATTGGGCACCTTTGGTTGGGACGATGAAGGTGTCCCCGCACAATCAACCCCGATCGTCAAGGAAGGGCTATTTGTTGGCTACCTGATGTCGCGTGAAACCGCCTCCCGCTTGGAGAGAATTTCTAATGGATGCATGCGCGCCTCCGGTTGGGATCGCACCCCCCTGATCCGCATGACAAACGTCAGCCTGGAGCCTGGCACCTGGAATTTTGAGGATATGATCGCCGACACGGATGAGGGTATCTTCATGGAAACCAATCGTTCCTGGTCGATCGACGACAAGCGTTATAACTTCCAATTCGGCACCGAGATCGGTTACGAGATCAAAAATGGTAAATTGGGGCGCATGTTGCGCAACCCTACTTACACTGGGATCACTCCCGAGTTCTGGAACAGCTGCGATGCGGTAGCCAACGCAGCCTCCTGGGTGATGTACGGCACACCAAACTGCGGTAAGGGTCAGCCCGGCCAGATCGCCCACACTGGACATGGAGCCGCCCCAGCGCGTTTCCGCAATGTGCGCGTCGGTTTGCTCTAAGCGGTTGCAATTCATTTATCTTGGAATTCTTTTTGGCATAGAATAGCCGTATCCCGCCAGATGTGCGTTCCTTTTGTAAAAGAAGATGTAGCCTAGCCCACTTCAACGAGCTCAGTGCAGGGACTTGTGGGCGTTAATCACATCCGAGTAAAATTCCCCAAGATTAGCCCGAAGGGCTCACTATCGCTAACACAACACCCCGAAATACTATCAAACTCACAGGAGTCCACATGCTTGAACGAGATCAAGCCAAGGAGCTGAGCCAGCAGGTGCTTACCCGCTGCGGTAAAGATGCCGCCGAACTGGCCTTGATTTACAAGGAACACGCTTTGACCCGCTTCGCCAATAACGGCATCCACCAAAATGTTGCCGAGCAAAACCTCACCCTCTACCTGCGTCTGCTACTTGGCAACCGCCAGGGGACCGCCGCTACCAACCGGACCGATGCAGACGCCTTAGATGAACTGGTAAACCGGGCACGCACGAATGCCCAAGCCAGTCCAGAAGTCCCAGGTTTTCCCGGTCTGGCAGACCCCGCTGAATACTCCACCATCGAATCGTTCGACCAACCAACCGCAGTGAATGAACCCGCTTATCGCGCTGACCGGGTGGGCATCGTTTGCCGCCTGGCACAGGAAAGTGGATTCAACGCCTCGGGAGCGTTTTCAACTGGGGCCAGCGCCTTCAGTGTTGCTAATTCCAAGGATCTGTTCGCCTATCACAACATCACGGAGGCCGATTTTCAAACCGTGGTCATGACAGATGACTCTTCCGGAAGAGCCCAGTCCTCTTCCTGGATGGTGGCAAAGATCGATGCAGTAGCTATCGGCCGAGAAGCGATCCAAAAAGCAGCCCGCAGTCAGGATCCCCGGGAGGTTGAGCCGGGAAATTACACCGTCATCCTGGACCCATACGCCACCAAAGACCTGCTCGATATGCTCAACGTGTACGGCATGGGAGGCCAGACCGTGCTGGATGGGCGATCGTGGATGAATGACCGCCTGGGTGAGCAAGTGATGAGCCCCCAGGTCAGCATTTGGGATGATGGCTTGAACCTGGCTGGATTCCCCATGCCCTTCGATATGGAAGGTGTCCCCAAGCAAAAAGTGGAGATCGTGATCAAGGGAGTTGCCAAAGGCCCGGTCTATGATCGCGCCACAGCAGTCAAGGCAGGCACCACCAGTACTGGACACGTAATCCCACCATACCTCCCAGCCTTTGTGAAATCAATCGGCCCGATCGGTTTCAACCTCTTCATGGCTTCCGGGGATACCAGCCTGGAGGAAATGATCAGCGCCACTAAAAAAGGTCTTTACATCACCCGCTTCTGGTATACCCGCCAGGTCCACCCTCGCGATTGTATCGTAACGGGGATGACCAGAGACGGAGTCTTTATGGTGGAAAACGGGGAAATTGCCTACCCTGTGAAGAACTTGCGTTTCACCCAATCTTACTTGGACGCCCTGGCGAACGTTGACTCTGTTGGTCATGAGCCGAGGCTGTTGAAATCAGAGTATGGCAGCTTTGGCAACCACGTACCGGCGTTAAAACTCGACGCCTTTAACTTCACTGGGGTGACCGTCTAGGTGGTTTATCTCCATAAATAACCAGCCACCTGAGGCTCCTCCGCTGTCGAATAGTTTTCCTCCAGGGTCCAAAGACACGCTACCCGTTAGCCTTATCTTGACAATCCGGATATGGGAGGCATATTCCCGACTCGCCGATATAGTGCCGGCTTTGTCCAGGCAGGGCTGGATGCTCATAATTGATGATCTCCCCCCAATTCTTCTCCCTGATCGCCTGGGCGTAATGCTGCCCGGCAAGCAGGTAATCATTCTCATCAAAATCGATTGGCAGCTGATCAACCGCACGGAAACGCAAAACGAGTGCCAGGAGCACTATGACCGGCAGGATGAGAAGATAGGCCCCCTTTTTTTCGCCCAGTTCATCAATACCTGGCTGATTTCAATTATTGGCGTGGTTCATGGCCCCTCTTGTTTCCAAAAGTCACCCCGTTTGATCTTGTAAACGTCAAAATCTCGCGCAACTTCGCTATTGGGGAAGATCGATCTCGCTTCGGCTAAGACATCCCGCTCACGGTAGCGGCGGGAGATATGGGTCAGAATCAGGTTCTTGACTCCCGCTTCCAGAGCCAGTTCCGCAGCCTGGCGGGCGGTAAGATGGGCAAAATTGTGCGCCATTTCCCGCTCCTCGTGCAGATACGTCGCCTCGATCACCAACAGGTCTGCCTGGTGGCAAACTTCCCTCAGGTTATCCGTGCTGCCGGAGTCGCCTACATGAACCAGCTTCGTCCCTCGCCGAGCAGGTCCCAGCACCTGGTCCGGCTCAATTTGTCTGCCGTCCGGCAGCTGGATTGATTGTCCTTCGACCAGCTTTCGCCGCCAGGGGCCCGGCGGAATCTCCAGCCGTTCCGCTATATCCGGCAGGAACGGACGGCGAGACCTTTCTTCGAATAAATAGCCAAAACAATCTGGGCCGCGATGGTGCACTGGAAAAGCCGTGACCATGAAATCATCATTCTTAAATAACACCCCTGGCTCCAACTCGATCAAGTGGATGCCCATCGGGGGGCGCGCCCCGCGCAAAACAACTCCAAAAACCAGGTCGCGAATACGCTCTAGCGCCCATCTACCAGCGTATATTTCTAGCTCATCCACAGTCTCCCAGCGTGAAAAGGTGGACAGCAATCCGGCTAAACCCAAAATATGATCCAGGTGACCATGCGTGATCAGAATCCGGTTCAGCCGTTTAAATCCAAGCCCGGATTTGAGGATCTGGCGTTGAGTGCCCTCACCGCAATCGATCAGAAATCGGAATTCTTCATGTTTTACGACTTGGGCCGTTAGCCCCCGGTGGATGGATGGCGCAGAAGCAGATGTGCCAAGGAAGATGATATCGAACATGGAGGATGCCTTTCGCGCAGTAGAGTGCGTGTTGATCATCCAAAATTCCACGCTAATTGAATTGTACCTTAACTCCTTCAGAGCAGCTCATCCGTGCTCAATTATCAGGACTGCTGAAAAAATCCTGGTCGATCAATCAACAGACCATTTGTGCTATAATCCTCACCATAATCGGGCACAAAACTCGCCCACTCGCTCAAGGCGACGTCACTTCACTACGTTCCACACAGGCCTCGCCAACGGGTACAGAGACTCGAGTGATCTTCGCACCAAGTCTTCACAAAAACTTTTTAGACATAAATATGCCAGCCAAAAAAGGCTCTAAAACCTCGAAAAGAACCCCTAAGAAGCGCTCGATTGCGAAAAAAACAACCCGCAAGTCCACCAAATCGCGCCAGGAATCCTCAAAATCCTCCTTGGGCATGTTTTGGAAGAGCCTTACCCTCGACCGCAAGCTGGACATCTTGGGGGTCAGCATGGTCTTGCTCGGTTTACTCACCTTGCTTAGCATACTATCCAGCAACACCGGGTGGTTATCCAGCAATTGGCTTTCGCTGATCGGCATGTCATTCGGCCGGGGTATGTACCTGCTTCCGGTCGGTCTGATGGTGCTTGGTTTGTGGTTGATCTTACGCCATTTCGAGCAGCTACCCCAGCTTGAACTAAGCCGCCTGGTGGGAGTTTTCTTCTTCTTCCTGCTCCTACTCGGTTGGCTGCACTGGTTCTCATTTCCCACCGGGCAGGCAGCAATCTTTGACCTGGCTGCCGAGGGCAGCGGTGGGGGCTATATCGGCGGGGCGCTGCTTGCGGTCCTGCAGCCCAACCTGGGTCGAGCAGGAGCAGCTTTAGCGCTGGCCGCAGGCATCTTGCTCGCCCTGGCTTTTACGCTGGATCTATCCCTCCCCGAAATGTTCAGCTGGCTGGGACCCATCTTTTCACGCCTGGGTGCTATCCTGGATAATATAAGCGCCAAAATCTCAACCCAGACTCGCAAACTCGTGCGCGCAGATTCTCCCTCGCCAATTGCCGTCAATCACGCACCCATGCCCGCCGCAGCGGGGGAGACTGCCAATGCGACCGCTGGCTTTGTCTCACCAGATGAAGTTGACCAGACCAAAGAATGGGTCCTCCCGGCTATAGATGAGATTCTTGAGAGCGGGGGAGAGATGACCTTCGATGATGATTTCGACCTCCAGCGCGCCCATTTGATCGAAGAAACCCTGGCCTCATTTAGCGCGCCGGCCAAAGTGGTTGAGATCAACCGCGGTCCCACAATCACCCAGTTTGGCGTTGAACCGGGCTTCATCGAATCGCGATCTGGTCAGATGAGAGTCCGCGTGAGCAAGATTTCCTCCCTGGCGGATGACCTGGCATTGACCCTGTCCGCAAAACGGATTCGCATCCAAGCCCCGGTTCCCGGGAAGAGCTATGTTGGTATCGAAGTGCCCAACGAATCGATCTCTCTGGTTGCTTTGCGCGATGTACTGGAGAGCGAAGCCTTTCAACGTCTGAAATCCCCCATGCGTTTCGCCCTGGGCCAGGACGTAGCCGGGAATCCAGCGGCAGCTGACCTCTCCGCCATGCCTCACTTGCTGATCGCCGGCGCAACGGGCTCAGGTAAATCGGTCTCGGTTAACGCCATCATCTGCGGTTTACTGCTCAATAATACACCCGACGATCTGCGCTTTTTAATGGTCGATCCCAAACGGGTAGAGTTGACCGGTTACAACGGCATCCCGCACCTGCTGGCGCCGGTTGTGGTCAATTTGGAGCGCGTGGTAGGAGCTCTGCAGTGGGTCGCACGCGAGATGGACCAGCGCTATAACAGGTTGGCCCAGATTGGCGCCCGTAATATTGTCGACCACAACGAGCGCTTAGCCGCCCAGGGTGAGAGCAAACTGCCCTACCTGGTGGTGATCATCGATGAATTGGCCGATCTGATGATGCTGGCCCCGGATGAGACCGAGCGTACCATTACCCGTCTTGCGCAGCTGGCCCGCGCGACCGGCATCCATCTGGTCATATCCACTCAACGGCCCTCGGTCGACGTGGTCACAGGGTTAATCAAGGCCAATTTCCCGGCCAGGATCGCCTTTGCCGTCGCTTCAGGCGTCGACAGCCGGGTGATCCTCGACCAGCCTGGCGCCGAGCGCCTGCTCGGACGCGGGGACATGCTCTTCCAGGCGCCTGATGCCGCCGCGCCGGTCCGCCTGCAAGGCACTTTCGTCTCGGATCCCGAGATCCAGCGTCTGGTGACCTACTGGCGCATGCAGGCTGGGAATCTGGACGCCGCGCCGATGGCCACTGGGGGCGTGGTGGATGACCTGCCTTCCGGCGTGCCCTTGAAGCAGATGCCCATGTGGGACCAGATGGAGCCAGAAGAAGAGCTGGACCCGCTCTTCGACGAGGCGGTCGATCTGGTCCGTCGCCAGGGACGCGCCTCGATCTCCATGCTGCAGCGCCGCTTGCGGATTGGTTACACCCGCGCCGCGCGCCTGATCGAGACCATGCAGGAGAAAGGCATCGTCGGGCCCTCCCAACCCGGTACTCAAGGATTGGAAATACTGGATTACGGCCCTGCCGCCCCGCCAGTGGATGGCGATTGAAAGGTTAAGCCGCCGAAGCTAATTAATATCCCTCTCGAAATCCCCCATGCCGCTCCTTGACTTATCCCCCAAAATTAGTACAAATATTCTATAAAACGACGATAGTAACCTTCTTGGATTACATCAAAGGGGTTCTTCTCAAAAGAAATATTTTTATACCCGTAAATCAAAATCTCACCGTGTGCATGTCGAAACAGGCTCATCAACCCTTAACCTGACCTCTTGAGACCCCCGCGGTATAATCGCCTGCATGGCAAAACGCCTGATTGGCCTGTCTCTGGCAGGGCTATTCCTGCTTTGTCTGGCAAGCGTCGTCCTTTACAACCTACCTCCCATTCACGAGAGATTATCCCCGCGGTTGGCGAGCCTGCGCGTTCAGGTTCGGCGCATGATTAACCCTCCCGAGCAGGTCGTTTTTATCCCACAGGAACAGCTCGACGTGATCGTCCAGAGCACATTAAATGCCATGACCTCACCCCCAACGGCAACCTCCACGACTGCTCCAAACCACACCCCCACCCCAACTGAACTCAGCGATACCAGCACTCCAGCGCCATCCCCCACTGCAACTCCCTCCCCAACGCCGCTCCCCGCTCAAGTCCTTTTGACTGGCATCGAACACGAATACCAGAGCTTCAACAACTGTGGACCAGCCAATCTTTCCATGACCCTTTCATTCTGGGATTGGATCGGCGACCAGCGAGATACTGCCGCATATCTGCGCGGCGGCGAGTATGACAAGAACGTCATGCCGGGCGAGATGGTTGCCTACGTCAATGAAAGAAGCGAGTTGAATGCCCTTGTCCGGGTGGGCGGCGACCTGCAAACGATCAAAAAATTCATCGCCGCCGGCTTCCCGGTGCTGATTGAAAAAGGCTATGATCCCCCGGATGATGACTGGATGGGTCACTATCTTACCTTCAATGGTTACGATGACCAACTCAGCCAGTTCACCACCCAGGACTCCTTAATTCTGCCCGACTTCCCCGTGCCTTACGAACAGGTAGAAACGCGTTGGCGTGACTTCAACAACACCTACATCATTGTTTATCCCACCGAGCGACAGGCTGAGGTCATCTCCCTTCTCGGCGAGGATGCGGACCAGGTGGCGAATTTCCAATCCGCTGCACAACACGCCCGCCAAGAGACGCAATCCTTAGTGGGGCGCGAGCTGTACTTCGCTTGGTTCAACCTCGGCAGCAACCTGGTCGCCCTGGGCGATTACGCTGGTGCGGCGGATGCGTATGACAATGCCTTTGCAGTTTACGCCTCCATCCCCGCTGACGAACGCCCCTGGAGGGTGATGTGGTACCAGGATGGTCCTTATGCCGCCTACTACCACACCGGGCGCTTCCAGGATGTGATTGAACTGGCCAACACGACCTTCTTCGCCTTGGGTGAATACACCCTGGAAGAATCTTTCTACTGGCGCGGCCGGGCGAATCTGGCCCTTGGCGATATGAATGGCGCCTTGTTTGACCTCAAAAAGGCCGTCGAACTAAACCCCCAATTCCTCCCCGCACGCGAAGAACTTGAACAATTGGGTGAGGTTGGATCTTAATAGAGCGTTCGATTTCAAAAAATCTTTAATACCTCATGCGGAAAACATTATTACTCGCCTTCATCGGTATCCCCATGCTCTGCTTGATATCGATCGGAATATACAATTTACCGCCGGTCGAATCGCGCCTGGCTCCGCGCCTTGACCAGGTGCGCACACGCATCGTTTATGCCCTCAATCCTCCCGAGGAGGCAGTATTCGTCCCCCAGGAGCAGCTGACCGAAGTTGTTTCCAGCTCCCCAACCCCTTCTCCAACCCCCAGTCCCACTGTAACCCCCACTCTCCAAGGGCCGACCAATACACCAGAACCCTCGCCTACCCCCACCATTACACCCACCCCATTACCAGAGATGGTCGCCCTGGACGGCATCAAGTACGAAGACCAGCACAACCGCTGGAATTATTGCGGCCCGGCTAACCTGTCCATGGCGCTCACCTTTTGGGGTTGGGATGGGAATCGGGATGTGGTCGGCGAATATGTCAAGCCATCCGATAAAGATAAGAACGTCATGCCTTACGAGATGGAGGATTTCGTTGAAACGCAAACCAGCGGTATGGGTGCTCTCACCCGCATGGGCGGCGAGCTGGAGGTTATCAAGCGCCTGATCGCAGCCGGCTTTCCCGTAGTTGCCGAAAAAGGTTATTATGAATATGACTATACTGGCACCCTGGGATGGCTGGGGCACTACCAGTTTGTGACTGGATACGACAACAGCCGTCAGGTTTTCATTGTCCAGGATACATATGTCGATGGTGGTCAGGATTTTGAGATCAGCTACGATGAATTCATCGAAGGCTGGCGATCTTTCAATTACACTTTTATTGTTGTTTATCCCCAGGAACGCGTCGATGAAGTGCTCACCGCTCTGGGACCCTGGGCAGACCCGGTTTGGGCAAATCTGAACGCGCTGGCAATTGCCCAGACCGAAGTACAGTCTCTGACCGGCATTGACCAGTACTTCGCTCAGTTTAACGAGGGTTCCAGCCACGTCAATTTGCAGCAGTATGTGGATGGCGCCGCAGCTTTCGACCGTTCCTTCGGCTTGTACGCCGGGCTGGCAGAAGATGGGCTGCGTCCTTATCGCATCATGTGGTACCAGACCTGGCCCTATTGGGCATATTATTACAGCGGTCGCTACCAGGATGTGATCAACCTTGCGGATACCACGCTTAATGATACGATCAGCGAACCCGTGCTTGAAGAGAGTCTTTACTGGCGGGCCCTGGCGCGTGAAGCGCTGGGCGACTTGGATGGCGCCATCGCAGATTTTCGCCAATCGGTGATCTTGAATCCGAGTTTCAGCCCTGGTTGGGACCAACTGGCCCGTCTGGGAGTAGAAGGGTAGCGGATATGCTGACCATTTTGCATTTTGCCGATGCTCATATTGACATGGCCAATTACGGTCGTCACGATCCTGAGAGCGGTTTGCCCATGCGGGTGATCGACTTTCTTAATTCGCTGGACACGATCGTCGATACTGCCATAGATGAGAAGGTGGATCTGGTGATCTTTGCTGGCGACGCCTACAAAGACCGCAATCCGGCACCGACCTTCCAGCGCGAGTGGGGGCGCCGAATTATCCGCCTTTCCAAAGCTGGTATCCCCACCTTGCTGTTGGTCGGCAATCATGACCTGTCGCCTGCACTGGGGCGGGCCCATGCCGTTGAGGAATTCAACACCCTGGAAGTGCCTCATGTGCACGTGATCAACCAGCCAACCTTTTTGACACCGGAAAACCTTGACGGTCTGCCGGTACAGATCATGGCGCTGCCCTGGATCTCGCGCTCCGGATTGGTAGCCCATCTTGGCCTTCAGTCAGGTGTCCCCAAAAAAGCTGGACAGGTGTATGAAGAACTTGAGTCACGCCTCACCCAGCTGATGCAGGAATGGTTCGAACGGATTGATCCCAATCTGCCGTTGATCTTCACCGCCCACGCCTCCGTCCAGGGGGCAAAATACGGAGCCGAGCGCACGGTGATGCTCGGTGCTGATCTGGTGCTGCCTGGATCTCTGGTGCGTGATCCGCGCCTGGATTACGTGGCCCTGGGCCATATACACAAACCTCAAAACCTGAATAAAGACGCACACCCACCGGTGATCTACCCGGGATCAATAGAACGGGTGGATTTCGGGGAAGCGGCAGATGATAAATTCTTCATCATCGCCAGGGTGGAGCGCGGCCAAACCGAGGTGGAATGGCGCCAGCTGGTTGGAATTCGCCCCTTCGTCGATCGCAGCCTGGTTTTGGATTCCAAGGAAGACATCGAGCAACATTTGCGAGCAGCACTGCCGCCAAAAGATCAATTAGCAGGCGCCATTGTGCGCTTAACCATCGAATACCCGCGCGATTGGGAACCCCTGATCGACGATACCGCCCTGCGCGAGTATGCCCGAGAGGCCTTCGAATTTCGCCTCGTCAAGCACCCCCAGCTGGAGGCGCGCGTGCGTCTTCCGGAGGACCAATCGGTCGGCAGTATGTCCCCTCTAGAATTGCTGGATATCTACTGGCGCGCCAACCACACCAAAAACGACGACCTGGAGGCCCTGAACCGGCTGGCAGGTGAAATACTCGAAGAAGTTCAGCACAAGGCGGACAGCTAACGACGATGGTCATCAAAGCGCTGGTTTTCGATTTCGATGGGCTCATCCTGGATACGGAAGGCCCTGTCTTTCAATCCTGGCAGGAGCTGTTTCAGATTTACGACTACGATATGACCCTGGACGACTGGCAGATCTGCATCGGATCTCAAGAAGGCACAGATACCTTCTTCAGCAGCCTGGGGGATAAGCTGGATGGATCCTTTGACATGCAGGTTGAAGCGCCAAAACGGCTCGAAAGGGAGATGGAATTGATCGCCGCCCAACCGATCTTGCCGGGGGTCTTGGACTATATCCAGGGTGCGAAAGAGATAGGTTTGAAATTAGGCATTGCCTCCAGTTCACCCTGCAAGTGGGTGCTGGGTCACCTGGAGGATCGTGGACTTCGAGAATATTTCGAGTGTGTTTTAGCAGCAGATGACGTGGGGATCACCAAGCCTGATCCCAGTTTATATACCACCGCCTTGGACTGCCTGAACGTCAGCGCCCACCAGGCAATTGCTTTCGAGGATTCACCCAATGGAGTCTTGGCGGCCAAACGCGCAGGCCTGTTCTGCGTGGCAGTGCCCAATCTGCTCACAAGGCAGCTGCAGATCGAAGAAGCCGACTTGCAGCTCAACTCGTTGGAGGCAATGCCTCTGAGAACTTTGTTATCCAGATTTGATGGCATTCATCAGGTTAATAAAGGGTATTAGTGATCGGAACGCTGGATAAGAGAAATTCAAATCTTATAATTAAAAACGAGGTTAGATGATGCTTAAATATATTGGTATTGGACTTTTGGCTCTGCTTCTGCTCAGTGCCTGCGCCTCAACTGTAGAAGAATCGGCGGTTGTCGATGAGGGGGACTCAACCCTCGTCACCGTCTACCGGGCACCTACTTGAGGCTGCTGCGGCGGCTGGAGCGTGTACATGAGTGAAAACGGCTTCAATGTGGTCGTCGAGGATGATTCCGAGCGTGCCGCATTGAGAGACCAGTACGATGTACCGCTTGAAATCCAGTCCTGCCATACAGCCATCGTGGATGGCTATGTAATTGAAGGACATGTACCTGCGAGGGAGATCAACCGCCTGCTGGCAGAACGGCCAGATGTCGTCGGTCTGGCGGTGATTGGGATGCCGGTCGGGTCGCCTGGTATGGAAGACGATTCCCAACCAGACCAGCCTTTTGACGTAGTGGCTTTCGACAAAGATGGCAATATGCAGGTTTATGCCAGTTATCCATAATTGTCTCCGAATAACGATTTCGAAATTAGAAACAAGGACCAGTTGAATCATAATCAACTGGTCTCTGCATATTATTAGGGTAAATAAATTTCATGATTATGGATACCACACGGTCCCTTAGTTAGAAAGTATTTAACATAAGGTTAAAAATGGATTTATTGATTTCTAAATCGATTAAAGATATGCTTAACATCGAATAATTCACAGACATGAGGGAGAAAATATGTCACGGATTTTGAGTAGGACTCGCTATCTGGTGGTGATACCTGTCATCGGGCTGGCCATCGCCGCTTTGGGGTATTTCTCGGTTTGCGAGCCTGGTCAACGAAATTAAGTAAAGAAATTCCATCTGCAGAACAAAAACAGAATACTTCTGCTGAGACTGCTCAACTCCAAGATACACTGGATGAGTGAGAAGAGATGGTAACAAAATAAAGGAGATATTCATGGCCAAAGATGATGGCAAACCGAAGAAGATGAAGCGCAAGGCCTACGAGGCCGAGCTGGCCAAGCTGGAGGTCGAGCTGGTCAAACTGCAAGGGTGGATCAAAGCTAGAGGGCTTAAAATCGCGGTGATCTTTGAGGGACGCGACTCGGCCGGAAAAGGGGGCACTATCAAACGCATCACCCGCCGCCTCAGCCCTCGAGTTGTCCGCGTGGTTGCCCTGCCCACCCCAACCGAGAAGGAAAAGACGCAGTGGTATTTCCAGCGGTATATCCCCCACCTGCCTTCAGCAGGAGAGATGGCTCTCTTCGACCGCAGCTGGTACAACCGGGCTGGTGTGGAAAGGGTGATGGGCTTCTGCACCAATGAAGAGTACACCGAGTTCATGTCCACCGTCAACGGCTTTGAGCTGGCTCTAGTCCGTTCGGGAATGACACTGATCAAATACTGGCTGCACATTCGCGATGAGACCCAGGAGGATCGCTTCGAACAGCGCATCCATGACCCCCGCCGGCGCTGGAAGCTGAGCCCGATGGATCTAGAGGCCCGCTCCCGCTGGATGGATTACTCCAAAGCGCGGGATGCCATGCTGCGGCACACCAGTACAGACCATGCGCCCTGGTACATCGTCGACGCCAATATAAAGCGCCATGCCCGTTTGAATGTCATCTCGCATTTGCTGAGCCAGATTGAATATGAAGACCTGACGCCGGAACCGCTCAAGCTGCCCCCGCGCCAGAAGGCAGGTGACTACCAGCATCCGGAATTATCAACCCTCAACGTCATCCCGGCGATATACCCCTGAAGATCACAGATGATGTTGAAGAAGGTGTCAAAAGCACCGACTACCTGTAAACGGACCTGTGGATATCCATGGGCAAACCGGCTTCAGTATGGGATGAACGGGTCAAGCTGCTCAATCCTTACCAGGTCAACACTCAGGCTATGGAATTAACCGGCAATCCAGACATTAAGTTCCTGCACTGCCTGCCTGCTTTCCACAACCGCGCCACGGAAGTCGTTGAGGAAATTTATCCGAAGTACGGTTTCAATGGCACGGAGGTCACCGAAACATTCTTCGAATCGGAGGCCTCGATCGTATTTGATGTGGCTGAGAACCGCATGCACACCATTAAGGCAGTCATGGCGGGCACTGCATGACCTGCCCCGTCCTGGCGAGATCCAGTATATTAGTGTGCTGGTTGCTAAATGAGATCAAAACTGAACGAGAGATGATAATGCATCTCTCGTTCAGCAATTCTTGCTGAAATTATTTGGCAGCATACCGCAATGTGAATCAACCAAAGTTTTCAAAATTCGTCATTGCGAGAAGTCTTTACTGACAAAGCAATCTCTGCCTTGGCGATGAGACTGCTTCGCTCCGCTCGCAGCGAAGTTTTTTTCGGAACTTTTTTCAGTTTACTAAGGCATATCTCACTGGAAAGCAGGAATTTGTGACTATGGCTGATGAGGAAATTCCTATTTGAGCTCCTCCCATTTGGAAACCTAGATACCGATCATAGTCCTGGTCATCCAGCTGGCATCGTTGGACATAGGGTCGCAGGTACCGGGTATGAGGCGGCTGTCAGGAGCTGATTCATGCGCCTATCTAATGGTAATATTGGGCCTGTCATACCCATCAACCTCATGACAAAAATACCCTTCGGAAAGAAAATGATCTTATAAAGGAGCTTTAATGAAGTATTCGATTGAAATATCAATCAAAGGAGCGAAAGAGAGGTGAAAAAATTATGATCAAATCACTCAGGCGAACTTTAGGTATGTATCGCCGATTTAGGTGGAGACTGATAATCTCCCAGATACTGGTTTTGATCTCCGCCACCGCCATTATCGGCGTGGCAACACTTAACCAGCGATTGATCAATCAAGGCATCGAAGCGGAAAATATAGAAATCATTCTGAGTACTGGTTTCTGGATGCTGGTGCTTTCCTTGATATCGGGTTTGTGCCTAGCTGGGACTGCATACTTTGCAGTCTTCTTTTCCCAGGGAACTGGCTATTACATCCGCTCTTACCTTTACCAAAAGATTCAAACCTTTTCATTTGGTAACTACGACCGCTTCCGCACCAGCGATATGCTCGTGCGCCTGAATGCCGACGTGGTCAACATCCAGAACGCCCTGCTGTATATGACCTTACTTCTGCTGTATGCACCCTTCATGCTGCTGGTTACCTACGTGTTAACCATCATCAACACCCCCTCTTTGATCTGGGTGCTGGTATTGGTGACGCTTGTAGTCCTGGGCGTAATGGCGCTGCTGATCCCGCAGGTCTTCCGGGCTTACGATGATCGCCAGCACCGTCTCGATGATCTCAACAACACCATGCAGGAAAATCTGGCTGGTGTACGGGTGGTGAAAGCTTTCGTGCGTGAAGACTACGAAATTGAGCGTTTTGCCCAACGTGCGGATGCTTTACGCCATCCAGCCTATACTGCTGCGGTCAGGGTGGGTTTTCTGGCCCCCATGCTGACCGGCATCACCCAATTGGGTATCGTATTATCGCTCTGGGTTGGCGGACAGCAGGTGTTGACCGACGCCGGATTAAACGTCGGGGAACTGGTTACCTTCACCCAGTACCTTTCCCTGGTAGTTTCTCCCTTAGCTATGCTGGCCATCGTCTTTCCCTTCATGCTGAGGGGTGATGCTTCCGCCCAGCGCATCTTCGAGATTTATGATGACGAACCGATGGTTCAGGATAAAGAAGGTGCACAACCGATGAAGACGGATGCGGTTGGCGGACGAGTGGTTTTCAATAATGTCTCATTCGCGTTCCGCCGACCGGATGGCGAGCTCGATCCTCCAGCTTTGAAGAATATTAATCTAACCATTGAACCGGGCGAAACTGTGGGCATTCTAGGCGCCACCGGTGCGGGCAAGTCCGCCCTGGTGAACCTGATCCCCCGCTTTTATGATGCCACCGAGGGCAGTATCACCATCGATGGTGTCGATGTGCGCGACATCCCGCAGGACAACCTACGCCAGATCGTGGGCATTGCTCTGCAGGAGGCACTGCTCTTCCAGGGTGACGTGCACTTCAATCTGAAATTTGGAAAACCTGACGTGGATGACGAGGTGGTGATCGGCGCCACCCAGGCTGCTGATGCCTACGGCTTCATCATGAACCTGCCAGAAAAATGGGATGCTCCTGTCGCCCGGCGCGGCTACAACTTCTCCGGCGGGCAACGCCAGCGGCTCTCCATGTCGCGGGCTTTGACCGCCCAACCAAAGATTCTTGTTCTCGATGACAGCACCAGTGCTCTGGATGCCTCTACCGAAGGTCGTGTCCAGGAAGCAATTCCTGGTTTCACCAACAATGTCACCACCCTGTATGTCGCCCAGCGTATCAGTGCAGTGATCGACCTGGACAAGATTGTGCTGCTGGAGAATGGAGAAATCGTCGCTATGGGGACCCACGAAGAATTGATGCAGAGTAGCCCCATATACCAGGAGATCTATGAATCGCAACTCGGCAGTGGCATCACCGCTGGATTGGATGTGGAGGTAGCCCAATGACCACGGCAACGCTTGATAAGAAATCAGCCGATCAGGTTGAAAAAAGGACTGCAAAAGGTATCGAAAAACCGGACGATACCCTTCAAATCATATCCCAGCTGATGAACTACATGGCTGGTGATGAAAAGCGCGCCAGATTCATCCTGGCAGTAGTTGTGCGCATCATTGCCCTACTTGGATTGATCGCCCTACCTGCTTTGACAGGTCAAGCGATCAATGTACTCCAAGACCCCGGTGGAACACTCGCTGAACTCCAACGGTGGATAATCTATGCTGTGATCTCCGGAGCTGTATTCTTGATCATGACCTTCTTGGCAGAGCGTATGTTTGCCGATCTTGCCACCCAAGGCCTGCAGAAGCTGCAGACTCACCTGTTTTCTCATATGCAGGGGCTTTCGCTGAATTTCTTTGATCGCCAGCCGATCGGGGAATTGTTAAGCCGGGTCACCAACGATACCGAGGTGGTTTCCCTGTTCTATGAGCAGGCGGTGGGACCGATCATCCGCGCCTCGATCACCATCATCCTGGCCTTCCTCGTCATGTTGTTTATCGATTGGCGCCTGACCATCGTGGCACTTTTAATCGTGCCGGTGATCTTGATCCTGACCAATGTAATTGAGCGTATCTCCACTCCTGCATTCGCCAAGTTGCAGGAGGACTTAGGCACGCTGAGTGGATTCCAGGAAGAGTCGCTTTCAGGACACAAGGTGATCATCAGTAAGCGCCAGCAGGATTGGGCTGACGAGAAAAATGATCTTCTGGCAGCAAACCTCTACGAGGTTGGCAGCAAAGCATTTTTCACTTCGCTGCTGCAGTATCCGTTGACTCAGTCCCTTGCCAGCATTCAAATTGCACTGGTTATGGTGGTTGGCGCCCTGATGGTGGTGGGTGGTGAGATCTTGCTTGGCACGGTGATCGCTTTTGCCGGGTATTCTGCTTTATTGACCCGCCCGCTGTCCGAGATAGCCAACCTGACCAGCACCACCTTGAATGCAGTGGCTGGTGGTCGGCGGGTCTTCGGCATCATCGACGAAGTAGCAACCGTCAGGGATGCGGACGATGCCACGGAATATGAGTTTAAAGGTGGTCAAATTGAATGCATCGAAGTTGACTTCAGCTATGTACCGGGCCGCAAGATCTTGCGCCACAACACTTTTAAGGTGCAGCCTGGTGAGCCGATCGGCATATGCGGTCCAACAGGGGCCGGCAAGAGTACGCTGATCAATATCCTCACCCGCTATTACGATATCGATAGCGGCACCATCTTGATTGATGGTCAAGACCTAGCCAAGTTGACCCAGGAAAGTCTGCGCAAACAGATCGGAGTCGTGCTGCAGGAAGCCTTCCTCTTCTCCGATACAGTGATGAACAACCTGAAATACGCCCGTGCCGATGCAACTGAAGAAGAATGTATTGAAGCCGCTAAAGAAGCCAATGCCCACGATTTCATCATGAATCTGCCCCAGGGATACGACACAATGCTGACCGAGCGCGGTGCCAATCTCAGCCAGGGGCAGCGCCAGATGATTACCATTGCCCGGGCGATGGTCGCCCAACCTAAGATCATGATCCTGGACGAAGCGACCAGCAACGTCGACACTCGCACAGAGAAACTTATCCAGGAGGGTCTGCGTAAACTCATGGAAGGCAAGACCAGTTTCTCCATAGCCCACCGCCTGGCGACAATTCGCGATTCGGCTAAGATCATGTTGCTCAATGGTGGTGAGATCGTCGAGTATGCTTCGCACGACGATCTGATGGCCGACAAAGGTTTCTACTATGCGCTTTACATGAGCCAGTTCAAGGGCAAAGCCCCGGGCGGCGCTGAGGTAGCTGATGTTGACTTTGTCAGCACCTAGGTAGGTAAATTTTTGCCCTATCCTCAGGAGGTGCTGCCAATGGGCAGCACCTCCTGATATATAATTAGATACTAAACCACCACCGGCCCCAGTCGCTGTCCCCGGCGGTTAGATTAATCCCGAACATGTGAAATGTCTGTCCGCTAAGAGAAGAAACCGGATAACGCAACTAGAACCAATTTGTAAGTAGAAATCCTGCAGGAGGATAAAAATATGACAAACCAGAATAATGGTAACGTACCGGAAAGCAGGCTGCTCTCAGATCAAGAGAGGGAAGCCTTCAAGATGATCTCCACGGGGAATGATCTGCACGGTCAGAGGGCGATCGCCTTATTAGCCATAGATGACGGCGCCACCCAGGCGCAAGCTGCCCAACAATCCGGGCTCACCGCTGGCCAGGTTAAATACTGGTTGGGCAAGTTTCGCCAGGTGCGCATGGAGATCTTCCCAGAGCAGATATTGAAGACCGAAAAGATGGAAAGGCCGACCTCGAAAGAAGGTAAGCCTAAGAAATCCAAGAAATCTGCAAGCAAAAAGGGCAAAAAGAAATCTAAAAAAAAGGGCGGTAAAAAAACCAAGAAGAAGAAGTCTAAAGGTAAACCCAAGAAGAAAGGCAAGGGCAAGAAAAAGAACAAGAAAAAATGAGCGAACAGAGTGATTTTGACAAGCCCGGTAGAAGGCGCTGGTTGATCTCTGCTTTTGCTGCCCTCACGATCTTGATCATAATATTTGGCCTGGCTTTCCTGGTCTCCGGTAGGGAGGTTATCGAAAGACCATTTTTGGTTTTCTTCATCCTGCTGTTCTGGTTAGGTAATTTGGGCGGTATAGCGATCAGCCGGAGAGACGATTGAAACAAATCTGACTTGTGAATAAAAACTAACTACATTCAGGTTATCAATCAGGAATTAGCAAAATGATTTCTCCCTCATCTCAGACAACAACACCAACTCTCGGGCAGAGATTAAGCAAATGGATTCCAGGCGTGAACGCCATCCGCAACTTTGTGCGTGAACGGGTCGCCCGCACAGAACCCACCCCCTTTTGGGTGCTGGTCGCAGCAGAACCGATTACCGATGTGGATACCACCGCCGCGGATATGCTGGTCGACCTGGATGAAGAGTTGAACGCGGCTGGCATCCATCTCATCCTGGCTGAACTCAAAGACCCAGTCAGGGATAAGATTGAACGTTACGGATTATATGAAACGATCGACCGACGGCACTTTTACCCCACCATTGAGGTGGCCATCCAGGAGTTTCACCGTGAGTGGCAAGAAAGAAAAAATCAAGCTGAAAGTAATAATGCACTATCCGATTGATCGACTGTTTGGGTCACCAGTAACTAATTATTGGATGAACAATTTCCAACATCTCCAAAATAAATCCTTCACTTTTTGGCTCCTAGTTCTCATAACCATGCTGGCATTTAGCCCGGTTGTCGGGAAACAGGTTGCACACGCCCAAAGCGACGATGATTCCGAACCCAAAGTCCAGGAATTGAGCGGAATTGTAGATCCGTCATCGATTGCTGTTTATCGATTGTTGAATCTGGAAGAAGGACAAGACCTCTATGTGCGCATGGAAAATGCTACCGGCAACCTGGACCCATTCATTATGCTCTTCCCTGAAGGCACGAAACCGGAAGATATATTTGAAAAGTTCACCACCAGAGTCAATCAGGTGATCGCTGAGGGGGGCGATCCGCTGGAAACTTTGCCCGCCATCTACGATGAAATATCACCGGTCTGGAACGATGATTTTGGGACCAGTTTAGCGGCAGCCTTCGAGTTCACCATCCCCACTGATGGCACCTATTTACTTGCGGCCACGAGCGCGCCATTTACCGATTCATTTGGCTCATTCAGGTTGCTGGTAGGATTGAACGAACCCAGAGTGTTGGAAGGCGTTGCCCGTCCCACCGGGGATAACCTCGCTGTACTCGATCCGACCGTTTCCAGGGGAAGCGTCAACATCCAGGAGGTCAGTGGGGTAATTTCAACAGAGGAACCCCGACAAACGTACACCTTAATACCTATTAGTGCTGGAGAAACAATATACGTATATGTGGAAGCCACTTCGGGGGATCTTAGGCCTGGATTGGTCCTCGAAAGCTTCAATGGAAAACCTTTACGGGGTGCCAATTTGACTGGTGAGAAATCCTCTACCAGCACCCAAATAAAGATTGATCAAAACTTAAAAAACCTCAAGGTCCAGGTGGGCAATAATACCGATCGAGGTGAGCTGACGACGGGATCTTACCGGCTTTTGATCGGCGCCAATGCCCCGGAGGTGCTGACTGGCAAGTCAGCACCCGAAGGGAATCCCATCATTCATGAGCCCCTAGAGGTAAGAGTGGGATCCAAACTGATCCAAATCACCAACATTGACCAGCTCAACGAGAAGTTTAACGCAGTGTCTGAACTGCGCATGGAATGGAAGGACCCTTTATTGGCCTTCAACCCGGAGGATTGCCAATGCGAATTCAAGACCTTCACCGGGGCCAGTTTCGCAAAATTCGCCGACGAGAACGAAATCCTGGTTCCGCAGTTCACCATCTTCAACCAGCAAGGCAATCGTTGGATTCAAAACCAAAATGCAGCTGTAATGCCAGATGGTCGGGCGATTTATCAGGAACATTACACCACCGATTTGCAAGCGCCTTTGTTTGATTTCACGAAATTCCCCTTTGATACACAGACGCTTTACATCCAGGTGGAGTCGCTGCCTAACGAAGATTTCTTCACTTATACCGATCCGGAAGAACTCAGCGAGATCGGAGATTTACTGGGTGAAGAGGAGTGGTATATCGTCGACTCCTGGACAGAGATCACCAGCGAAGATGAGCACTCAAATCATTGGTTGTATTTCACCGTGCGTCGTCATCTCAGCTTTTATATCTTCCGTATCATGGTGCCTTTGGCCTTGGTAATCATCGTCACCTGGTTCACCTTCTTCTTGCGGGATTTCGGCCGGCGAGTGGAGGTCTCCAGCGCTACGCTGCTGACCTTCGTGGCCTTCAATTTCACTGTAGCCGATAATTTACCAAGAATTGGCTACCTGACCTTCATGGATGCATTGTTGATCGGCGCTTTTGTGGCCAGCGTTATCGTGGTGATCTATAATGTAATCCTGAAAAGGCTGGAGACGGATGGTCGCGGAGAGCTCGCCCACCGCATTGACAAACCCATGATCTGGTTTTACCCGATCCTGTTTATCCTTGGCGCTGTTGCTGCTGTTGTATTATTCCTGGTCTAAAGGGCACCGACCAACCAGATTTTATACCGGAAAGAAATTATAGAATTTCACATTGAAAATGACTAAAGGAGACTATGATGACTGCAGAAGTGAAAACTGGAACCACGAGTTCTGATCCCAAGCAAATGATCAAGGAACTACGCAAACTGGCTCCCCGCAGCAGTCACGGCGAGTGGGCACCGGCTGCCGACCGGTCTGACCCGCTGAGCTTGCTCCAGGAGCAAGACAAAGGGCGCTTGCAGCGCTTGCTGCCCATCAAGTATGGACGCATGCTCGAATCTTCATTTGCCTTCCTGCGCGGCTCAGCCGTGGTGATGGCCTCCGATCTGGCTGCCACACCCGTGACCGGGTTGGATGTCATCCTGTGCGGTGATGCTCACCTGTCCAATTTTGGTATTTTCGCCACCCCGGAACGAAGCATGGTCTTTGATATCAACGACTTCGACGAGGCTTATCCAGGTCCCTGGGAATGGGATCTGAAGCGTCTTGCTGCCAGCGCAGTCGTGGCTGGCAGGGAAAATGGTTTTAGCGAGAAGAAGTGCCGCCGCCTGGCAGTCGAAACCACTAAGGTGTACGCTTATGCGATGGACAAATTTTCCCAAGCCCACGTCCTGGATGTATGGTATTACCATGTGAATGTTGATTCTGTCTTGGAAATAATGGATAAGGCTTCCAAGCGAGGTAAAAAACGATCCCGGAAAATGGTGGAGAAAGCCAGTAGAAAGACACACCAGCAAACGCTCGAGAAACTCACCTTGTTTGAGGATGGTCGTCGTCGCATCATCAGCGACCCGCCGCTGCTGATCCCATTCCGTGAGCTGGGACTTGAAAAGTATCTCAGGGGGAATGACTTAATTCAGGCATCAGAAGAAGTCGTCAAAGATAACTGGTCTAATTACCTGGTAAGTCTGCCGGACGAACGGCGTTATCTGCTTGATCAATTCCAAATAATGGATGGTGCGCTACGGGTAGGCGGCGTTGGTAGCGTGGGTACGCGCTGTCTGATCGTGCTAATTGAGAGTAAAACGGAAGACGATGCCCTGATCTTGCAGCTCAAAGAGGCTGGTCCTTCCATCTTAGAATCATATGTCGGTAGACCAAGCACATGGCAGCATGGCAAGCGGGTGGTGACTGGCCAGCGCCTGATTCAGGCCAACAGCGATATCTTCCTGGGTTGGCATACCTCCACGATCACCAAAACGGAGTTCTACTGGCGTCAGCTCAAAGACATGAAAGGCTCTGCCGAAGTTTCGGATATGGACTATGAGAGTTTCAAATCCTATTTGGGGGTTTGTGCTTGGTGCCTATCCCGCGCCCACGCCCGCACAGGGGATGAGACTGGTATCGCCGGATACATCGGCAAAAACGACTCCTTCGCCGAAGCAATTGGTGATTTCGCGGTTGCTTATGCAGACCAGACCGAACGCGATTACCAGGCCCTGGTGGAGGCAGTCAAGTCTGGACGTATTGAGGCTCAAACAGGTATTTGAATATATAGATCATATCTCGATTTACTCCACTTCATTGAACGATCTGCCTGGAGTGGAGTTTTTTATTAAATTCCCTCGAAATCAGTGTACAAAATTAATTTCTGTGCTAACATTGGTCGGAATCATCTGTATTTCATCCAGTGGGATAATTTCAGGGAATTTGACCTCCAATGGTAGATGAATTACGAAACTCGCTCATGCCGCTCCCGGGTTTATCCAGAGATAGGCTCGGATGTCAAGCCTGGGCTGAATATCATGAATTGACATCGCCCGGTCCAGGAAAGTGGTGTCTTGCACTACCGGCTAAACAGAAAGGGAATTTTTAGATCATATCAGGAGCGCTAGATGCAGATCACCATATGCGGAGGTGGCAACGCCGCCCATACCGCAGCCGGCCTCCTCTCAGCCCGGGAAGAGCACCAGGTGAATGTCTACATTTCATTTGAACATGAAGCCGACCGGTGGCGCACCGGGATCGCGGCTCAAGGTGGAATAAAAGTCAATCGCGAGGGTGATTCCATCCTCGGTGTACCAGAGAGAATTTCAACCGATCCAGCAGAGGTAATCCCCGGTTCTAGGCTCGTGCTGCTTGCACTGCCAGCTTTTGCCCACGAATCGATCTTGAAGGAGATCGGCACTTACATCGACGAGGGCTCGCTGGTGGGAGCCTTGGCTGCTCGCGGCTGTTTCGATCTGTGCGTCATGGATGTCCTGGGGAGTAAGTCAGAGACGATCACCCAGTTTGGGCTACAGACTTTACCCTGGGCCTGCCGCATTAAGGAATACGGCCGGGAGGTCGATATCCTGGGCACAAAAGCGAAAGTGGAATTTGCCACCTGCCCTCCAGGCCAGGCAGTTGAATTAGCATCTTTTCTGAGCAGCCAATTAGATGTTAATTTGGAACCCATGGAGAGTTTTTTAAGCCTCACCCTGGCCGGTACCGGCCAGATCATCCATCCTGGGGTCATGTACGGCCTGTTCCATGATTGGGACGAGCAGGTCTTTGCTGAAGCGCCATTGTTCTACCAGGGCATCGATGCCCATACCGCGGATATATTGCAGCGCTTGAGCGACGAGATACAGACATTACGTTACTCCCTCGCTGAGCGCTACCCTTCTATCGACCTCCACGCCGTGCGCCCACTGGATGAGTGGCTCTGCCTCTCCTATGCTGACGAGATTGAAGACACTACTTCACTCCAGACTTATTTCGTCACCAATCGCAGCTATGCAGGACTTAAAGTCCCTGTAGTTTCCACAAATGGCGGTCTGGCGCCTGATTTCCAGGCGCGTTATTTGTCCGAGGATATTCCTTTTGCATTGCTGGCGACCAGAGGCATTGCGGAGTTGGCTGGTGTGCCGACTCCGACGATTGATCAAGTGCTCACCTGGTCGCAAGCCCGTCTGGGGAAAGAATATCTCATCGATGGTGAGTTAACTGGCAAAGATCTTGCCTCCTCCCGTTCCCCTCAGCGCTATGGCTACCAGGATTTAGACTCAATGATCGGAGCCATGTTTTGCCAGGATTGATCACGTGGTGATACTTGGCTACCCTTTGTCTTGTGCATCACCGCTATCGGATTATCCTTCGGGGAGTTATTGAGAGAAAACATTCAGGGACAACACACGAATCAGAATTTCATGATCATTTTGAAAGCCTGATCTTGTAGGAGATTGAATCTATGACCAATACCACATCAGCAAAACCACCCAATCCAGGTGCCAAACGGCGCGTCATGGTTGGCGCTATCGGGAAGTGCGTTCACAACCTGGGTGTTGAAACCTTCGCCAATTGGATGCAGGACCTCGACCAGGGCTACGTGGCGGTGAAATTGGGACCCGCAGTCCCCATTAGAGAGGTGATCAATAAGATCCGGGAGGCGCGCCCCGAGGTGGTCGGCGTCTCCATGCGTCTCGGCGATCTGCATGTGGACAAATTGGTCAGCGAGTTTGTCGAGATGGCAACCCAATACGGCCTCCACCCACGGGATAGCGGTATCCGCTACTCGTTTGGTGGTCTGCGTCCAGCAGCCAACCTGGTGCGGGCAATGACCGGCCTGCCATTAGAAGAGGACCGCTTCCTGCGCGAGGATGAGAAGCACTACGACCTGGAGGCGGTTGCCAAAAAATACCAGGACAAAACAGACTTCCAGGGCTTCTTCGATTTGGTAGTCGATGATTTCGTCACTATGGAAGAATTAGAAGATTTTGCCCACCGGCGTTCGACAGGCTACGGTCAACTGGAGCAGCCCTGGTCGGATTACCTGGTGGAACGTATTCAACAGGTACGCGAGCGAGAGAACCGCCCCATTATCCGCGCCCACATCGGAATTGCTGCTGAGACGATTGAACCGACCGTCGAGGCGATCGAGAAGCTGGCTGATGCCGAGGCATTTGAGATCGTATCTCTGGCCCCCGACCAGACCTCTCAGGAGCTGCTGGCCAAATTCATTCGCGGCGAAGAGGATCCCAGCAAGTACCTCTCAGGACAGGGTGGTGCCCCCATCCGCACGATTGAAGACCTCCAGCGGTTGAAAGCAGCCTCCCAGCGTGGAAATTACCCGATGACGCGCATTTACACCGGTACCGATGAGTTAGTAGATTTAGCCCAGCTTTGGGAGGAACACCTCAATATCAGCTTCCCCGCCGTGCCGATCTTCTTTTACAACGAATTGGATGGACGCGGACCGATCAGCATCCGCGATGGATTCGACGAACACTTCCGCACGATCGAATATTGGGCCGCGCAGGGAAAACCACTTGAGATCAATGACCCTCACCAGTGGGGACTGCGCTATGCGACCGATGACATGCAGGTCACCGACCATGTGCTCTGCGCGGTGATCGCCCTGAAGAAAGGTATCAAGAACTACGTTATGCAGATGATGTTCGAACTGCCGCCGGAGATCTCAGCCCTGGACGACTTGGCCAAGATGAAGGCCGCTTACGAGTTGGCCGAACCGCTTACTCGTCATTTCGATTTCCAGATCCACCGCCAGACTCGCTCTGGTCTGCCCAGCTTTCCCCCGAATCTAAATCAAGCCAAAGGTCATCTCGCCTTTGGCATTTACACCCAGCTCTATATGGATCCGGACATCCTGCATGTTGTCACCCACTCTGAAGCCCATCACGAAGCCAGCGCCGACGATATCATCGAATCTTGCGAGATCGTCAAGCAAGTTTGCTGGGACTTTGCCAAGGGCAATGTACCCCAGATCTGGGAGGAACCGGTCGTTAAGGAGCGCATCGCCGAACTGAAACAAAACGCCATGTATAACGTGCTCCATGGCGCCATCTTAGGAGGCTACGAAGGCCCGATCCGACCCGAAAATTTCTGCGATTGGGCGAAAGAACCTCGTGAGGATCCGCAGCAGAATTACGAGACGATGCTGCTCAGCCTTATCGACGAAGCCAATTATGCCACCAGCACCTGCGGTTTAATCTCCGCCGATAGCCTCGATCTCGGCCTGCAAATTGGTCTCTACCAGGGCCCTCATATCACGGTGGTGGATCGCAGATACGAGATGGCTGGTGCCTGCCGTATCAAAGTCGTTGATGGTATGTGCCGCATCGATGAATGGAATGGCATCCAGGTTTACAGCGAGATGGAGCGCGTCGACCTAGTCCGCCAGACCTATCCCTGGTACTTCTACAAAGATATCACTCAGGCCGATGATGCCACTTTTATTGCCGAGGACGCCGAGGTTGAAGAGGTTGATGAGCAGGCTGTCACCCAGTTCCGCAAAGAGATTGGTATCACCGGGTTGGCTGACGAAAAGGTGCTGGTAGTCGATTTTGGCAGCACCTTCACCAAGATAGGCATCTTCGATACCAAAGAAGAGACCTTCGATCTGCGCTATAAGCCTACCACAATTGAGGACATCCGCATTGGCCTGGCCGATGGGCTTGGCGTGCTGGAGGCCTGCCGTGAAAGCGCAGATTGGAAACCATTGACACGCAAGATGAACGAGTTCGCCGTCCGCCTTCCCTGCTCCAGTGCCAAGGGTGGCCTGAAGGTCGTCACGGTCGCCCTGGTCAAAGAGGAATCCGGATTCGCTGCCGAACTGGCCGCGCTGACCGCGGGCGCTAAACTGGTCCGGTCATACGAAGGCCAGTTGACCAACGACCAGGCGCGCGGGATTTTTGAGAACGATCAACCCGAGATCATCCTCCTGGCCGGGGGGGCTGATGACGGCGGTGATACATACACCCAATTGCACAATGCGCGCATGTTGGCCAGGGCTTCGGGACTGGCAACTTACACAGATTATGGTGTGCCGATAATTTACGCTGGTAATCAGGACGTGCGCGATCGGGTTGAGAACATCTTTTGCTATCGCAATGTCGACGTCCATTCAACGCCCAACGTCATGCCGGAAATCAACGACTTCCAGATTGAGGTTGTCAATGAGACCATCCGCCACCTCTTCCAGACAGTAATCATTCGCGCCAAGGGCTTCGATGTCGTCGAGGAGTATATGGATGCGCCTTTCATTCCAACCCCGCGGGCTGCTTTTCGGGGTATTAACCTTCTGGCAAATGGGTATGGTGATGAGGCAGGCCTGGGCAATATCATGGCCCTCGATATCGGCGGTGCCACCACGGACTTCTATTCCAATGTGGATGACAACCCACTGTATGAATTCCCCGGAGAAGATGCCCAGCGGAAAGTCAAACGAACGATCCTCAAGACCCCCAATGTGCCGCTGGTATACCGCCGGGTCGAAGGTAAGTACGGCTTGAGTTACAACGCCGAAAATCTAAAGGAGTTGGATCGCTTCCAGGACGGCAGCATGGTCCAGGATCTAAATCGCTATCTATCTGAGCGCTTCCCACAAGTTCACGATTCCGGAGAGGATCAATTCTTTGATTTTGTTAATCGCAAGAACGGGTCCAGCGAATTGGATTTGGATAGCTATCTGAGCTGGATAAGCCAGAACCCTCACCACACGCCGCAAACCAACATAGAAAACGGAGTCTCTTCATTCCTGGCCAAAGAGATCATGGCTGTCGCCACTCACAAGCATGTCGGCAATGTTGATGAAACCGAAACTTATTTCCTGCAGTACGGTGTGAATTACTTCAACCAACCGGTCACCTTGCTGTTGATCGGCGGCACGATCTATCACAAATGCCGGGACAAGGAACCTGGATATCTGGATGATCTGTCTGTCATCGCCAGCGGCGCCCTGTTTAATCCGAGTCATATCGACATCTTGCGCCCACAAGGAAAGATCCTGCTGGACGCCAAGTACCTGGTCAGTATCCTGGGTGGTCTATATGGGCGCGTCTACCCTGAACAAGCACTGCGCATCATGAAGCGTGAGTTGCTTCCCTTGGAGTTATCTCCACAGCAGATGGCGGACATCTCAGCCACGTAAATATTAAATATCGGGGTGTCTCTGGTTTACTCCCGCAATAACTGCGGGGCGAGCTTGTGAAGCAATCGCCTTCGAGTTGCTGGTATTTTTATCTTTTAGGGATTGCTTGAGTAGCTATGCTCCACCGCAATGATGTTTGGAATCTCGTTTTTTCGTTCCGGTACCCTGCGTTGGAACGGACTTCTGAAACCGCCCCTTCAGATTTAAGAATCCCTCTTACCCCTTCAGGCCCTCTGATTGTAGTGCTTCTTCTTCGGTATCGTACAGATGAATGGCCTCATTCAGCTTGGTGAGCTCGAAGACCTGGCGAAAATGATCGCTCAATTCGACGGCCACCAGGCTTTTATCCTGTCGCCCCAGGCGGATCAATGTCGTGACCAGCAGACCGATGCCGCTGCTGTTCATGTAGGTCAAATCCCTGAAGTTCAACAAAACGCAGCTGACCTCTTCCGTGTTAGCCTGGTTGATTGCTGCGGTCAATTCATCTTCGGCAAATGAGGTCAGCTCACCGCCGATATCGATCGCGTTTACCCTGTCATTGATCGTCCGAACTGAAATTGATGCATCGGTGCGCATTAGTCATCTCCAGCTATAATTCTGTAGCCATGATCCTCGCTTGAGGATTTTTTCGGAAAAAGCGCTTCTGGTCCCTTGTTAATAGGGACTAGGCCTAACTTCCATCAGCACTATTATATCTTTTAACCCCCACAATGGTGATATCATCTTCTTGTTCCAAGTCTGAACCGGTAAACATCTCCAGCTCAACCATCAAGTGCTCGATCAGGGTCTGATCGCCACCGGTGAAGCCTTCGAACAAAGCCTTTAAGCGGTTCGCACCAAACATCTCTCTCTTTTCATTATGTGCTTCTACCAGGCCGTCGGAGTAGAAGATCACGAAATCGCCCGGTTCTACGGTCAGCTCGTGGAGATCATATTCCATGTCCGGCATCATCCCTAGGGGCATGCCAGCCGCTTTCATCTCCACCACGCTGTGATCGGTTAATCGATAAGGCAAGTTGTGACCGGCGTTGGCAAACACGATTTTCCCATCAGCAGGATCGAGGATGGCATAGAAGCAAGTGACGAACATCCCGGCTGGAATGTCTTCGTGGAGCAGGTTATTCACCTGTTTCAACACCTGGTCAGGGGTCAGCGACTCTTGTGCCAAGGCCAGCAGCAAGGTGCGCGTGGTCGCCATCACCATCGCTGCCGGAATTCCCTTGTCGGTAACATCGCCAATAAAAATTCCCAGGCGCCCATCTTTGAAATACTTGAACTCGTAAAAATCTCCCCCGACTTCACGTGCCGGTTGGTAGTAAGCTGACATATGCCAATCATCAAATTGGGGTAATTCCTTGGGTAACAGGCCGGTCTGGATCCGGCTGGCTACCAGCAGCTCTTGCTCTAATCGTTCTCTGGTGATCGCTTCCACCTGCTGTTCAGCAACTAGCTGGGCTACTCTCACGGTAGGCGCGACCTGAATTGCCAGCCTGGTGAGTAACATCTCATCATCGGTGGTGTAATTCTGTTCGCTCATGCGTTGGCCAAGGTTTATCCAACCGATCAATTCGCCCTGGGTGATCAGGGGCACAATCAGCACATATCCTGAAGACAGCATAAATTGATTAGCATCCGAATCCACGTCCAGCTGTGCCATTTCAATCGTCCCTGGACCTTGATCGAACATCTCCAGGATGGGATCGTCCAGACTGATCAACACTTCATCGGTATTCTGTTCTATCCCATTCGAAGAGCTGTCCTCTCTCTGCCGGTATATTTGAAAACCTGCACCTGTGTTCAGCCATGTGCAAACCTTGGCAGGGAATATCGTCTCCTGGATTACATCTTCCAGGCGTTGGATCACCCGTTCAAGATCGACTTCATCCCGCAAAGAAGCGGTGAAAGATTCGACTGTCTTCACTGCATCATATCTGCGCCGGTAAAACCGGCGATCGACGAATTCCTGCACATAACGGCGGACCGGGATGAATAATGCCACAATGACCAGGGTTGAGACGACCGCCGCCAGGTCAGACCTTTCACCAGTCAATGCTTGAAAAGTGCGCTGCAATACAACGATGCTGGCAACGTAAATTAAGACCAACACAATAATCAATAAACCATAGACAAGAGTGCGGTTGACGATGATATCGATATCCCACAACCGGTAGCGCAAAATGGCGATAGCAATTGAGATCGGGAAAAAGATCAAAAAGGGCATGAAGAACCCCGGATTCCAGGGGATCACCAAGCCGAGGTTCGGTGCCAGCATCCAAACTGCAATGGGGAGAAAGGCTATTAAACTACCCCACAATACGATCCGCGCTTGCTGTCTGACCGCGTTTGAAGGGTTGGTGAACTGCCGGTAAAACATGGTCCCCAGAAAAAAGAAAATTCCGATTGAGGTATAGATATAGCTTAAACGCCAGGCACCCACGTACGCCCAGGGATTTGATTCGTCAATCAGGGCAAGCACACCCCAAACAGCTAAACCTAGGGAGAGCAGATAAGGTAAAAACCGGAAAACGGCCTGTCTGATCCCTGCGGACCATTCCTCGGGGAACACCAATGCCAGTCCGATCAATGTGCCTCCTAAGAAAGCGATCGCGATCGTCCACAATGCTGAAAAAATGTGGGTTGAGATCAGGTCAAAATACAGTCCAGTTGCCAGGGCAGCACTGATGCAGAATAAGGCAAACGCCCGGCTGGAGGCCACATCCCCACGCATGCGGTAGATCCAAAATCCGATCGCCAGATATGCCAGCCCTATGATAAACGGCAGCCAGAAGAAACGCGCCAGGTCAACCGCGGGGAATACCATCACCCGCACGGATGGATATACACGCAGCGATCCATCCGGAAATGTCGTTTGAATTGATACCGGCGCACCGATCGACAGTCCGTCTGTGACCGCTTCATATTCCTCGAGTGAGCTGACAAATTGCTCACCAATTTGAATGATCCGCTCTGGGTGACTCAGCCCAATTCTTTGGATATTCCAGGTTGCCCCGCCCACATCTGAGACCACCATGGTCGGTTCAACCACAAATCCCAAAAATGGCTTATTACTCCAGGCCAGGGCTAATATGGCCGCGTTCAAAAATGCCACCAGAGTGATGATGAAGATCACCATGATGGTAATATTCCCGATAGAATAACGCCCGGACGAATTCTCACCAGCGGATATAGGGTCTAGGGTTGACATGTATCAGGAGCCAATCAATTCAGTTTTGAGCTTTTTCTGCTATCACCAACAAATCTCAGCTCGCGCTGCGTTCCCACTCTGCAGCATACGGCCTGTCCATCGAGCGCCACTGGGTGGACAATGGCATGACGCCTAACTGGTGGACAATTTTTCGCGCCACCAGGCCGATGATCGCCGTATAAGTCGGGTATGCCAGCTCTAATTCAGCCAGGTGCTCCACCCACATGTCCGCTGCCATACCCGCCCCAACCAGCTGGACGATCTCCAATGCCTGCTCACCGATCACGTGCGCGCCTAAAATGCGGTGGGTTTCTTGGGAGACGATCATCTTGCAATAACCTTGCGGGCGATCATCGATGATTGCCCGGTCCAGCGCGCTGTATGGTACTTCCGACACAACGCAATCAGGTTCAAGCACTCTCGCCCGGTCTTCGGTCAATCCCACGCTGCCATAATCAGGATCGGTAAACCCACCGTGAGGGACGATTTTATGCGTGAAAGGCTGGCCAGCGCCAAGGACCGCGTTCTCAGCTGCTATACGAGCCTCGTACCCAGCACTTTGGACCAGCATCATGCGCCCGGTGATATCCCCAGCCGCGAAGATATGCGAGGCAGAACTACGCAGGTATTCATCCACCAACACGTAGCCACGCTCATTGTGGACACCAGCCGCATCGAGATTCAGGCTTTCAGCATTGCCGGGCCAGCCGGTAGCCATGATGACCGCGTCAACGGAGACTTGTTTGACTTGGTCCTGTAATTTATACCAGAGGATTAAACCCTGTTCACCTTTTTCTATTCGATCCACACCACTGATATTGGTGACCACTTCGATCCCCCTTCGGGAGAACGAATCACCGATCGTCTCGGAAATGAGGATATCTTCCATGCTGAGCAGGTGCGGCGCGATCTCAAACAGCCAGACTTTCGAACCGAAAGCAGCCAGGACTGAAGCCAGCTGGCAGCCTGTCGCTGCGCCACCCACGATTGCGACGGATTTGGGCAGCTTGTCCAATGACCAAACATCGCTGTGGGTCTGTGCCAGCTCGCTTCCAGGAAAAGTAAGCCGGCGTGCGTGTCCCCCGGCACACAGGATGAATTTTTCTGCTTCAAGCGTCATCCCGCCTGCCGTCTCACAAGTTGTGGGATCTAGAAACCTGGCTTCTCCAACCTCGCTGAAAACCTTAACTCCATACTTTTCCAGGTGCTTTACCAACCCCTTTTTTTCATTGATCTCTTTGATCTTGTTCTGGGTTCGGCTCATCAAGCGCCCGAAATCCAGCTGGGGTAATTCCGCCACCAATCCATAATCCGCGAACTGCTCCGCTTCGCGAGCCAAACGAGCGGCATGCGCCAGGAATCGAGTCGGCACGCAACCATCATTCGTGCAGGTGCCTCCCAGGCGGCCACGCTCTACCAGGGCAACATCTGCTCCCAATTCACTCGCTCTCAAGGCCGCGGTCACTCCCGCTGGACCGCCGCCAATTACAAGAATATCGTGCACTTCACACCTCCGCTAACATCTACCACACCAATCCACTCACTTTGATGATCTTCCGGGTTTAGATGTTCGCACATACTTTTTGCCTCTGGCATGGCAAGGTTATTCTAATCGATACTCCATACACACAATAACTAGAGTTTATAACGCTATTTTATCTTATTAGTACTACAAATCTTCTATCAGAAAATCGCGGTGGGAGAAATTATCCTGCTTGGAATGACATTAACCTGGTTTTCAACTTGTCAGGCCATTTGTAATACAAATTGGGTTATTTCGGGTGGGCAGTTGTAGCGCACCGGTTCGCTGATCACACCTAATCCCCGGTTGGTATACAGCAGCATATCATTGACTCTGTACAACCCGATATCATACTTGCGTCCTAGGTAGGGCAGGATCAAGGCGCCGATCCCAGGAACGCGAATCTGTCCCCCATGTGTGTGACCGGAAAGCTGCACATCCACCCGGTCATCCTTTGAGAAAGGGTCAGCCAGATCTGGTTCATGGCACAAGAGGATCACAGGATCCTCAGGCTTGGATCCTTCCAGGGTCGCGTCCAGATCGGGATTCCCGCTCCAACCGTCATCCAGGCCCGCCAGGTAAAAGGACCCTCCCCCTTGTTGGATGGTGAGTCCCTGGTTCACCAGCACAGGCAAGCCAGCCGCTTCCATCGTTTCCGTTATCGCATCCGCATCCAGCCAGTAATCATGGTTCCCCAGGGTGCTGTAAACACCGTATCTGGCATTCAAATTCGCCAGAATAGGCGCCAGCTCATCGATCGCCTCCAGGACTTGCCATACGTAATCCCCGGTCAACACCACCAGGTCCGGCTTCAGGCTATTAGCCATGGCGACTGCTTTCTTAATTAAGGGAGGCTGTGTCATGGGGTAAAGATGCAGGTCAGTCATCTGCAGGATCGTGAAGCCTTCTAGGGCAGGGTGCAGGTTCTTCAAGCGGATCGGCACCCGGTCAACGACCGGATCTTGGGACTCGTCATTGATGGCTAAATACGAAGTAGTAGCTAACATTCCACCGCTAACTGCTAAAGCTGCGACTTTGAGAAATTCTTTCCTATTCAATAAACTTTCCCTTGATTACCATTGTTCAAATCGATAAATCTTACCATCAATTCTTCTTAGTATTTATTTGGGGGATGATCTCTAACGAGGGATTTATTTAACACCATGTGCATGTTTCGATCTACTCAATAAATTATCTCAGGCTCACCGAGGACTGTGGTTTCGTTTGACGGAGTGGAAGTATCCCTGATACAACTGCAATCCAGGGGATCAACCAGTTGTGCCGTCGTCTTCTTGCCCCGGGTTCTCATAATCCGGTCGCTGAGATCCGACCTTTATCGACTTTGCTTTATTGCATGGTATTTTCCAACCATAAATGAACTTTTTTCCTTCTCCCAGGATGTATTTATACCCCAGGTTTTCTTATCCCCACTTGCTCCTGCATGGCAGCCTTCACATTTGAGACAAACAATCCAGGTTTCAATTTCATACTAAAAATCCAGCTGGTATCTTTTACAAATGACCAATCAAGAGTCCATAATGCTAGAACGAAGAAAAGGTTTGCTTTTTCCTTGTAAACGAAATAAACTTGACCACAAACCAACTTGGAGGCAAACATGCAGAAATTTGAATACTGCGCAGTTTATCAGATCACGCAGATGGAGGGCTGGCTGACTGGTGTCGGGATGGTTTACCAGGAGGTATTCACGGAGCAAGGTGCCACCCGGCGGGATGTTGAGCACAATCCGGACGCCCTGGCCCGGCTGATCGCCGGACTCGGTAAAGATGGCTGGGAGATGGTCGGCGCTGGAACAGTTACTGAGCATTACCACGCCCTGTACTTCAAGCGACCGATAGAGGCATAACGGATTTTTCTCAAACGGATCTCGTATTGTAGGTCCACAAAAATATCGCCGACCAATTTAACTTCGCCATAAATTCATGTGGGGGATATATACCTTAGGATTGATTATATTCTCCTTGCCATTACCATTCCAGGGCTCATTCAACTGCGTAAAAACCGCATAAATTCACATTTGTGAAAAGGCACCAACCAGATTTCAATGCTATTTTGGTACTAGCAACCATAACTGATATTACTCCAGGTGGTAAGGTTAACAACCGGAGGTATATAGTATTGGAATCTATTGATTACTTTGTGTTGATCCTGGTCATTACGGCCTATCTAGGGTGGCTTCTTCAAGGGGAGCACAATATCAAATCACCTGATTCCCAAGCAGGAGATTAAATAGATAATTCGCGGATATACAAGGGGGAATATTAGGCTGCCTGGGATTTCTTCTTCAAATTATCCCAGCAATTAACAATTCTAGCTTTTACTGACTGCATTCGCGCGGCTGATCGTCCATCACAGCAGTTCTCAATGATCTCAATAAAGCGAATATTCTCCTAACCTTCATGTGAGCATTTGGTGATCCGTGGTTCATATTATCCATGCAGGTTGTTATCAGGGGTTACGGAGCATTTCTCGCTTTCTCTTGAGAACGTCCTTTTTTCAAATTCCGGTATCAGCCCACACAATCTGGAACCAGGAACGAACCTGGTCATCCCACCATTGGACGGTTTTTATCAAACCTCGGAAGATGGAGAAACGTTACCAAAAGTTGCTCATCAATTTAATGTCAGCATCCACTGGATTGTGAGTTGGCACGAGAGAGATCACATTTTCCATATCCAAGAGCTTTTACAATCATGAATCGAATTGGATATAGCTTCATTAATCCTATTCTCACCTGATCCCGGGTATAATTTTGATCACTTTTTTCATAAAAATTCCGGGAGGCTCGATCAAGCAAAACACATGGCTCTCGACAAATTTGGACGATCAATCTCTTATCTCAGGATCAGTCTCACGGATCACTGCAATCTGCGCTGTGTTTACTGCATGCCGGAGGATATGACCTTCCGTCCCAACGCTGATTTGATGCAGGATGATGAGGTCCTGTTCTTCGCCAACCTCTTCGCTTCCCTGGGATTTCACAAAATGCGCCTGACCGGTGGGGAACCAACAGTACGAGCCAACATCGTAGAGCTGGTTCAAGGAATTTCCAACACTCCTGGTGTGCGCTCACTTTCAATGACCACTAACGGCGTCATGCTCAAAAAGCTCGCAGCCCCTCTGGCAGCAGCTGGCCTGAAAAGAGTCAATATAAGCCTGGATACGCTCGATCCGGAAAAGTTTCGCCGCCTGACTCGCTGGGGAAAACTGGAAGATGTTTGGATGGGCCTGCAGGCAACCGAAGATGCCGGTCTTGCCCCGATCAAGATCAATGCCGTCGTCGTGCGAGGCTACAATGAAAGAGATGTTCTTGAGATTGCCAAATTAACCCTGGAACATCCCTGGCAGGTTCGCTTCATCGAAATGATGCCCTTTGCTGGCGCGACAGAATTACAGGTTAACCAGGTCGTAGATTGGGAAGAGATGCACAGGCGGATCGAGCGAGCTCTAGGAACATTGGAAATTGTTGACAATGGAAAATTAGACGGCGAAGCACGGCTTTTCCACCTGCCTGGTGCAGTTGGCGATATTGGCTTTATCTCATCGGTGACCAAACCATTCTGTGCTACCTGCAACCGTGCTCGCTTGACCGCAGATGGACGCCTGCGTTTATGCCTGTTACGTGAAAAGGAGGTCGACCTGCTGACCCCCTTGCGGAAAGGTGCCAACGCGGAGGATTTACGCGCAATGATCTTAGATGGTATCTGGCACAAACCCTGGGGACATGGATTGGAGCAGGGTATCATCCCCCTCAACCGGGTGATGAGCGAGATTGGTGGTTGATTTGGCCTCTTGGAACGGAATTCACACAATCTACTTCGACTTAGATGGGACGCTGCGTTATAACCAGCCTTCTTTCATCGAGGCCTTATCCGATTTCATCCTGCAGCTCGGTCTTCCTCCCGAGGTAGCAAATTCCCGGCACGCCCACCGCTGGTTGCACTACTACTGGGCCCAATCCCTGGAGCTGATCAGCGACTCGGAAACTTACGCTGAAGATGAGCATGCCTTCTGGGTCAATCACTCACACCGTTACCTACTTGCGAGCGGCTGCCAAACAGAACAGGCACTCAAGTTGGCCCCTGACCTCACCCAATGCATGCAAGAAGAATACAATCCCGAGGATTTGGTGGCGGAAGATGTCCCCTCCATGCTGCAAACGTTTAAAGATGACGGATTCCGGCTGGGGGTGATCTCCAATCGCAGGAAACCTTTTGATGAACAGCTCGAATCACTTGGCATCCATTCGTACTTCGAGTATTTCCTGGCTGCAGGTACGATTGATGCCTGGAAACCCGACCCGAAAATATTCCAGCACGCACTGTCAGAGATGAATGTCGACCCAGAAGGCGCTATCTATGTTGGTGATAATTATTTTGCGGATGTGATCGGCGCCCAAAATGCTGGGTTGAAGGCTGTTCTAATCGATCCTGTCAACCTATTTCCTGAAGCAGATTGTATGGTGATTGAGAGATTAGCAGATCTGGAATCGGCATTAGCTGAGTAACCGCCAGACGATAACCGCTACCCCTGCCCCGACCAGCGAACAAAACAGATTGACCAGATCGTTGTTCAACCAGCGCCAGCCGCGCCGCTGGATAGTTTCGGTACCACAGTGATGACTGGGATAACTTTCCGTCTCCTTATCACAACTCGGGCAGTAATAGATCCCCTGCACTGTTGCTCCCAGGAGCGAGTCAACTGTCGCCCCAGCCAGACCACCTAGTAGAACGACAATAGCGACCTCTACACCCGGCATCGTGGGGGTAAACAGGGCAGCCGCTAAGCCGATGATCCCTGCACCTGCCAAAGTTGCCAAGTAACCAATCAAAGTGACCCCTCCTGAAGTCCCCCGGGGGACAACTTTGCCGTTTGTGATCAGGCGCGGCGCTACTGGGCTGAGAACACCCAATTCTGTGGCCCAGGTGTCTGCATTGACAGCTGCCATACCTCCCGCGAATGCGATCCACAACCAAAGTTGATCTGGCGCAAACCATTGAACCAGGGCTAATACGGCTGCCAACCCCCCATTTGCCAATACCTGCCCATGATCCCGCCGCGACCCCTTGGCAAATTTCTCTTTCATCGCTTTCTTTCTGCGAGAATATGCCCGTGAAAGCAGGCTTGAAGAGATGAAAAACAGGAGCAATAAGATAGCCCAGGATAGTCCACCGAAACCAAAAATCACCCCGCCGATAACTGCGGCCGCAACCGCTCCGCTGGCACTTAATGAACCTAATTTATAAGCGCCATACCCAATCAGGATGCCGAGGATGAATCCAATCAAGATCTGCATTCACCTGTCCAATTCACCCAGGTAGTGGAATTTTGTGGATAAGTAATGCATTTCTGTGGATAAAGATAGTGATAGTGTGGATAATTTTGGGAGAAAGGGGGGATTTCATCCTGCTCTTATAACAAATATCACCGCCGCCAAGAATAGCAGGGCAGTGAATAAACCGCTTCCCCAAAGCAAATATGCCAGTGTCCGCTGTTCATCCGAGCGGAACAGGTACAGTCCCAACACAGTATTAGCAAAGAAAATAACACCATTCAACACAGGCAATAACAGCATATATACGGATGGAAGCTTCTCTGTCGGAGAACCATCCTGAGTCAACCGCAGGGAGATAGTCGTTAAAGCGGGGATATATAGACTAACCAGGACTAATACTATGATAGAAGCGAGCAGCCCAGCTAATAATAAGTATCTGGCGTAAGGCGCAGCCCATATGCGCCTCAATAAATTCGCAGGATAAACCGAATGCCCGGTAAGAGGGGTTAGTGAACCGAGTTCTGCAAAGCGATGATAAGCCAGCATAAATTCTTCCGGGTTAGATGGTGAAATCGCGAAAAGGCGATCGGCAGATGAGACAAGGATCAACTGGTTCGATTGGGCAGCAAGATATTCAACTCTAGTCCCGTCTGGTAAAGCGCGCGACCCAAGAATTGCTCCCGGCCAGCGAAACCAGGGACGAGGTAGATTAGTTCCTAATTCTTGTTCCATGCGCACCCATGTGACGGAGTCCATAGGGATCACCTCTTCACGCAATCCCCAACGCAGGTAGATCCCATCCCGTTCCAGGAGGTAATATGCCCGCCATAAAGCATAGGCACGATAACTAACGAGCGGGATCAGGATAAACGCCAATGAAACCGGGATCAGGTAGAGCAGAAATCCAGGTCCAATGGGGGATCGTACAGTCATCCAGAGCCCGAGTGCTCCGATAATGATCAGCAACAGGATGGCGATAATCTGCGAGATCAAACCAAGCCGGTGTGGTGGGTAGAAGCTCAAAGAATCAATCACAAATCTAATTTTATATCATTATCGAGAGAAGGTTTGTTTCCAACTTCAATCTGCTTGATTAAATCGGTTGGTCCTGCTGGACGCCAGAAATCTCCTTTAGGTAATGGTTTCGTTTTTTCCCTACTAATCAGCGTATGTTGTAAACCACGGAAACCTCAACCGTGAGACTGAGCTGTCCGAAGGTTTCTGGAACCTGCTCGGGATCTCCTTCAAAGTCAACCCCGCTTTTTCCTTCAAAGACTGGAATCGGCGCGCTGCCCGATTCAATAATCGATTGTACATCCCCCAAGGTGACTCCCGCTGCCAGCGCCAGCTCTTCCGCTTTGATTTGAGCATCTTCTATCGCCGCTCGACGAGCTTCTGAAATGGCTTGTGTTTTATCAGCAATATCAGGTTGAATGCCGAAAACTGAGTTGGCACCAGCTTCAACCACCGCGCCCATGATCTCTCCCAGAATTTCCAGATCGCGCACTGTGACAAATATTGTATTGTCAACGATATAAACCGTGCTCAATTGACTCCCATTTTGACCGATCCGCCGTTCTGCGAAGATATTGAAGTTTGAGACTTGGATATCATCTTCTTCGACCCCCATTTCCAGGAGCACTTCAATTACACTTTGTGCTTGAGCATTATTGCCCTCAACCGCCCTGGCTGCATTCTCATCTTCGTTGTGAACACCGATAGATAGCGTCGCCATATCTGGGGTCAAAAAAACTTTCCCGCTGCCAGTAACAGTAATACTTCGCGGGGCAGGTGTGCTTGTTGGAGTCGGCATGCTTTGACTGCTTCCGCATGCGCTGACCAGGATTATGGTCAACAATACCCCAATAGATAGTGCCCATTTTCTGGTTGGCATAGATGCCACTCCGATCTCTTTTCTTCCCCAGTATATTGTCTATTTTCAGCCAGGCAAATCTACTATTGGCCTGGATCCCACGATTAATTCCTTGCTTAGCTAACAATATTCGCGTAAGCTGCATGGATGTTCTGTAAGGGTATAATAAACCCTACTTTTCATTTCCAGAATAAACTAATGTAGTTCTTAAAATCCAATTTACCTGGGTGTAGAAATAATATCATGGAGAATAAGCTAAAAATTGTCATCCCTATGGCGGGTTTAGGCACTCGCTTACGGCCGCATACCTGGAGCAAGCCAAAACAACTCGTGAGTGTGGCAGGCAAACCGGTGCTCGATCATGTGCTCGATATGCTCTCCACGCTGCCAGATCCGGAAAATGTGGAGCTGATCAACATTGTTGGATATCTCGGCGACCAGATCGAAGACCATATGAAGAATTGCTACCCGAACATCAAGTCGCATTTCGTGGTCCAAGATGACCCGCGGGGGCAGTCTCATGCCATTTACCTGGCTCGAGAATACCTAACCGGCCCCATGATGGTCGTTTTCGCGGACACCCTTATCGAAACCGATCTTTCGAACTTGTCTGACGAGCGTTTTGATGCTGTGACCTGGGTCAAGCCTGTTCCAGATCCTCGCCGTTTTGGTGTGGCCGTTGTTGATGAGAGAGATCAGGTGACGAAACTGATTGAGAAGCCTAAAGAGACCCATAATAATTTAGCTGTGGTTGGATTTTATTATTTCCGCTCCTCTGAGGATTTGATCTCTGCCATCGAAGAGCAGATGAAGTTAGATTTACAGTTGAAGGGGGAGTATTTTCTGGTCGACGCGATAAACTTGATGCTGGAAAAAGGACTCTCTATGCGGACTGAGCTGGTGGATGTGTGGTTGGATGCCGGCACTCCGGAGGCGTTGCTGGAAACAAACCGCTATTTACTGGAAAATGGTCACAGCAATAGCGCCGAGATAGCAGAACAAAGCGGGGTTGTGATCAACCCACCAGTCTTTGTGCATCCGACGGCTGAGCTCGACAAATGTGTTATTGGGCCACACGCCTCGATCGGTTCAGGTGCTAAGGTAAAAAGCAGCATTATTCGCAATTCAATCCTGGAGGATGAAGCCCAGGTTCTGGATGTGATCCTGGAGAGCTCATTGATCGGGCGCCGCTCTCAGATCCAAAGGCGCGCGGGCTCGATCAACGCCGGGGATAACACAGTTGTTTCCCTGTGACGTGGAATGTTATTCCAGCACCAGGTATGGTGAGCGACCAACCGCCCTGGTCATTGGACAGGTGCGGCTCAAAATTGATGAAATTATAAACACCTGGCGCGTTCCTGAAGGTGTTGCATTTCATGTCCGAACGCAAAACGACCAAACTTTCGAATTAATGTACGATCAGCACTCCGCAGAATGGAGCTTTAGCAGGATCTGATGACCTTTGAATCAGTAATTGGGTTAGAAGTTCATGCAGAACTGGAGACAAAATCTAAGATGTTTTGCTCCTGTCCGGTTGTGGATTCCACGGTCTCTGATCCAAATATCGCTGTCTGCCCTGTCTGCACCGGGATGCCGGGTGTTTTACCGGTCGTCAATCAGCGCGCCGTAGAATATGCTTTACGCGTTGCGCTTGCTTTGGAGTGTGAGATCGCTGAAACCAGCATCTTCGCTCGAAAGAATTACTTTTATCCTGATTTACCCA
>JBFFEL010000012.1:0-47637 GCA_041558875.1 Anaerolineales bacterium
GGCTCTTCAGCTGGCGGCTCTTCAGCTGGCGGCTCTTCAGCTGGTGGTTCTTCAGCTGGCGGCTCTTCAGCAGGAGGTTCTTCAGCCGGAGGTTCTTCAGCTGGTGGTTCTTCTGTAGCTGCAGGCTCTACAGGTGCGGGCGGTGCAGTGGGCGTCGCACAGGCAGCTATCACCAGAGTCACGAATATGATGATGGTGAGTAATAAGACGGGATTCCGTTTCATGATCTTTTCTCCTCTTCCTAGAACTGAAATGAATTATTTGCGGTGCGTAACAATCCATGTCCTATATTTAATGCTGGAACCCCCAAGGATAATGAAGAGCGCGGTAAAGTTTAGCACCCAGAACAAGTGATACACGTTTGAGTTGTGAAAGATTTTCGCCAGTCACCTCCTCTCATTTAATGCTTACCGTTCACCAATTTGTGAATATTTCCACAGGGTGGTTAACAAGAAACCTGGTCATCATAAGGTTTCGATGACCAGGTAAGAAGCGTGCCCCATGCAAATCAATTACTCCAGATATTTTCGTTCCTTTATGGATTTTCGGCGAAACTGGTTGCGTGTCATAGCCACGATTATATTGTTGAATTCAATGAATTTTCTGGGTATGTATTAGGATACCAGATAATGGGAATAAATCAATACTTTGTCAAATGAAAATCATCCTCAAATCACTTGCAAACCGGTTGTATGCTGATAATGACTAACTCAAGATACCGTTAATTTTTGCTGGTTTTGGTCATAATGGACGTTTTCTTTTTCACCCATCCAGATCAATAAATTCACCTCTCTCCTGATCTTGTGAACAACGATAATTTAATATCAAAATATAGACGCTTATCATAAACAGCCAAGCGGGAAAAAGGTACCGAGCCAGTAATAGCTGCCCTGCGAAGAACAGGAATATGATGGCCAATATTTAGGTGATGATGATAATCCAACGCGGTATGACTTTGGACCTAGACCACAAGGTGTTAATCGAGGTCATATATATCCCAGCCATGCAAAAGACATAGTTATTACCGATCTCGTTCATTATTGCAAAGCTAAATAAATAGATGTCATTGTCTGCCAGAAGATTGGAATAGGAATTTAAATACCAAGCATAGCTCCAAAAATTGCCGCCCAGACGAAACCCAGGGCTACATATAAGATGCCGTTTAAAAAAAGAATATGGTGGCGAAGAAGTGACCCTGACGCTCTCCGATCAGGTCACGAAACACGCCTGTAAACCAGAGAAAGACAATCCCAGAAGATACAACTAACAATACTACAACAGATGATGTTGCTGACCAATTCTGGAGCCATTCAATACCCAGATCAGTAGGCTCAGATACGGAGGAACCCATAAGTAAACTGATTATTCGCAGCAGAGCAAAAGGATCCCGGCGATGGCGGCGGATCGCGGTGATCTAATCCGTTGGCGGATCAGGGATTCGTTTTGATCAGACATATTAGCTATCCTTCGTTCCAGTGTTCAACAATTGCCGATCCGGGCTCTACCAATTGACCGAATTGAACGAATTGGTTAATGGATCTGGGGATTGTGGGTATTTGAAAACTGCTCACTTGCGGCGGTGAGCCATATTATCTAAGGCGACGGTGATCGCCAGGATTACCACATCCTCCTGGTTAGGAGCAATTTCTACCCCATAAGTGTCCCGCACTCGGAACCACTTCTTTGAGACCTGGGCGACCTTGCGGCGGCCTTTTTTAATCTCGTATTCGTGATCCAGGATATTCCCTTGCACGTCCATATCAGGGCCAATACGAATTTTGACCGTCCAGCGATCGCGTACGGGGGTTATTAGCGCTTTCTTGACCTCAGCTATATTATTCCCTTCGCCATCTTCGATGGCCATCGAATCCTTGATGCGCAGCACGCGTTCCTGGATCTGGCACAGTTTGTTGCCCTCCATATCCTTGAACACAAGCAAGTCCCTCACCCGAAGTACTTTGCCGTCCACTTTGAAAACATTTTGCCCAGCTTCATTCTTGATGTAAAAATCATCTCCAATTGAAACCAGTTTCTGACGCATCTGATAGCGGGTTGCAGTTCCCTTGTAGCCAAAGGTCTCCTTTTCTGCTTTGCGTTCTGCACGTCTTCTTCTCATGATGTATACCTCCATGCATACCAATTGGTGCTGAGTTATTAAGGTTCTTGTTCTTAGCTTCCCAGGTTCAGGTGCTGAGTCAAGTTTCTAATATTCACCACCTGATCTCAATCGATTTATCATCTAGTGGTAGTAGGTCTCGACAACTTCACCCTCAGTAATGATCAAAGTTGCAATCCTTTCATAACGCACAACCGGTGTACGGATGAATCAACTCTGCAACTATGTCAGTGTACTATAGGTTGATTTTTTCGCTAGAATGGATTTCAGGGTCAAGGCTTCGTCTGGTACAGACCGATCTCCAGCAAGTCATCATCCTTGGCTGGCCCCTTCTTGTCCATGATGCCGTTCATCAGCAGGTTGACGATCTTTGGGCCCTGGTTGGTCATGGTGACCCAAACCAAATGGTCCATAGCGCCAGGCCTGACCACATTTATGGCACCACTGGTGGCCGTTGTAATATAATCACGCCCGTCCCGTTGATCGTAGTGATAGGTGTGGGTGTGCGCGGAAAAGACGGTGTAATCACGGTCCGCCAGCAGGGCCTCGATCTTGGGGAAATTTCCGGGATCCTTTTCGCCAATAGTAGGAGAGTGATGGGGCGGAGAGTGCGTGACGACAATCGTCCAACGAGCGTCGCGGTTGGTCTCAAGGACCTCCTTGAAATAAGCGACCTGTTCATCGCTGATGTTAATCTCCCCCAACCAATCCTCAACTGGTTCTGCCAGTTCGAGCAGCTTCCTGCCATCTTCCCCAGTCTGATGCTCTTTTTTCTGCAGCTCCTCCATTGCCGGGTAATTCGCGGCGATCTGTTTGTATAGCTCAGGATTGTCGCGCTGCAAGTCAGCTACAGTCTTTGGAGGGTCTTCGGTGTCTACCATCAGGAAAAGCACGTTTTTATATACAAAGTGATAGTATGCCTGTTCGCTCCCGAAGCGCTCGTGCCAGATTTTGATAGCGGTATCGGAGAAGATGTCGTGATTGCCTGGAAGGAAGAAAAACAGCATTTCAAGTTGTTCTAGGTATTCATCAATTTCCTGCCACCAGGTTCGCAATTGCTCTTCATCCTCGCTGTAACCCTCAATCAGATCGCCGGCATTGATGACAAACCCTGGTTGCAACAGGTTCACCATCTCGACCGCTTTGGGGAAGACTCCGGACCGTGCTCCGCCGGCGTTATCGGTTATGATGGCGAACTGGAACTCATCCGGATCGTTTTTGAAATTTAGGTGGGTATAAGGCTTAGTGTCATCGTCGATATGGAATGCCTCTGTTGTTTGGTTCATTTTTGTTCTCCTATTTGGTATTTGTAGAGCTGTCCCAAAAGTAGATGTAACTCTGAACGAAATACCGTCCCTTGTCGGACGGACCAGGGGGAAGAGTCTCCCTGTGTGGTGAGTAGACGCTTTACTTCTCGAAATGAGACAGAATTACTTTTGTGACAGGCAATTCTATATGATATTAATCCTTAAATATGATCTTCCAATCGTCCTTCATGCTGACCATGGTCCAACCACCCTCTTTACCTGCGACCAGCAGCTTCTCTGCACCGGCGGTGACGAGGTATTCTCGTTGCTCGTCATCGTGCACGATCACTAGCTGGAAGCGGGCTTCCTGCAGCATCTCGAGGTCAACGTCTCCGTTTCCGCCGGCAAAGAGTGCTTTCCGGCCGGTGCGGGCGTAAATGTGCTCCGGTTTTCCCGGACCGAGGGCGATGTTGCCGTGCAGCACATTCTGGCGGAGCAGCTGGCCGTCCACATAGGCGAACTCTGGAGCGGAGCCGATCACATTTTCGCGGTAGATGCCCCAGGCCTGCTCAGAAAAGACGCGCATGAAGTCACGCCCACCACCAGAACAGACGAAGATCCGCCAACCATTCTCACTGAGCAGATCGAATAGTTCGAGCATTGGCTGGTAAATCAGATCAGTCCACGGTCGCTCATAGCGGGGGTGCATGGTGTTTGCCAGGAAAGTCTTTACCTCGGCCTCGTACGCCTCCGGGGTGGTACCCTCCCAGGCTTTGCCGATGCCCGATACGAAGGAAATCACCGCCTCCGGGACCTGCTGAGCGATAGCCTGAAAAAAGGCAGGTTCCTGATTGATGATGGCTTTGTAAGGATCCTCTTGGGCCAGCTAAGGATCTGCCTTGACCTGCTCTACCAGTTTACCGATGAGCCACCCCGTTTGGGCAGGGGCTGGCTGTTCGACCCACAGCGTGCCGTCGTTGTCGAACGCTGCAACCCGATCGGCTGACGGAATGTAATCTGGGCTCTGTTCGTCGCTGGTGGAGGCCACAAAATCGAGGATGACTTGTTTGGTTGGGGTTTCGTTCCAGGATGGCAAAGACATTTGTAGCTCCTTCTGCAAGATGTGCTGGGTGCCCGAGAACGTCGCAACAGGCTACTCTACTTTATAGACCCCATTGATAAGTTTTCCAATGGTCACAGATTACCAAAATTGATTTGGTTAAGCGAGTAACAAAAATTATAAAAAAATATGTATTGCATCCTATGAAATTAGCACTATAAACCAGGCTCATTTTCTAGTCTGCAGGGTAGAAAATACCCTGGAATCACGGAAACTTTTCATTATCACCTCACGGAAATTGCACGCCTCTATGAGAATGTATTCCAGCATTGGGATTACAAAACCTTGCATGCATGGGTATGCAGTAAATAGAACAAACTCCAGGGGATACAGGATCTTCAATCCTGTGCTCCCACCGGAGTCTGTTCCGAACCGACACCCCCTAGAAACCAAGTGAGTTACGACTCACCCATATGCATTTCCAATATACACATGAGTGTTAAAGAAGGGCTAGCAACAACTGACGCTCCCAAACAGCGAATTAGTCAGGCTGTACTGAGAAAATGAAGATGTGTTTCATCCGATTGGTTTGCCTAGATCTGGTTCTCACTAAGTTTATATGCTGAATTACCTTTTCGAATTTCGAAATTCGTTTTCCCAAGAAAATAACTATGTCCCAAGAGCCATCCCATAGAGGTGAAGAAGCACATCCACTCCCAGAAGATCGGGGTATTACGTCCAACATTACCTGTTGCGTAAAGGATGACCAGGATAAAAAAGATGAGATAGCTGGCGACGATGGAAAAACTCAATGCCGGAAGCGATCGGGGTAGATTCTTGATCTTCATTTCCTTGAATCCCACTAACGATTGTAGAAAAACCACCCCTAGAAAATACAAGCCAATGCCCGTCTTGTGAACAGCTGGTCCAACACTGAACGGCACTGCTGTCATGAAGACTGTGCCGATTGTGGATATCGCGCCGATGATCAAAATCGCAGTGACGAAAGGTTTTTTGAGATCATTGAAGGATTGCAGTCGCAGTACCAGCAGGATAATCACGAGGTAACGAAGCGGTGCGGCTATGAGAGTCCCGGAGTTGAAAAGGATTTGGGGCCATCCGGGAGTATCTCCGATATCACTGAGGTAGGTAGTGAAAATGGAAAAGTCTGGATTTGTAGGTAGATAGGCCAAAACAGAGGATAACACTGTCAGTATGGCCAGGGTGAAGGTGAAAGTTCCAGTCAAGCGGAAGGCTTGCGCGGTGGAAATTGAATTTGTTTTCATGATTAATTACTCCTTTTAATTTACTGAACGTTTGGTAACTATTATCGAAAAAAATTATTTGATCATTAGTTTGACGAGAGCGTCAACCAGATCTTCGTCTGTTAATTTATTGTCCATTTGCATCTCTCCATATAATTCTCCTCGTAAATTTTCACTTCGAATCCAATAATTAATGGCGCCTCTGATAATAAATGGCAGGACAAAAGCCTGTACATCGTCTCGAACCAACCCATCCTCTTGACCATTCTTCATCGATTCGATCAAGCTGGCTGTAAAGCGTTTATCGAGTTCGGTAGTCCTCTCCTGCCCTTCAAGATATGACCATAAAACAATCCTCCTAAATTCCTCATTCGAATTCAAATAAGATAGAGAACCCTTTATTCCGGACTCGATCGCAGTCAACAAATCTTTGCTGGCATCGCGCTGGGAAGCCATCCAAGTTACGTATGCCTGGTTCAGGTTATCCTGCACTGTGGCGTATAGATTTTCTTTGGTTTCAAAGTGATGCATGATGAGCCCTTTAGAGACACCAGAAGCTTTTTCGATATCTCTGATGGAGGTGCCATGCAAGCCATTTTCGCTGAAGAGGCGGGTGGCTGCGGTCAATATTTCTCGGATTGTTTGTTCCTTATCTCTTTGTCTTCTGTCATTCATTACATACAGGCTCTCTTTATATACTGAACGTTCGGTAAATTATATCAGAAAGCTTTTGTTTGTCAAGGGTGTTTTGCAATGCTAATTTAATCTTCTCAATCCTATCGAGGAGAATAGGGTTTAGATGGAAATGCCCCCGGAATCCGATCAGGCTTATGTTGGCTTTGGTCGAGTTTTAACCGCAATTGTAGCAAGCTTCTATGCTGAGTGCTCCCCCTTGTTCTGGCCAAGAAACAGATCATTTTTGGGTCAATGAGGTATTTTTATCCATTCTAGGGATGAATAAAAGGGAGATGCTATTTATAACTTCTCCCTTCTAAATATCCTGAGCTCAAGTGATTATCGAAAGCTCACATCCACCGGCATCCCTGGTTTTAGTTGACCTTCTGGGTTGCTTACCGAGAGTTCGATGGCATATACGGTAGTAACACGCTCTTCCTGGGTTTGGACATTGCGAGGTGTGTATTCTGCCCGGTCAGCAATGCGGATGACAGTGGCATCAAAGGTTTGTCCTGGGAACGAATCGGAGGAAAGTTGGGCCAGGTCACCTAAATCAATTTGACCGTATCTATTCTCTGGGATGAAAACTGTTACTTTCAGGTTATCCAGTTGTCCAACAGATAACGCTGCGAATCCCGGAGGAATGGTTTCGCCAGGTTCGATATTCCGTGTCATCACAACACCATCTACCGGCGTTGTAACCATTAACAAATCCACTTGCACCTGGGCGGTTTCCAGGTCTGCCAGAGCGGTATCTAACTGGGCTTGAGCAACGGCCAGTTGTTCTTGGGTGGGAGTTTGAGATTTGGCCAGATTAAGTTGGGCCTGGGCATTGGCGACGCTTTCCTCAGCCAGAGCCACATCGTCTGGGTCGGGACCATCTTCCAGGTCCTCCAATTTTCCCTCATAATGAGCGATAAGTGCCTCGTAATAGGCAATATCTTCTGGTTTGGGACCATCTTTGACATCCTCCCAGTCGCGTTCAGCATCCAGTAATTGGGCCTGGGCAGTGGCTAGTTCAGCCTCGGCGACGCCTATATCAGTTTCGGAGCCAGTACTTGAGACACCGTTGTAACGCCTTACAGCAGAGTCATAATTATATTGAGCTTCCGATAATTTTGCCTGATAAGTAGCCCGGGTGATATTGGATGCGGGTTTATCAGCCCATTTATCGAAATCTTCCTGGGCATCTTCAAGAGCCTTCTCGGCCAGGACAACCTGGGCCCAGGCGGCATCGATATCCTTCTGCCTGCCTACTGATTTGACAATATTCAGTCGCTTTTCTGCGTCTTTGATTTCCTTCTTCGCATCAGCAATGGCATTCGCCGCTAACGCTTGTTGTAGCGCGGGATTATGCAAATCTTCCAAGGCTTCTTCGGCATTCTTTTTGTTCTGGAGGGTCTCAGCCGCGACCAGGTTGTGGTTTTCATAAAGCTGATCCAATGCGTACTGTGCGCTGGTGAGTTCCAGTTGTGCAAGCGCGATGGAAGCTTGCCGCTCTTCATCTGTCATTCCGGCTGCGACCATGTCATAATTTGCCTGAGCGATGGCCAGGGCACTCTCGGCCTGGCGCAGTTAGGCTTCGAGCAGCCTGTTTTCGATGCGAAATAGGGGATCGCTTTGGGCGACTTGGTCACCTTCTCCGACCCATACCTGGGCAATGCGTCCGCTGATTTCGGGAGAAATTACCACTTCAACAATTTCGACCACACCTGAGCCCTTTATGGTCTCATCACCCCCAAACGGTAGGGATTCACACGCGCTCAGTGTCAGGCAAAAGAGAACGGTGATAATTAGAAACCGGTGTAGATTGGTTTTCATGTTGACCTCCAATCATCTCATACTAGCGATAAAAACATCTTCTAATGAGGGCTCAATAACGGCCATCGAACCGGGATCAATGCCAGCCCCTCGTAATTGACCTTCAATAGCCGGCTGGTATGTCTGCACCTCGGGTGCGACGACATGCACGAGCGACCCATAAAGTTCGATTTCATCCACCGGCAGCTCTCCGCTTTCCTGGGCCGCACGCAATAGTTGTATGGTTTGGATCGCATCGGATGGTTCGATCTCGAGCACCTGCCCGACCATTTTCTCGCGCTTAATCTCTTGCGGCGATCCGTAGGCAATGATCTTGCCTCGTTGGATGAAGGCCAGCCGGTGGCAGTGTTCGGCTTCATCCATGTAGTGGGTTGTGACGAAAACGGTTACTCCACGGGAGACCTGGCGATAGAGCAGCTCCCAAAAATCCCGGCGGGAGATCGGATCAACCCCTGCGGTTGGTTCGTCCAGGAAGAGGATCTCTGGACGGTGCAGGATCGCGGCGCTTAGGGCTAGCCTCTGCCGCCAGCCGCCGGACAGATCGCGGGTTTTGGTGCGCTCGCGACCCACTAATCCGGACATCTCCAAAGCATCCTGGATGCGAGAGTCCAATGCTGAATTGCTCAATCCATAGGCCTTTCCATAAAATTGCAAATTCTGTAGCACGGTCAGGTCGTTATAAAGGCTAAAACGCTGCGACATGTAGCCTACCCGAGGGCGGATTGCGGTGGTGTCGCCATCTACCGGCATGCCCAGCACTTCAATGGAGCCCTGAGTGGGTCGCATCAACCCAAGCATCATGCGGATGGTGGTGGTCTTTCCTGAACCATTGGGGCCGAGGAAGCCGAAGATCTCACCAGCATGGACGTCGAAATCTACCTGGTCAACCGCAGTGAAATCATCAAAGCGTTTGGTCAGCTGAGAAGCGCTGATGACAGGGATTGACTGATTATTCATAAGGATTAATCTAATCCAATGCCCGACGAATAAAACGCCAGGATATGGCGCTGATGGTGATGCCCAAAAGCACCAAGGCTACGATATGCGGCCACAGTACCGCCAGGTCAGCGCCCTTGATAAGGATGCCGCGTAATATCGATAACCAATGATTCGCAGGAATGAAATTGGCGAAGAGTTGGACGATTCTCGGCATACCCTCAACTGGCGCTGCATAACCGGTGAACATAAAGTCGACCATCCCAACCAACAATACCAACAGAAAGGCCTGGTGCTGAGATTTGGAGAATACCGATATCACCATACCTTTACCCAATTCGACGAAGATATAGCCGAAAGCCACGATAAGCAGCAGTGCAAGGGAACCCCGGATGGGAACGCCGAACGCCAGGTTGACCATGCCCAACATAAGCAGAAAATCTACGTAACCGATGATGATGACCGGAATTGATTTGCCGATGATGATCTCGAGAGAGGAAAATGGCATCACCAGGAGCTGTTCGAGCGTGCCCAATTCGCGCTCCCTGGAAAATGCCAGGGCGGCGAAAAGCATAACCGTAAACTCTAACATCAAGGCCAGCTCGGCTGGTGTGGTGTACAGCGCTTCTTTTAGCGCCTCGTTAAACCGGACCCGTAAACTAGGTTCGAAGCCGGCAAACTCATCAGGGTTCAGGTTCAATCGCTGGATGAGGATCTTGTTGCCAATATCCCTGGTTACCCCCTCAATTGCGCGCAGCGCTTCGGTAGCCGGAATACTCTCAGCCCCGTTCAGGATGATTGATAAACTCGGTTGTCCGGTGGATGAGACCAATTCTGTAGCATAATCCGGTGGGATGATCAAGGCCGCGTTGATCTGGCCGCGATCGATTGCATTTTCGATGGCGGACATCTGGTAAGTCTCTTCTTTAAGGCTAAACGTACCGGTATTTTCCAGGGCAATTACCAGTTCGCGGCTGGCGGGACTTTTATCCTGGTCCAATACCATCAAGGGCAGATTGGTGATAGGGCGCGATGTAGCCCAGGCGATGACCAGCAGCTCTAAAGCACCTCCGATCAGCATGAATGCTGGTAACCACCAGTCATTGCGTAAATGGATGAATTCTTTGATAGAAAGCGACCAAATCCGTCTGAGCATATTTATTATCAGGCCAGTTTCTTACGGAAGAACAACGCGGCTATTCCGGTGAAGATTAAACCTAATGCCATGAGCATGAGTGTATAAGGCCACAAAACATCCAGCCCAACCCCGGGCAGGAAAACACCGCGCGTAATGGCAGCGTAATGGGTGCCTGGGAGTCCGAGTGCCTCCAACCGCACGATCTCGGGCATTGCAGCGATCGGGAAAAATATCCCGGTCAGGAAGAACCCCGGGAAGAATATCAGTAAGAAAGATAGCGCCAGGGCGGCGGCTTGGGTTCGCATGAACACCCCGATCAGGATGCCCATACTCAAGATGGCGAACAAGAATATTGCTGATAGGAAAATAAATAATAGGAAGTTGCCGTTAAAGGGTATATCAAACCACGCCATCGCCAGCAGTGGGATGATGATCACATTGACCAAACCGACGGCCAGATATGGGAGCATCTTGCCCAAGAGGAGTTCCGCTCGACCGATGGGAGTGGCCATCACTTGCTCCAGGGTGCCGTGCTCGCGTTCGTGGGCGAAGGTCAGGGCTACCGATAGAGCCGGGAAACCCAGGATCATAGAGATCAACCCGGGTATCAGGTCCACCCGCGGTTTCAGGCTGGGGTTAAACCAGGTGCGCACACGTAAGTCGATAGGTTGGACCGATTCGATAGAAATACCTAAAGCCTGGATTTGGCCCATTAAAGCTTGGTCGATGAACTGCTCGGCCCGGGAGGCGATATGATCCACAGCAAAGCCGCCGCTGGCGGGTTCAGTCCCGTCAATGATGATTTGCAGAGGCATGCCGCGCACTGCTAGCAGATCCTTCGAAAAAGCTGGGTCTATGATCAGAGCAGCCTTGATCTCACCCCGCAAAAGTAGTTGTTCTACTTCGGAAAGAGAGCTCGCTTGGGCGTACAGGTCCAGATCGTCTCCGGCAACGATTTGTTGAACGAAAGCGCGCGAGGTTGGACTGCGGTCATAATCCAACACTGCCAGGGCGACATGCTGAATGTCCACCGTGAGAGCGTAGGCCATTAGCATCAGCAGCAGAGTTGGGGTGAATAAAACCAGGAAGAGTGTGCTCCGGTCTCGAATGATATGGTTGGTTTCCTTGCGGGTGACGGCCCAAATTTGGCGTAGAGACATAGGATCACTTTCCCACCAAATCAGATCCTTCATCCATTTGTCGGATCAAGGAGATAAAGGCTTCTTCCATACGGGTTGGGGCGATGCGCGCGCTCTGATACCCAATATTTCGTTTATTTAGAGATTTTATGATTTGCGGGAGTCTTTTCTCGCCCGAGTCGACCAGGATATGCAGGGATTCGCCGTAAGTCTGTACCTCTAAGACGCCAGGCAGGGTTTTGACCTGCTCATAGGCAGACTGCCAGTCGTGCGGAATGAGCTCGATTAATTCGGCCTGAATGCGCCCGCGGATATTTTTAGGGGTATCACAGATTACCATGCTACCGGCATACATCAATCCGACCCGGGAGCAACGGTCGGCTTCATCCATGTAGGGTGTGCTGACCAGTATTGTGGTGCCTTCTAGGTGCAGATCAGTCAGAATGTTCCAGAACTCACGCCGCGAGATGGGGTCGACGCCGGTAGTGGGTTCATCCAGCAGCAGGATATCCGGCTGGTGGATCAGGGTGCAGGCCAGGGCCAGTTTTTTCTGCATCCCACCCGAGAGATGGTCGGCTCTGCGGTTGGTAAATTCCGTCAGTCCCGCAAATTTGAGCAAATTGTTTGTGCGTTCTGCCAGATCACCTTTGTCGACGTTATATATCTCGGCGAAAAATCTTAAGTTTTCCAGCACCGTCAATTCGGCGTACAAGCTGAATTGTTGGGCCATGTAGCCGATAAAGGATTTGATTGGTTCCGGTTGGCTTTTTAAATCGTAACCAGCAATTGTGGCAGAGCCTTCAGTGATGTTGAGCAGGCCTGCCAACAATCGCAGTGTTGTTGTCTTCCCGGCACCATCTGGGCCGACCAACCCAAAAAGTTCGCCGGTTTGAATAGTCAGATCAAGTGCGTCGACTGCCCGCATGGATTTGAAGTCACGCGTGAGTCCTTCGATCTTGATGATGTACGAATTGTCCATCCAGAATTTGTAATCAGTTCCTAATGTCAGTGAACGAATAAGCCGAATTTCTGTGCGGCTGCGAATCGATATCAGAGCTCGGATTACTGTTTGGCCCTGCGCATGATCCACAACACCAGCAGCGCGGCCAGGGCTGGCTCGAAAATGATACCGATTATTTTTACTGTGTCGCTGAATCCCAAAAGAGGAATAAGGTACCAATCCATCAAACCCACGATTACCGTCGTGATGACAGAGGCGATGTAATCTCCCCTTGCTCCGTAAGGCCTGTTGTCCTTCCAAATTAACCCGGCCACTGCCCCCATGATTAGACCAACCACTACCATTGCCCCAATTACAAGCAGAATTTCCATGGCTGCCTCCTTAGATAAGCCAATGATGGTGACAAATTGATCACCACAAAATCAGTTTTCAGATTTTAGATAAAGACCCTCCAGGACGAGATCTAAATTAGACCTGAATTGATTTTCGAAATCGATGTAGTCGGGAAAATATATGTAAAACAAGATCGTGCCTTCGTACATCGCTCCGATTGCGATAGCTGTTTCTCTCACATCCACAGATCGGAATTCTCCCTGCTCAATACCATCTGCGATGATCGGTTCTATCAGGTCAAGAAATTTTTGATAATACCTTCTAATCGCTCGCTTAATGGATTTCTTTCGTACGGAGAGCGCCCAGAAATCAAAAAATATGGGCATCAGTGGTTTCATTCTTTCTAAATCTTTGATCGAAGTTTCAACGAACACTTCTAGTTTCATTTTTGCAGAGGCCTCGCATTCCAGTGATTCCCGAACGCGGCTGGTCTCATAATCAAAGATTTGATCCAGGATGCTGACGATGATTGCATCTTTGCTGTCGAAATACCAGTATAGAGCCCCCTTGCTCAACCCTGATTCAGCGACAATATCGTCCATACGCGCCTCTGCAAAGCCACGTTCGGTGAAGACCTTTGTGGCTGCAGTAAGGATTTGTGTCTTGCGTTCTTCGCTGACATCTCGGCGTGGGGACATTAGCTCTCCAATAATAAACTGACCAGTCAGTCTATTATCAGTATACATCTGAAAACACGTTTGTCAAGTGGACATCGAATTATTGTTCCTTTAAGGGAATTCGTTTATGAAAATTTTGGATGGGACCAAAATTGTCTTATGACAGAAGACCAAAGTCGTTCTAAATCATCAGCAGTATGATTCCAAACAAATTGTGTCCCCCACGGGGAATTGCCTCCCCATTTGGGGACGAATCCTGGTCTTGGATTTGCAGATTCTTGGATGGTTTCGAGTAACAAAAAAGCTCCTGAAAATTCAGAAGCTTCCAGTTTGTGCCCCCACGGGGAATCGAACCCCGGTTTCGGCCTTGAGAGGGCCGCGTCCTGGACCGCTAGACGATGGGGGCTAGCAGCGCTGGAATTCTACCACGCACCTGTCGCCAACGTCAATTATATTGAGAGGTAAAGCCAAAGGTGCGTCGGACTTCGGAAGCATGTCCTGAGCTCGCCGAAGGGTCCGATGCAACTTAATAAGATAGCTGAATATTCTGGCGTGCTATAATTTCGGGGGCACTTTTCCCCCTAGGAGAACCTATGTACGATCGCGAAAAACTCGAAGAATTACGCCAGGCGTTGGAAAAATGGGAGGAAACCAAGCTCCAGCAGACCCAGGCGCGCTTCCCTGAACGCAGGGACCAGTTCATCACCACATCCTCTGAGCCGATCGAGCGCTTATATACCCCGCTTGATATCCAGGATTTGGATTACGCAGGGGATCTTGGCTTCCCGGGAGAATACCCGTTCACCCGGGGCGTGCACCCCACCCTGCACCGCAGTAAGTTGTGGACCATGCGCATGTTCGCCGGATTTGGCACCGCTGAGGAGACCAACCAGCGCTTTAAATACCTCCTCGATCAGGGTCAGACCGGGTTATCGATCGCCTTTGACCTGCCGACTTTAATGGGTTTTGATACCGATGCACCGGAAGCCTTGGGCGAATTCGGTAAGTGCGGGGTGGCTGTTTCGTCACTCCAGGATATGGAGATCCTATTGGAGGATATCCCGCTGGACAAGGTCTCCACCAGCATGACGATCAATTCCCCGGCGGCGATCATCTGGGCGATGTACATCGTTGCAGCTGAAAAACAAGATGTCCAACCGGATCAGCTGCGCGGGACACTACAAAATGACATCCTCAAAGAATATATCGCTCAAAAGGAGTATATCTTCCCCCCAGAACCCTCCATGCGCCTGGTGGTGGATACGATTGATTACGGCACCAGTACAGTACCCCAGTGGAATACGATCAGCATCTCTGGATACCACATCCGTGAGGCAGGATCGACCGCGGCGCAGGAGCTGGCTTTCACCCTGGTGGACGGCATGGAATACGTGCGCTGGTCCATAGAGCGCGGTTTGGCGGTGGATGCTTTCGCACCCCGTTTGTCCTTCTTCTTCAACGCGCATAACGATTTCTTCGAGGAGATCGCCAAGTACCGCGCTGCCCGCCGCATCTGGGGCAGGGAGATGCGTGAAACGTTTGGCGCCCAGGACCAGCGATCATGGCTGATGCGCTTCCACACCCAAACCGCGGGGGTCTCGCTGACTGCCCAACAGCCGGAGAACAATATCGTGCGGGTCGCCATCCAGGCCCTGGCAGCCGTTCTGGGCGGTACCCAGTCGCTGCATACCAACAGCATGGATGAAGCCCTGGCGCTGCCCTCCGAGCATGCGGTTACGATTGCTTTACGGACCCAGCAGATCATCGCTGAGGAATCAGGTGTCGCCAACACTGTCGATCCATTGGGCGGGGCCTTCTTCATCGAAAACCAGACCAACCGCATCGAAGCCCAGGCATATGATTACTTCCGGCGTATTGAAGACCTGGGCGGGGTTCTGCCGGCCATTGATAAGGGATTCTTCCAGAGCGAGATTTCCGACGCTGCTTACCGCTACCAGCGCGAGATTGATGCCGATCAACGGTACATTGTCGGCGTTAATGCTTATAACGATCAGAAACCTTATGAGATACCTATCCTCAACATGGATCCAACCGGGTATAAACGCCAGGTGGATCGCCTGGCTGACCTGCGCCGCACGCGGGATAATGGGCGAGTCGGGCAGACCTTGGACAGCTTGCGGATCGCCTGCCAGGGGACGGAGAATACCATGCCCTATATCCTGGATGCGGTGCGCGCTTACGCCACATTAGGTGAAATTATTGGCGTGATGAAAGATGTTTTTGGTATTTACCAGGAACCAACTTGGATATAACATTTCGGGCGTCTATTTGAGCTCGAATTAATCAGAGAGGTAGAAAATGGCTAATATCAAGAAAAAGAATGGGGTAATTGCGATCCTCACTGGAGGTGGGGATGTCCCCGGGTTGAATCCGGCCATCCGGGCAGTTACGATCCGCGCCTTGCGGGAGGGGTACAAGGTGATCGGACTGCGCAGGGGATGGGCCGGGATCATGGAACTAAAGCGGGATAAAAAAGCTGACAACAGCCGACATTACCAGATTTTGACAGATGAAGTGGTCAACCGGGCTGGACGTACTGGCGGCACTTTTCTTCACTCGTCAAGGACCCGACCCAGCCATATCAAGCAGGCCAATGTCCCCGATCATCTGAAAGATACCTATACGGAAGAGATCAACGATCTGACCTCAGAAGTATTGAAGAATCTAGACTTCCTGGGTGTCGATTACCTGATCCCAATCGGTGGCGATGATACTTTGAGCTACGGTGTCCGTTTGTACCAGGAGGGGATGAAGGTTATCGCCATCCCAAAGACGATGGACAACGATGTTCCTGGCACGGACTACTGCATCGGTTTCAGTACCTGTGTCACCCGCACGATATCCATTGCCAATAATTTACGCACCATCGCTGGTTCGCATGAGCGGATCATGGTCCTGGAAGTTTTTGGGCGCTATGCCGGATTTACGGCCATGCTGCCTACCATGGCTGGGGCAGCCAACCGCTGTGTCATCCCCGAGCATAAATTTGATATCGACCACCTGACCGAGTTGGCAGTTTATGACAGGAATCGCAACCCCAGCAAGTATTGCGTGCTGATCGTATCGGAAGGAGCCATGTTTGAAGGTGGAGAGATGGTATTTAAGGATGAGACGACCGACGCGTACGGTCACAAGAAGCTGGGTGGTATTGGTGACCTGATTTCTTTTGAGATAAAAGAGCGCTCAGCTTCATTCAACAATGGCGCCAGGATTAATATCATCAATCAAAAATTGGGCTACCTGGTGCGGGGAGGCGATCCGGATGCGATCGATTCAATTGTCCCCATGGCTTATGGGAACCTGGCCCTTGATCTGATTATTAGCGGTATACACGGTCGGCTGGTGGTATTGAAGAATGGGCGCTATGACAATGTGCCCCTGGACGTGGTTGTCAGTTCGAAGAAAAACGTCGATGTTGAGAAGCATTACGACACAACCAGGCTGCGACCGAAATACAAGAGCTTTGAAATGAAGCCCCTGTTCATTATGACCAGTGAGTGAGGATTTCGGGAATTAAGGCGAAATTTTCCCCGCGTATATGAGAACTCCCCGGGCTTGTTTGCCGCCTGGGGAGTTCTTTATTGGAAGGTGATCGGTTCCACCCGCAGCTGGTCAGCGGGGATGAATTTATTCAAGCGGCTGATCAATTCCGGGCAGACCTTGGTTGTGAAGTTGGGGAATTCAATCAGGTATCCATGGCCGCGTTCAAAAACATGCAGTGCGAAACGATCATTCCCGGGAAAGGCGATCAGGGTTCCGTAAATCTGCCGGATGCGTAGGTTGTCACGCACCTTGTCCTGGCTGGAGCGCAAGACAATGGTAACCATCTGCACCGCGTCTGGGTCGCTGGAGGTCTGCGGGGAGACGATATAAGGTGGTAGGGGGGTAGAGATTTCAGGACCTGCCGGAGTGCTCTTCTCAATCGGCTGACCCTGGCCTGTGGGCGGCACTTCTGGGGCGTCGAAAGCAGCTGGAGGTTCTGGCACATCTTCTGAGGCCGCCTCGGCGGTCTCGATCGCACCCTCCGGATCAGCGACGACTTCCATCACTGTCCTGGCCATATCCCAGTCCTCCGGGAACACATCCGGTTGGGGAGGTAGATTATCCTGCTCCTCCGCAGCCCATCCAACATCCGCGGCGGTTTCATCTCCGGGCTGTTCCCTCTCAGGAGTAGATTCATAAGGTGCCTGGTATTCTTTGACTTCGACAGCCTCAACTCCTGGTTCCGCTTGCGGGGCAGTGGACTCGGCTTCAGCAGGTCCCATAGATTTTGGTTGTACCGTGGTCTGCTGTTTGGGGCTTTCAACGGGTCGAGGCACAGGATCTGGCTTGGCCACAGATGTTATTTTTAAATCCGTTTTGATGGTATCCACCAGCAGCTTTGGCTCGCTGCTTTCAGGATCAATACGACCTTCAGCCACAATCAGCTTATCCACCTCGAACTGGTTGGAGATCTGCTGCCAGGCGCGCGGAAAGATCACCAGCTCTACCTCGCCCTGCAGGTCTTCCAACGTGGCGAAGGCCATACTCTGGCCTTTCCGGGTCTGGTGGGTGCGGAAGCGGGTGACCATGCCTGCTAGGCGGACGCGGTCTTCAGGGTTTGCTTCGGTTAACTGGCCCGAAAAGTGCGTCACGATATCGTTCAGCACGTCAATCACCGGGTTGAGCGGGTGATCAGAGACATAGAGCCCGATCAGCTCCCGCTCCCAGTTGAGCTGTTCGCGATGGGATACCTCCGTGGAAAGCGCGGGAAGGTTGAACTCTTCTTGCAGGCCGGTATCGGCGTTAAAGAAAGAAATCTGGCCCATCTCCGCGGCTTTGAAATGTGCCGCGCTGAAGGAAATCAATCTGTCAAGGGACTGTAGCATGGCTGGCCGCGATCCAAAGGCGTCCAAGGCACCAACCCTGACCAGGCACTCGAGTGCCCGCTTCCCCACATGGCGTAAATCAACTCGGTGGGCGAAGTCATTGATGTCTTCGAAGGACCCCTCCGCATCGCGGGCTTCCAGGATCACATCTACCGGCGCGTGACCGACATTTTTCACTGCCCCCAGGCCGAAGCGGATGGCTGATTTCTGATCCGCTTTATCTTCGATTGAGAAATCCCATTCGCTGATGTTAACATCAGGCGGAGCGACCTCGATCCCCATCCTGCGGCTATCGGCGGCATACAAGGCGACTTTGCTGGTATCGTTTTGGCTGACCGATAGCAGGGCGGTCATATACTCTACCGGGTAATGCGCTTTCAAATACGCGGTTTGGACCGCCAGAACGCCATAATCCGCAGCATGGGCCTTGTTGAAACCATAGCGGGCAAATTCTTCCCAGGCATCGAAGATCTCACGGGCAGTTTCCTCCTGGATGCCCCCTTCCGTGGAACCCTTGATAAATTTCTCGCGATGCTTAAGCAGCTTGTCCTTCTGTTTCTTGGAGATCGCCTTGCGCAGATCATCCGCTTCTGGGGCAGTGTATCCCGCCAGGTTCATCACTGCAAACATGAGCTGTTCCTGGTAAACCGGGTAGCCGTATGTTTCCTCGAAGATCGGCTCCAGTGCGGGGTGCAGGTATTCCACCTCTTCATCACCATGCATGCGGCGGATGTAGCCGGGGATAAATTCCATTGGCCCTGGACGGAAAAGCGCTACCATGGCGATCACATTATCTAATGTGCGTGGTTTCATCTGCACCAGGTAGCGGCGCATACCGGCCCCTTCGACTTGAAAGACGCCAGCGGTCTCACCGCGACCGAGTAGCTCAAAAGTGGCCGGGTCATCGATAGGGATATTATCGAGATTCAGGTCAACACCGTGACGCTCCCCGATCAGGTCGCAGGCCCGGGCCATGATGGTCAGTGTCGCCAACCCAAGGAAATCCACCTTGAGCAAACCCAGATCGTCGATGTGAGACATTTCGAACTGGGTGACGGTTTTGATCGGGTTGTCTTCGCTCGACCCGCTGGTTGGGCGGTGTAGAGGCAGGTATTCGATGGTTGGTTTATCGGTGATGATCACGCCCGCGGCGTGGGTTCCGGCGTTGCGCACCACTCCCGCCATGTGGTTGGCGGTATCGATCAGCTTTTTGAAATAATCGGTAGATTGATACAGCTGTTTGAACTCTGGCACATCATCTAAAGCTTCCTCGATGGTGACCGGCTTTCCGGGGATATTCGGTACCAGTTTGGCTGCGTTATCCACTTCGCTCAAAGGGATGTCCAGCACCCGGCCCACATCACGGATGGCCGCCCGGGCTCCCAACGTCCCGAAGGTGATGATTTGAGCGACTTTGTCATCCCCATATTTTTGAGCGGTGTATTCCAGCATCTCAGCCCGGCGATCATCGCGAAAATCCAGATCGATGTCAGGCATAGAGATTCGCCCTGGATTGAGGAAGCGTTCAAATATCAAACCGTGGTGCAGCGGGTCAACCAGCGTGATGAACAGGCTGTATGCCACGATCGAACCCGCCGCCGACCCACGCGCGTTATACCAGATGCCCTGTTCACGAGCATGCCGGCACAGATCCCAAACGATCAGGAAATACGTGTCGAAACCCATCTTGTGGATGATCTCCAGTTCGTAATCCAAGCGCTGACGGATCTCGGGATCATCCTTATGGGAACCATAACGTCTTTCCAGGCCATCTTCACACAGCTTCTGCAGGTATGTTTGGGGAGTAAAATCAGCAAGGACCTCGAAATGTGGGAGATGGTAGCCCTTGAATACCAGGTCGACGTTGCAGCGCTCGGCGATCGCCAGGGTATTCGCAATTGCTCCTGGAACTTCGCCAAAGATGGTGTTCATTTCGTCTGGGCTGCGTAGGTAAAAGGTTTCTCCACTCATGCGCATCCGGTTGGGATCGCTGAGTATACAGCCAGTTTGGATGGCCAGCAATATATCCTGTAAGCGGGCGTCTTCTTCGTTGATGTAATGGACGTCGTTCGTAGCGACAAATTTCGCCTGATAGCGATGACCCAGATCGATCAAATTTTTGTTGATCTCATCCAGCTCAGGGATGTCGTGTTCCTGGAGTTCCAGGTAAAAACGATCCGGTCCAAAGACTTCATAGTACCAATCCAGCTGCTGGCGGGCTGCATCTATCTTCCCACCCTGGATCAGGCGAGGGATCTCAGCTGACATGCAGCCCGAGGTGCAGATCAACCCCTCGGCATATTGGGCCAGGTATTCGTGGTCTACGCGTGGAAAATAGTAGAACCCCTCCAGTTGGGCCGCGCTGGCGATCTGCAGCAGGTTGCGGTAGCCGATCTCATTCTCCGCCAGCAGCAGCAAGTGGCTGGATTTTTTATCCAGTTGGGGATCGCGATCCTGCATCCGGCGGGCAGATAAATATGCCTCTACCCCGAAGATGGGTTTGATGCCAGCTTTGGTCGCCGCGTTGTAAAATTCCATCACGCCGAACATGGTCCCATGGTCGGTGAGCGCCAGGGCGGGCATGCCCATTTCCTTGGCGCGCTTGACCATCTTGGGGATGTTGCTGAATCCGTCTAGCAAAGAGTATTCGGAATGAACGTGAAGATGGACAAAAGACATCAGGATAAATCAGCTACCAACCGGCGGGTTTTGGGCGTCTTAGCTGCTTAGAACAAAACGAATAAATTCTTGTTTTAGTTGTGTTGTCTTGAAAGAATTAGGACTTTCCAGCCCACTGCCGATTATAGCACGCAGCCTGGAAAATCTTGAAAACGTTAATGTTAAAATTTTCAATGGACAAGTGCCACGCACTTCAGAACGCCTAATTGTGACATCATTAGGTTATCTAAAAGTGCGTGGCACTTTGTTGGTTCAAATTAAGAATTGCTGCAATGTGATTAAGATCAAAGACTTTATGGGTCAGGTATGGTATAAACGCTTAATCTTTCACCAAATTGATACCACGATAACTATCCGTGAGGGAGTTTGACATGGATGACCCTTTCAAATATTTTGAAGACCTGACCACTGAGCTGCCCGAAATATCTCCAGACAGCATCGTCAGCCGCACCCTGTATGATGATGAACAGCATAAAGCGATCTTATTTGGATTCGCCGCCGGGCAGGAGCTCTCCGAGCACACCGCTTCGCAAACTGCTTTGCTGTATTTTGTCGAAGGTAACGCACAGCTGACTCTTGGAGAGCATGAACGCCGGGCTGCGGCCGGAACCTGGGTGCGCATGGCGCCGCGCCTGCCGCACAGCGTGCTGGCAGAGACCAAGCTGGTGATGATGCTGATCTTGTTGAAGGGCTAGCGATTTCTTCAATGTAGAAAAGTCATTATGGTGAGCCGAATCCGCTATCCATTGCTGGCATTTTCCCTGCTGTTGCTCCTGGTGGCAATGTGGGCTGGTTTAGTGCGCCTGGGCTGGCGCTGGCCGGCTTTGCTCCCTGCATTACCCGTCTCGCACGGCCCCCTGATGATCTCTGGCTTCCTGGGGACTTTAATTGGATTGGAACGGGCCGTAGCCCTGGGGGTGCGCTGGACTTTCCTTGGACCGGCGGCGACAGCTATTGGGGGCCTCATATTGATCTTCAGCCTGGGTGGAAATCTCGGCGCCCTGCTGATCACGATCGGCAGCTTGGTACTGGTTTTGATATTTATCCAGATCGTACGGCGTCATCTGGCCGTATACACGGTCACAATGGCTTTGGGCGCGCTGGTCTGGCTGGTGGGCAACCTGCTCTGGCTGGGGGGGAGACCCATTTTTCAGATCGTGCTCTGGTGGGCTGGTTTTTTGATCTTGACCATCGCCGGGGAGCGGCTCGAGCTGGGTCGTTTGCTATCACTTTCAGGCTGGGTGCTGCGCGCATTTATTCTCGTCATTGGTTTATTTCTGGTTGGGTTGGTAACCTCTTTGTGGCTGCCAGACCTGGGCACCCGCCTGGCTGGCTTTGCGATGCTGGCCTTGGCAGTCTGGCTTTTCCGCTACGATATCGCCAGGAAGACGATTCGCAAACCGGGCTTGCCCCGCTATACTGCCATCTGCTTGCTGCTGGGTTATTTCTGGCTGCTTGTAGCGGGGATCTTGATCCTGGCCTTTGGCCAGCTGGTAGCCGGACAGCAGTACGATGCCTACCTGCACGCTATCTTCCTGGGCTTTGTTTTCTCCATGTTGTTTGCCCACGCGCCGATCATCTTCCCAGCGGTGTTGGGCAATCCGGTGGTCTACAGCCCCTTCTTCTACGTCTTTTTGATCTTGCTGCAGGTTTCCCTGGCAGGCAGAATGATCGCGGACCTGGGTGGTTTTTGGGAGCTCCGCCTGTGGACCGGTTTACTCAATGCCATTGCTTTGACTCTCTTTATTGCCACGATGATGTTTATGGTGGTGAAAGGACGGAGGGAGGCCTATGCACCTTCTGCGTAGAAAGTCTTTCTATTATCTTTTGGATAGATTCCTGGAGGCGTCATGCGCATCCTGGCGGTGATCTCGGGTGACTATGGTGCCCGCCATGTGGACAATATCCGGACACGCGGCCCCGAAGAGTGGGTGGTCGAATCCTGGGATGCGCCCACGGTTCTCCCGCTGATCATCGATTACCCGGAAGATTACCTGCCAGAGAGCATGCCGGGTGCCGATCTGATCTTGGCCCTGGCGGAGCATAAAGGTGTTGCTGAACTCCTTCCTGAGATCGCCCAGTTAACCGGGGCCAAGTCTGTGATCGCACCGGTTGACAACGAGGCCTGGCTGCCGCGGGGGTTAGCCCGCCAGCTGCGCGGCTGGCTGGAGAGGCAGGAAGTGGCCTGCGTGACTCCCAAGCCTTTCTGCTCTCTGACCGAGACTCATTATGATGTCACCCGGCGGGAAAGGATCGCCTACCAGGATCCCTTGATCGCTGAATTTGCCCGCTACTTTGGGCGGCCTTCCTTTGAGATCGAGGTTGATCCAGAGACGCGGCTGATCACTGCTGCTGCGGCTAAGCGGGATGCTGCCTGCGGCTGTGCCTCCTTTGCTGCGGAGCGCCTTGTCGGAATCTCTGCCGATGAGGCTGAGCAGGAAGGCGGCATGTTCCACCACCATTATCCCTGCCTGGCGAGCATGGGCATCGATATCGATTTCAGTGATACGCTGATGCACGTCTCCGGAAATATCATGCGGGATGAGATCGCCAAGCAGGTCAAGCCCTACAAGCAAGTCAATTACATCGCCCCCGGCACGCGCAGCGAGGATAGAACTGAAGGGGAAAATCAGGCTGATAACAAATAGCTGTGTAGAACCCCTCGATTGATTTAACCACAGAGAACACAGAGAGCGCAGAGAAGAAAATTAATTTTCCCTGCTCAAGTCGGCGTCCTCGCCTCCGAACCTGTCTCGGGCTTACCCCGGGAGCACAGCGGCTTGAGCAACCTTCACTCATGACATAGAAATTTCACTCTCCTGATCTTTCTATCCAGGCAAAGTCTTTATTCGCATGAGAAACGGCTGCTGATCGGGTGGGGAGTCGAGAGCAGCCAGCTTCTCCTCCAGCGTTTCTATAGTGGCATCGATAATGGCATCGTCAACCGTACCGCGCAGACTCTCCTGGGCGGCGATGGCCTGTTCAAGCTGCTGACGCTCGTTGTTTAGGTCAGATGGAGTCACGATTTTTTCCCTCTAATCCATCCATCATGATGAAGGCAGCAAAGAAAGGATTATGACAATCTGGGGTTAGATAGTGCGTATTATATCAAGGACTTATACACACTCTGGCATACGGATCGGAAATCCAATCATCATGAGTAGGGGCAAAGCATCCCACATAGCTCTACAAACAAGAGGGTAGTGATTTCTGAGGATGCTTTGCCCTCACCAGGGATTTCATCAAAACAGTTTTTTTGTTGTCAGGTAGAGCTTCCAAAATTAAAAAAACGCTCGCCTTGATCAGCGAGCGTCTTGAACATAAAAATCGAAAAAGCTTAGCCCATCTTCGCGCCGAGGGCTTTCATCATACCAGGCAGGCCTGCCTCCGGTCCGGTCTCGGTGTTGTGAAACCTGGTGATCTTGTCACCATCGAAGCTGATTTCGGCGGTGCTGGCGGGGAACTCCACAAACTCGCCGCTGGCCGGGATGACACCCATGCCCATGGCTGAGAGATCGAAATCGTTGGTAAAGGTTCCGGTGAAACGACTTTTCACCTTGAGCATATCGTTACCTTCCTGGATATCATCGATCACGACTTTGATATCTGGCATAGAGCCCTTGAACATCTGGCCTATCCCAATCCAGCCTTCCTTATCAAAGGCGGGACCACCGACTGAGTCAGTACCTTGGAAATCTTCGGCGAGATATTGCGCTGACTCATCAAAGTTTTCAAAACTATAAACAATCTTCATAATATCTACTTTATCCATAATTTTTAACTCATTGGGAATTGGATTGGTCGGCCTTCTTGTCCCACTGATTCCTGCTAAATCTTTTGTTATAAGTTTGATTGATAGAGATTCAAATGTGGACCTGCACTGGGGAATGTCCCTGAGTAATTAGATAATCCCGACCTTATTTATTGTAATTATACTCTCGTTCAGATTAGCTGGTATTAGAATCGGATAAGATTATTATTTATCCAGTGCGTAATGTGAGTCAGATCGCTATAACCATTGGTTAAAGTCGCTATCAAATAAGGGATAATCTCTTCGCTACCTGCTCAAATGCAATCAGGAGAAAAAGATAGCCAGTTTGGGTATAATAAATTACTTGGAGGAAATTAACCATGACTGAGATCTATGATCAAATCAAGAAACAAGTTGTCAAGGGCTTAAATGTTCGCGTGGAAGACCTTAAAAAAATCCATCAATCTGATTCCACAATGTCCCCGTTTCAAATCGGTGACCAGATCGAATTCTCTTTATACGCTCGGAACGATAACCCATTTGATTTGAGTGATTTGAATTTCCACATTCATCAGATGACGGCTGTGAAACTGGAAGTAAATCCAATCAAGGCAAAAATCCAGGAATTATCTCAGGGTGAGGAAAAATTTATTATCACCTTGAAAGGTACAATCGTCGGCAATCCCAATGATGTTGTCTCACCTTGGACTCAATTGGATTCCTTATGCAGGGTGAAAATGGCCGGCCAGATCCTGCTGGGCCCGATCCCATTTGAAGATGTCGAAGTAGAGACGATAAATGTGGTAGATAACTAGGGAATATACCCGTCTCGCCAGAAACTCCCCCTGCCGGTCCCCCACATAATATTCGCGCCGGCTGTGCCCGGTAGATCATAAGCCACCAAGCCGGAGTGGGCGGTATTGAGCACCACTTCCAGGTCTGAGTCAGCATCAATGTTTGCCAGGGTCGGCGCAGCCAGGGCGCCGTTCCAATCCCCGGAATGAGCCGGGGGCAGGTCGATCTCGTGTAATGGTTCGCCCAGGTAGTTCAGAATGTGCAGCTGGCCAGTCTTTGCGGAGCCTTTTTCGATCCAGGAGGTGAAGATCACCTCGGCTTTGCCATCGGAATTAAGATCTGCCACGACCGGTTCAGAGGCAAAGCGATAAACTCCCTCCCCAGCCTGATTCACTGAAAAAGGCCAGCTGCCGTGTTCGCTCTTATCGAGCCAAAAGGCGTGCAGACGCCCGTCATAGGAAGCAAATAGGATCTCTTTCGCGCCATCCCCATCCAGATCTACCACGACCGGATTGGGCTGGGCATTTTCGATCAGGTTGTAGTCCTCGCTGAGCGGTGCCCCGGTATCGACTGGCGCCTGGCGCCAGTCATATTCGCCGTTCTGGTAGCGGCTGCGGTCCGCGTTGAAGATGAAGACACCTGTGTAGCGACTGGGATAACTTCCATAACCGCAATCATATACATTGCCGGTGGCAACTACCTCCATCGAGCGGTTATTGTCCACGTCGGCGACGACTGCAGGTCCATGAGCGAAATTTGAACGGTATCTTTCTGTTCGGTTATCGCCTGCATCGCAGGTGCCCCAACCGCGCTGTTCTACCGCCAGGTTCTCCCACACCCCGACCTTGCCCCAGCCCTTACCGGTGTACATTGGATTGGCTGGGATCTGGGCGCCATCACGCTCGTAGGCGCAGATGTAGTGCACGTCGGAGGGGACGACCAGCTCGCCGAAACCATCGCCATCCAGGTCGCCTACCGCGGCGTTGTCGTTGAATATGCCGTAAGCATAACCGCTGTCATTTCCCAACTGCGGCCAACCTGGGCGCAGCTGCCCATTGTGCTCGTAAACCCAGGTATTTACTTTCCCATATACCGCTCCAGTGGCGATGATCTCCAAAGTGTCATCGTTATCCAGGTCTGAGACGGATAGCCCACGCAATTCAAGGCCTCCGCTGGGCTGTTGGGGCCATCCGGGTGCGAAGTAGCCATTTCTTTCGTATACCGAAAGAAAACCGCCGCCATGAGCAGTGACGATCTCCACCTGCTGGTCGTTATCTACATCTGCAAGCACGATCCCCGGCCAGGTGCGACCGGTGTTGCTCGCTCCGGGTTGGCTGCGGTCATGCCCGGAAGAGACCCTCCAGATCAGATCACCAGTATTTCCATCCAGGGCGACGATCGAATACGCTGATCCGATCACTTCATTTTGTCCATCATCATTCAGGTCAGCGACCGCAGGTGAGCTGTACCAGCCTGTCTCGCACCAGTAGGGGTGACAACCGCCGCGCTGCCATTTAAGCTGCGGCGCAGCGATTCCCCCTGGTCCAGCTGAATGCTGGATCATCGGCAGATAGATGATGGTCTCCCCCGCCTCTGTGGAGTTGAAAGTTATGGCAATGGAAGACAACCAGAGTACGAAGACGAACAGGAGAGAACTGAATGGTTGGTAGAGCATTTGTTCCCCAAGGTAGCCTTTAACAAGAATATTTCCTTTACGAAGATATACGCAGAAGTACCAAGCGTCAATAGCACCTTGGGGCTAGGGGAGTCCACCCTTGCATAATTGGTAACCGCAAAAAACTGATTCTTTTGTAAAATTCTTTTGCGGCAATCTCTATTCTTGCAACCAGAATTTATTCTTATTGGGACTCGCACTCTTGCGAGGGTCTTGAATTCGCGCCAGAGATTGCCTTTACGGGTTTATAGTAGAACATAAATTTATGGGTAAACGGAAGAAAACAATCGTCGCACCGCCTGCGGAATTACCTTTGGAAAAGGGTAGTAGCGGTGAGGCTGTGCCAGATGATTTTTGGGATATCGATGAACCTGCGGTCCTGGGTTTGTTCTTAGGGCATTATTACGAGATTTCCATCGACACGTTCTTCAATGCCAGCCACACGGTCATCATCAAAGGGAATAGGGGACCGCTGCATACTCACTCCTATCGCTTGGGCGTCCGTTGCCGGAGCAAATCAATCTCTGGAAAAGAGCAGGTGATCGCCGATTATTCCACCCTGAGAGGCCGCATAAACCAGGTTGCCAAGGCCTACAACAACCAGCACCTTAATGATCTGCCTCCCTTCAGGCAGCTAAAATCCACCACAGAAAACCTGACCGCGGTGCTCTTCCAGCAGCTAACTAAAGCTTTGATAGGATTACCCATCGAACTAGTCAGCATCACCCTTTGGGAATCGCCGACTGTGGCGGTTACCCTCACCAAGGATGAAATCGGAAGGTGATCTTAACGGCATAGTTTACAGGTGTTCATATTTCGCGTGTGATGAATAAATTACTGGAGAAAAATTGGGAACCTTTCAAGATTGGTGGCGCAGCATTAATCATTGGGATCGTTGTGCTGCTGATTTACCGCTCAATCTTGTTCCCACCTGAAGGGACTGCACTTTTCCCGTGGGCTTCTGATACTCAGGGCCATCTGCTTAAAGTTCGATATCTGAGAGAAAATCTGTACCAGGGATTATTATCACCGCGCATATTGCCGGATTGGTATATGGGCATGGAGTTTATGCGCTACTACCCGCCACTGCCTTATTACCTCCTGGTGCTGCTGAACTCCTTCATCCCCACTCCAGTAGCTGTTGCCAACTGGTTTATCGGGTTATGCGCACTGGCTGGCGGCCTATCCTGGCTGCTGTACCGGCGCTGGATCGGCATCCTGCCAGCCCTGGTAGGCGGCGTGTTGTTTACCTTTCTCCCCGACAATATCCGGGTGGCACTGGCGGAAGGAAACCTGCCGCGCGTGTTAGCCACCGCCTTGCTTCCACTCGTGATTTACCTGCTCTTGAGGGCGATTGAGGAGACTGGAACTGTCTGGCACCGCCTCGCGCTGGCATTTTGCTTTGCGGTTATCGTGCTTAGCCATGCGATGATGGCAGCCATTTACGCAGTATGCTGCGGGTTGATCCTTCTGGTTCTTGTATTTAAGCGATCGATCAGCATACAGAAAGCTTTCCGGATCGTGTTGTTCATTTTATTGGGGATCATGATTTCTGCCTGGTGGCTTATTCCCAGCTTCTCCGGAGGCATCATGGAACTGGATACCTCCGCCATGACAGAAGCTCTGGCAGTGTTCCCGATCACAAATTACCTTAATCCTGGATTGCGCGTTGGTAATCCAGAGGCGGTTTATATCGGATTGGCGTTGCTGGCGCTGTCGATCGCCTCCTTGTGGGTCTACCGGGAAAAGAGAGGTTTTACAACAGCATTAACCTTCACCGGCTGTTTTGGCGTCCTGATCACCACCACAGGCTTCAACCAGTTTTTCAATTCACTGCCGCTGCATAACCTCTTATGGCCGCTGCGCTTCCTGGGGATCGCCAGTTTTGCCCTTTTGTTGGGTTTGATGTGGTCCCTGCGGGGATGGAAAAACATCTCGCCAGTGGTGGTGTTGACAGTCGTGACTGTCGTAGCTATCGATGGCGCGGGCTCATTCTTTTTAATCGGGATGCGCCCTGCAGATTCCGATCTCAACCAAATCAACCAGCGCTTGGCGGTCTCAAATGGTTGGCGGGAAGCAACGCTCGACATAAGCCGCCTGGGATCGAGCCCCTCTCTGACTTTCACCTCCGAGGGAGAACGTGAACAGATTTTCGGATGGGCTTACCAGGGAGCCAGAACCGCCAAAACCGTGGCCGCGTTGAACGATGCGATTGAATTGGGCTTCCCCGCTTATTTGGTCAATCGATTGGACCTGTATGGAACGGATGATGTTGTCTTGCTAGAAGAAATCCCTAATGCCGATCACATTGCAGATGGTCTCCAGCAAGCTGGTTATTTGAAAGCTTATGCTGGCGAACGAGTTGATTGGTACCATCGGGAAGGCCGTCCTCGCGCGTTCATTGCGGATTGGGAAACGCTTGGGATCGGCGCTGGTGCTCAAAACCTGGCCTATCTGTTCCCTGGTCTGATCGTGGGGACATCCACCCGGGTCGATGATTATCGTCTAGATCATCTCCTGCGTTATAGGACGATCGTGCTCTCTGGGTTTGATTGGCATGATCGCCATGCCGCTGAACAGCTGGTTGAGCAGGTCGCCAGAATGGGTGTGCGGGTGGTCGTAGATCTTACCGCGGTGGAACCCGATCCAATGGCCAGAATTCCAAGATTCCTGGACGTCTGGGGTGAGCAGGCGATCCTATCTCCTGGCGAGATTAAGGTTTACAGCCATGGAAAAGAATTTATCCTGGAAGGATTCAACCAGTATTTGCAGCCCTGGTATGCGCACATGCTGCAAGGGTTGGACCAGGAATTCTGGTCCTTTGATTATTTAGGGGAAAAGGGCAACCTTGTTGGTTATAAAGCATTTGGGTCGGGAAAAGTTTGGTTTGTGGGGCTCAACCTGCCTTATCACGCGGTACAAACTCGTGATCCACTGGCCATCCAACTGTTATCCTTGCTGCTTCAATTGGAACCAGATGCGGCTGCCGGACGTAAGCAGGTAACGCTGGTAGATTACCAGGCTGGAGGCGGCGGATACCAATTTTCCTACTATTTGGAGACTCCGCAAACTCTCTTCGTGCCGGTTGCCTTTCATGAAGGGACATTTGTGGTTGTGGATGGTATCCCAACTCAGACGTACTCTTACGAACGGTTGCTGGCCTTTGAAGCGCCAGCTGGTGTCCACCAGGTCCAGATCGGCTTGCGAAGGACACCGACCCATCTGGTTGGTAAAGCCATCAGCGGACTGGCGATATTGAGTCTAGTTGGAATTGCCATCGCACAGAAACGGAAACGGGTGGCATCGTGAGGGTAATGATGTCTGGCTTATTTTCCTGGCCATCTGTGCCAAGAATCTTACTTGCTGGAACGCTCTTGGCATTATCACTGGCTTTACTCGTGGTTATGCCAGCTCGAGCCCAATCCGGAGCGATCGTGCTGGACGGGCAGTTCGACGACTGGCTGGGGCTACCGAGCGTGCCAGACGTGCAGGGAGATGCGCAAACCAACCATTCGGACCTGTCTGCATTTTATTTCACCAATAACCATGACCAGGATTATTTATTCTTTATGGCTGAACGGTGGGATGCGGGTTCTGAAGGGATGGAACTGCGCCTTTTTATCGATACAAACAATAATGGCACTTATGCAGAAGCCGCAGACCGCTTGATCGAACTGAGCTATCACCCCAACCAGGGCGGTCGGACATATGTAGATCTCTATGATGGGCAGGGCGCTTACATCAACCAGATTGCCTACCAGATGAACTGGGGCGAACCTGGCAAGGGGAGACGAGTCGAATGGGGATTAACCCTTACAGATTTGGGAATTGCACCGTACCAGACGATCCGCATGCAGCTGGTTTCTAATCATGGGACGCAGCTTTCTGATAGTGTGGCAGAAGTTCAATGGAGCCCGGCGAATGCGCTCGGTTATTGGCTGTTGGGGTTGCTGACCATCGCCGGTTTGGGTTGGCTGTACTACCAGCGCAGTGTGACAGCATGAATTACTTCTTAACTGCGCTCTTGTTCATAAGCTGGCTGGCGGTGGTCATTTTCCTGCGCAAAGCCCGTATCTGGTTGCCTTTTTATGTACTCGGTGCAGTTGGCTGCGCATACTGGTTGGTGCTGGTGTTCAGCAATCTCCTGGGTTTAGAACCCTTCCTGGCGCATTCTGTGGCCTGGATGGTGCATATTGCTTCAAATCTAATGGGCATTCCAACCAGGATATTCGAAGGTGCGCCTGGCGTATTGCTGGTACTGGTAATCTACCAGGACATTGGCTGGACTGTCCTACAGGTGGGGATCGAATCCTCTGGGCTGCTGGAGATCACCGTGCTGGTGAGCCTGTTGCTCTTTTACCCGGGTTGGTCACTTTTCCGCCGGTTGCGGTTGATCGCCTTCGGGGGAGTTGCTGTATGGGCTGCGAATATCCTGCGTATGTTGGTGATCGTGGTTATGCTGAACCAGTTTGGCAAGGAAGCTCTCGTCCTGGCGCATATGTATGTCGGTAAAGCGGTATTCTTTGTCCTGGTGATCATGATTTTCTGGTTCATCATCACTCGGCCGACCTTAAAATACCTTCAACGGAAACAGTCTCAGCTGCGCCCCATGATTGGTTGATGGAGCTGTTTGCATAATGGACGAAGTCGTTAGGTTGATCATTTTCTGGGGAGTCTGGTTATTGATACCGATCGTGGTGGATGGAATCACGACCTTGTACACTCTGATCGGTGTGTCTCTCGTCCATATTAACCGCTTGAGAAATCGCACCCCATCACTGCAGTCCTTCCCCCTGGTATCCATCATTATCCCGGTTTACAACAGTGAAGAAACACTCGCAGCCTGCCTGAGGTCGATCGCTGACCAGGATTACCCCAACGAACGCATGGAAATTCACCTGATCAACAATGGCAGCCGCGACCAATCACACCAGGTATTTACTCGGGTGAGGGAAAAACTGGATTTGCACATGGGTTGGTATTCGACCTTCGATAAGGGAAAATCCCACGCCTTGAATGCCGGTATTCATATGGCCAACGGGGCATACATTTTTAATATCGACAGTGACGTGGTTCTGGCTCCGGACGCCGTTCGCAAGGTGGTCGAAGTAATGGAATACAATCTTGATCTGGGTGCCGTAACAGGAGCCATCCAGGTCCTGCCACCCGAAGAGAACGCTCCACCCCTGAGCAGCCTGCTGGCAAAATGCGAATTCTTCGAATATTTAACCGCCTTCCATGTTGGCCGGGAGCATCAGACCCTGATGCAAAGCATTTATACTCTTTCCGGAGCTTTTTCGGTCTTCCGCAGAGAGCTTATTCTGCGAACAGATTTATACCGGAATGTGACCGTCACGGAGGATACCGATCTCACCTTTGAGCTGCATGACCTTTACCGTGAGTGGCGCATCGCCTGTGTCAGTTCTGCAATCGCATACGTCCACCCCATTGAATCACTTAGTTCTCTCTACGCCCAGCGCGTCCGCTGGCAGCGGGGTCAAATCGAGGTCAGTGCCAGGTATGAACAGCTGCTGAACCAGTCCATGTGGCTGCTGCGCGGCTTCTCTCCCGCAAGAACGCTGATCGTCGACCACACCCTGGCTTTCCCCAGGATTGTGTGGACCTTTTTACTGCCGATCCTGGCTTTATTTGGCTACCCACTATCGCTGATCGTGATGGCATTTCTCGTCCTTTATGGTTTTTATCTGCTGATCGATATTGCCTGGGTATTTGTCGCCTGGTTGGGAGTGGACAAACTTGCTCGCCAGCGGCTGCTTGATTTTGTTTGGCATCTGCCGGTAATGCCGTTCTACCGCATGGTGGTCTTCTGGTTCCGTATTTCCGGGTTTTTGCATGCGATTGCTGAACCAGGAACCTGGCGAGTGCAGGATCCGCTGGTCCAATTAAAGCAGGGGCTTACCGAACTGGATGAATCAACCGGACATATATTCGAAGCCGTAATTATGGTGCTTCAGGAAAAAATTAGCGCTGGTAAATCTGGGGGATCACCACCAGGGTAACGTTGATCAGCAAAGGGAAACTCTGATCTACCAAGGGTTGGATAGCACAATCAACTTGTTTCTGTCCTAGCAAATTGATCCACGATTATCTCGTAACAGGTAAGTTTAAGTCACCTATTCTTCTTGGGATTCATCATCCCTCATTAATCTGCGGACCCCGGGCATAGCCAGGGCATTGAACATGGTATCCATCTCTTGCGGTGAATAGGGTGCCTCTTGTTCCAGCCACCAAAGGATCATCGTCAGCAGGGAACCGGCCAAGAAGTTGGTGATCACGGGTAGAGGAAATTCCCGTCCAATGGAGGGGAACTGGATGAGGTGGGCTTCGATGTGCTTCTGCATGTGCCGCCGACCAATCTCGAGCAGCTGCTCACCCCCGCCGCTCTCTGACATGGCCATGTATAGTTCTCTGTTGTTGTGGGCATGAATGAAAAATTCCCGGCTGTGAAGAAGGTGTTCCTGGTCTTCACCAGTTTGATCTGGCGAGCGCATGTGACGGTCCAGGTCATAGGCTAATTCGTCAAACCCGCTGAAGAGCAGATCTTCTTTATCCCGGTAGTGAGAATAGAAGGTCGAACGCCCGACGTTCGCCCTGTCGATGATGTCCTGTACAGTGATCTTTTGATAGCCCTTTTCCAGGATCAGCAACACCAGGGCATCTCTCAGGAGCTGGCGGGTTCGCTCTACTCTGCGATCAGTTTTTTTCATGTTCATTTTACAGACAATCCCCGTACTTTTGTTCACTAATGAACAAAAATCAAATCTTATTTATTGACGGTGGGCTGTAAGGTATGTATACTCACAATGAAACCGTACATTTTGTTCAATATACTACAAATTATACATAAAAATAATCATTAGGAATAACTATGACATCAAATCACCACCAACTACCTGTAGAGGGTTACCTGGCTGAAACGAAGGGCCATACCATCCACTCCTGGGCCAGGTATTATGACCTGGCGGTCGGCATCATCTCTTTGGGTAGGGAAAAGAAATTTCGACGAGCTGCTCTCGAATTGGTTTACATCAAACCTGGGATGAACATTCTCGATGTGGGCTGCGGAACCGGGAGTCTCTCGATCGCTGCAAAACAAAAGCAGGGCGAAGAGGGGGTGGTGGTCGGCATCGACCCGAGTTCGAATATGATCAACATCGCACAAGGTAAGGCGGAAAAGGAACGAGTAAATATCGATTTCCAGGTCGGGGTGATTGAAAATTTAGACTTTCCGGAGGATCAATTTGACCTGGTGTTCAGTAGCCTAATGATGCATCACCTGCCCGATGAACTGAAACTGGCCGGTTTAGAGGAAGTTCACCGGGTGCTGAAACCTGGTGGCAGGCTGGTGATTATCGAACTGGATCCAGGTGCTTTCAGTCTGGCCTCCCTGGTCCACGGACACTCAGCGCAGCTATCCTCAGCGCTTCAAAATGTTCTGCTTTACCTGGAAAGGACAGGATTTGGGGCTATCGAATATGGGAGACTGAATTTCAGGGGCTTCGCTTACATGAGCGGTGAAAAACCAGCTCAGGAAAACTAAATTTACTGGAGATCGAACGAATGCAGCAGACACAGGAGAGGCACCATGATCATGGTGATCATGCACATGACCACCATCATAAAAATCACATGCTGGGTTGGTTAAGCAACAAGTTGGGGATTTTTGGCCACCATCACGACCATCGTGAATTGGCCTCGGATAGGGCTTTTCGTGAAAACCAGGAAGGCATCCGCACCATCTGGCTGGCCCTGGGCATACTTCTGGCTACCGCGCTGCTCCAGATGGTGATCGTCTATTTCAGCAGGAGTGTCTCTCTATTCGCTGATACAGCTCATAACATCGGGGACGGGTTGAACTCGATCCCGCTGCTGATCGCGTTCTACCTGGCGCGGCGGATTCCTACTCGTCGTTATACTTATGGATTTGGACGGGCGGAGGACGTGGCTGGGATACTGATCGTGCTCTCGATAGCAGTGAGCGCCGGGGTGGTTTTTTACCAGGCCATCCAGCGGATGCTCGATCCCCAGCCGCTAACTAATCTCGGTTGGGTTGCGGCAGCCGCTTTAATTGGCTTCTTCGGTAATGAGATCGTGGCGATTTTACAAATTAGAGTCGGGCGGAAGATCGGTTCTGCGGCCATGGTTGCGGATGGGCTGCATGCCAGGACGGATGGCTTGACTTCTCTGGCGGTCTTGCTGGCCGCGGGTGGGACCTGGCTTGGCTATCCCATCCTCGATCCCATCATCGGATTTCTGATCGGCATTGCTATCTTGATGATCACCTGGGATGCGATGAAGACCATCTGGTATCGCTTGATGGATGCTGTGGATCCTGCACTGATCCAACAGGCTGAGGCGGTCATATCCACGAATGATGATGTGCTTGAGATTCGCAGGATTCGCATGCGCTGGGTGGGTCACTGTCTCCACGCGGAGATTTATATATCGGTCGATCCTGAACAGAAAACTTCGCAGAGCCACCAGATCGCTGAGCAGGTTCGCCATGCGCTCTTCCATGAATTTCCGGATCTGACGGATATCAATGTGCATGTCGACCCCTGGTCTGACCTGGGCGAATCACCGCATGAACTGACCCTGGGGCATGAACCAGTTCCTTCGTTGATTCTTGAAGATTGATTCACTAGGTATTGTTGCAACACCCGCTGCTGTTAATAAAAGAACCTCTCCAAACATCTTCGAATTAGATGTAGGTGAGGTTTTTAAATTATTTACTATCCTTCAACCATATCGGGGAGCTCGCACTCAACATTGCGCAATCTTGGATGGGCAAACCCGCCCAACGCAGTCAGGATAGCCAGTACTCCCATAAGGACGAACATCAAGCCCATTCCGCGGCCTGGACCTGTCCCGATGATGGAATCCACGCTGGCTGCCAGGAAACCGGTTTCAGCCATCAAGGGTTCAAACAGGCGATCGGCCAGTGTGCCGCCCAGCACATGGTATCCTCCCTGATCGGCCTGATAGATTGGTGGTTGGCGAAAGATCTTTTTTTTCCGATTGAACGCATGGCGATGATTTACGAGCGGTTGATTATCCAGGGTACCTGGCACGCAATGGATGCTGAAAATTCGTTGAAGCTTCCCTGGGGGTGAAATGTCTAAGAAAATGGAAGTGGGGTATTCTAATGCTCAGAGGGGATTTGCAATCCCCGGAATACCCATATTGCAGGTCTTTCCCCAACAAGAGGGGTCACAAATCTTTCGGAAGCGGGGAAAACCTGAGATGAATCCTGACTGATATGGGATCCTATTTGCTCAAACTGCTAATGCCTCGCCGAGCTGGAAAGCTTTGGCCATCAAATCTGGCTGCTTTTGTGCATCGCCGATGTGCTCCGCGGTTCCATAAACCATGCCCGAGATCTTCAAGCCGATGTAGCGGGCGATTGATTCAAACGTGTGAATGGCATTAATCCCACCGGAGGTATATAAATCTGTATCGCCATAGACCAGAGCGATGGCCAGCTCTTTGCCTCGCAACGCGCTGCCTTGATCCGATTCAAGGGCATACCAGCGGTCGATGAAGGCTTTGCTTTGTGCGCTGATGTTGAAATAGTAGATCGGGCTGCAGATGACGATCACATCTGCCTGCTTGAGCTTTGGATAGAGGAATTGCATGTCATCCTGGACGATGCAGCCGTCGTTTCCCTCCTGGCAGGCATCACAGGCATCGCAGGGATTGATTTCCAATCCGGCCAGGTAGACACTTTCCACCTCTGCGCCGGATTTCCTGGCGCCATCAGAGACTTGCTCTGCCAGCGCTGCGCTGTTCCCATTTTTTCGAGGACTGCCCTTCAGTATCAATATCAATTTGCTCATCGAATTCCCTTTTTTACAATCATCAGTGTTAAGTCATCCAGCTGGGGCGCGGTTCCTGAGAATTCGCGCATATCCTTTTCAAGCGCCTCTATCAACTCCTGAACTGGTTTACTCACCATGGAGCTGGCCAGCTCCACGAGACGAGCCTCTTCATAAAACTCGTCCCGATCGTTCTGGGCCTCGGTTACCCCGTCAGTATAAGCAACAAGCACATCCCCAGGATGAAAGGTGAAATCTCCCTGGTCCCAACCGGCTTCTTCAGTGATTCCCAGCGGCATGCCGGTTCTAATGAGCGGCTTTGGTTTTTCATGCTCCTTAACAGAGAAAAGGTAAGGTGGGTTATGCCCGGCATTGCAGTAAGTCAGCTTACCACTAGATGGATCAAGGACACCGTAGAAAACGGTGGTGAATAACCCTCCATGGGTTTCTGCCAGGATGCGGCGGTTGGTTCTCGCCAGCGCCCGCTCGGGTTCAGTGGGATGTTCTCCTGCAAAAGTACGGATCAGTGTGCGGAAGGTCGCCATGTACAAGGCAGCCCCCATGCCTTTATCAGCCACATCGGCGACCAGGAGCCCGAGCTGGCCTCCAGGCAGCTGGATGAAGTCGTAGAAATCTCCTGAGGTCGCTCTGGCTGGATGGAGCACAGCTGAGATCTCCCAGCCAGAGATTTCTGGCATTTCTTCCGGTAAGAGACCTTCCTGCATCCTCCCAGCCTCGGCGAGCTCCTGGGCGACCGCATCATGCTCCTGGGTGACGGCATAGGATTTTGCAATCAGTGCCTTTAATCGTTCCTCGAGCAGATTGGTGTAAAACTCCGTCTCCATTTCTTGGAAAAGCGCTATCGCTTCACGGTAGATTGCCCTGGCTCTTTCTAAGTCGATCGCTTCACCACGAGCTTGATGGATCTCAGCCCATATAACCAGGGAAAAAGCCCATGGAAAACGCATCTCGACTTTGGCTAAGCGTTGACATACTGCTTCTGCTGAAGAGAACGCCTTCTCCCACCGCTTCTGGGCAGCTGCTAAATCCCGCTCCATAACAAGTAATGCCTGCTGTTGCCAAAAACTTGGTGTGGATCCAGTTTTTTGCCTGGCTTCGATGTACAGCTGGTTGGCTTCCTCCAATCTGCCTTGACGAACCAAAATCGTGCTCAGCAGAGAAAGTGAATAAATGCGACTTCCAACTCCCCGGCTGCTGATTTCAACCGCTTCCTCTGCAGCACCCTCGGCTTCACTCCAGTCTTCAACTCTTTCAATCTGATCCTGGATCAAATAATAATTTGCAACATCGATGCAGAAAATTTGCAGCATTTGCAAATCGCCTCTTTGGCGAGCGTTTGACCTGCCTTTGCGGATTATCTCAAGAGCCTTTTGCAACTCTCCTTTCAGCAGGTGAAGGTTGAACTTAATGCCATCCATCTCTAACAGCGCCTGATTGGGATCAATCAAGGTGCTGTTGATATTTTCGATGCGGTTGATAATCATTTCGCCTGTTTTCAGATCGCCCAAACCCAATGACGTACCTGCCGCGCTTAATAACGAGAATAACTCTTCCTGTGCGGCACCTCGTTGATGGGCGAGCTCCGCCGCGTGCAGGTAGCGGTCGCGCGCACCTTTCTGGTCGCCGCGTTGTTCGGCGACGATAACTCCTAAATTGTGATTAGCGCGAACAGCGATTTCCAGCAAACCACGAGATTCAGCCAGTTCGACCGCCAATTCCGAAGAGTGGATCGCTTCATCTGGGGGAACGTTTGGCAGCACCCCTAAAGTTGCTAGGGCGTCTGCCTGGATGTCAATGGCATTCAATCTCTCTGCCATTTCCAGAGCCTGTCTGCATAATGGTTCAGCCTCATCTGGGAAGCCGTTGAAGTGATAGGCGCGGGCTGCTTCGTGAAGTAGCATGGCTTTTGCTGGAGTATCAGCCAGCCTTTCAACTGCTTGCAGACCTTCCTGGGTCAAGCGCAGACCCTCTGGTTGGTCACCACCGTGCCAGGCAGCGCGGGCTGAACGGGCATAAAGGTACGCAACACCTTCAAGATCTCCTATTTTTTGATAACCCTGGATACCCTGATGCCAGGTTTGGAGGGTTTCATCGTAACGGCTTTGACGGTATAAAGCTTCACCGAGTTGAGAAAGTAAATGCACACGTTCAGTATCACTTTGTATCAGGCCCAAGGCGCAGCGGAAATGGGATTCGGCTTCCGGGTTAGCGTAGGCCTTCAGAGATGTTTCGCCGGCCAGGGTGCAGTATTTTGATGCTTTTTGTACCTCACCTGCCTCACCAAAGTGGTAAGAAAGCGTGGCGGCATATTCGTCAACCCTGTCGGGATAAAGGAGCTCAATTGCCTCTCCAACAGCCAGATGCAATTTCTTCTGGTCAACCGTTATGATGGAGGAGTAGGCGGCCTCCCTGACAAGTGCGTGGCGAAAGAGGTACTCTAAATCGGGTTCCAGCTGCGCAATACGAACCAAACCAGCGGACTCTAATGTGTTTAAGTGACCTAACAGGCTCATTTCACATTTCCCCCAAGATTTGTTCAAGGACTTTGACCGGAAATTGACGACCGATGACCGAGGCGATGCGCAGCGTGTTCTTTACGTCTTCCGGCAGCCGATCGATACGCGCCACAAGTAAACCCTGCAGATTGTCAGGGATTTCAACTTGTTCGATCTTCTCACCGGCGATCCAATCCCCACTCTGTTGGACGATTGCACCCCGGTCGATCAACATACGGATGACTTCCTCTACAAAAAACGGGTTGCCCTCAGATTTTTGCAGGATTACTGTGCGTGTTTTTTCTGACAAGGCTTCTACTTCCAACAGGTTGGAGACCATCCGCCGGCTGTCATTATCGGATAAGGCAACTAATGAAATCTCGGTCAGGCTGCCGCCCAAAATCTCCCTGGCTGCAGTGACCAGCTTCCAGCCGGGGGAGTCGTGCTCGGTACGTGTGACCATGCAAAATAAGAGTGGAGCGGAAGTGGCAGTCGGTAGGAGCTTGACCAACAGCTCCACCGATGATGGATCAGCCCAGTGCAGATCTTCCAGGATGATCACCAGCGGACGGTCAGAGGTAAGCGCCAGTAAAAGACGGCGCAGGGTGAACAGGTACCTGGTTTGTAAAGTTTGGGGATCGAGGGATTGCACCTTTTCCAGGGCTTCTCCTTCCAACCTGAGAGAAAGAAGATGGCCCAGATAAGGGTAGATTTCTTGAAAATCCGCGGAGGTCTCAGCCTTTCCAAACAGGTCTTCGAGCAGGGAGAACAGCGCCAGATGGGTTTCGGGTTCACCGGCTGCACTGGGCATCCCTAAGATTGAATAAAGCAAATCTGCAACCAGTTGATAAGTCAAGCCTCCCCCATACGACAGGCAGTGTCCTTCCACCCATCTTGGAGCAGGCATATCTGTTTCAGCCATGACAGCTGATTTCCATTCGCTGATTAACCGCGTTTTGCCCATTCCGGGTTCGCCAGTGATCAGAGCTGCCCTTCCCAGGCCAGCTCTTACAGCATTACAGAGATTAAGCAGGGACTCCATCTCGGCCTCTCGTCCGACCATGGGACTCTCTAATCCAATTAGTCCACGGACACTGCCTGGTGTCGCTTTTGACTCCATCACCTGGTATACCCGCACTGGCTCAGCCCGATCGGTCACTTTGATCAAGCCCAGATCTGTGCACTCAAAAATCGGGGAGACGAAAGGGTACGTGCTTTCAGAAATGAGCAAAGTCATGGGGTGAGCGGCAAATTTAATTCTTGCTGCCAGATTAACCACTCCGCCGATGGGAGTAAAATCATAGCGCAAGTCGCTGCCCACCGGCCCGATCACAACTGGCCCGGTGTTGAGGCAGGCGCGGATGTTGAACTCAATATCGTACTCAGCGCGCATTTCACTGGCATAATCCTTACCAGATTTAATTACATCGAGGGCAGCATTTACGGCCCGAATGGGATCATCTTCGTGCGTCACCGGTGCACCGAAGAATGCCACTAATGCATCACCGAGTAAGTGGGCGATTGTGCCTTCATAGCGGTAGATCACCTGGGCAAACCGGTCATATGCGCCAGTTAAGATCGCGGCCCAGGCTTCATCACCAATCTCTGCAGCGATAGCGGTTGATTTAACCACGTCCACATGCAAGACGGTCACAATCCGCCGTTCGCCCGAGAGACTGGCGGCCGAACGAACTTTGTCTGCCAATAGAGGCGGCGCTGCCGCGGTTAACCTGTTAAGCTGTGCTTCATCTTGGGCTGTGCGGGTGCGTGCGGGGTGCCCACAATGCATGCAAAAGCGAGCATCGGGTAATAATTCCACCTGGCAGTTGGTACATTTTTGGACTAGTACCGCACCACAATTCAGGCAGAAGCGGGCTTCCTTGGGGTTGTCAGTCTCGCATTGCGGGCAGATCATATATCATTAACTCGAAGAGAAGATAATCTGGATCATTTCAAGTTGCTCATTATGTAGAAAAGAATCGTTGGAACATATATTTTAGCGCTTTTCTATTGGTTTATCTTCCCAACTGGTGCCATGTAGATCACGAATTCGTCCTCTCCATCTACTTCCAGACATTCGTTCATTTTATTCTGGTCGAATGCCCCAACTGCGCAAGTTCCTGCCCCAATTGCTCCTGCCGCAGTGTAGAGATTCTGGCAGATATGCCCTGCATCCAAAGCGATCAACCTGGCAGCAGCTTTGTGATAGCGCCACTCCGAGCGATAAGGGATGGCAGTCCAGATAAAGACAACCGCAGCTTCTTTGATGAAATAATATGGTTGAGCTGAAGAACCGCTGTTCTGGTTGAGGCTGCCTTGCTTGACCTGTTCAGGTAAGTTTGGATCTCTCTTTTCCAGGACCAGTTTGTGGTTAAGAGGCAAATAGCGGTACAGACCTTTTTCAATTCCTGCCACTCGATGAATGCTCAGGTAGGTTTCCATCGGGTGGCGGTTGCCGCCAGAAGGGACAACTCGCATGACATAAGTAATTCCACCTTCGGTCACCTTCTCTCGAACGCCTTGAGTAGCCCACAGCAGAAAGGAAAGCTCCTCGAGCGTTAAAGATTCCTGGTTGAATTTCCGGTGACTGACCCGCTCCCGGATGACATCGATCACCGGGGTTGTACCGATGGTGAACCCTTCCGGGGGGATCAAATCGAAAAAATCCGCATCGAGTTGGATTGGTTTCTGGATTTCCGGTCGAGGCAGACCTTTTTTTTGATCACTGGTGATGTGATCAAATTCTGTCCATTCATAGGCTTTGAGAAATGCGCGTTTGGATTTTGGCATGGTTCTCCCTTTGAGTGGTGGCAAACCTGGATTTGAGAAATACAAATTGCCTGGTTGAATTTTATCAGGATTGAATTGGAAATTGGATAATAGATGCTTGTTGAGTTTCTTAGTCTATCATTTTCGTTTGATAAAAGAAGTCTTATAATTATTCTGGTTGAAATTCAGGATGAGAAAGTTTATCCAGGAAAGCTGGAGGATTTCCAAGTGCTTGATATAATCCCCATTCAATTACCTATGCCTTTTAGATTGGGTAGCGTGAATTGTTATCTTCTCAAGGCAGAAAGTGGATATTTCCTAATCGATACGGGCAGTCCCAATAATCGATCTGAAGTTGAAAGAGAAATTTTGGATGCGGGTTGTTTACCAGGTGAGATGAATTTGATCATCTTAACCCACGGAGATTTCGATCACTCTGGAAATGCAGCATATTTGCGCAAGAGATATGATTCCAAAATAGCCATGCATATTGGAGATCTGGGGATGGTTGAGCGCGGGGAAATGTTCAGCAACCGAAAAAAGGGCAATAACATCTTCACCAGAAAATTGTTTCCACCTCTGATGGGATTCAGGAAATCCGAAAGATTCACGCCGGATCTATATTTTGAAGATGGAGACGACCTATCTCATTTTGGACTGGAGGCACAGGTGCTCAGCATTCCAGGGCATTCACTGGGTTCAATCGGAATTCTAACAAATTCCGGGGATTTAATATGTGGTGATTTGTTTGAAAATATAGAAAAACCAGACATAAATTCATTAATGGATGACAAAGCTGCTGCAGAGATCAGTGTTGAAAAGTTGAAAAATTTTGAAATAAAAACTGTTTATCCAGGTCACGGAAGTCCATTTCAATTGGACCATTTTAATTAACTTCGTTGCGGTGGCTGGAGCAAAAGATTTTTAATTGATCAACACAGACCTTGGTGATCGATCTTATCTGCGCATAAATCTGTTGTACATGTCCCTCTCGTACAGCTAATGCAAGATGTTGAACGCGGTATAATCGCAGGTATAACCTTGATCGCAGGGAGGTAGGATGAGCGAACGGAAAATCCGCGTCCTGGTCGCCAAGCCCGGGTTAGACGGGCATGACCGGGGAGCAAAAGTGGTCGCCCGTGCATTGCGGGATGCTGGCATGGAGGTCATCTATACTGGTTTACGACAGACTCCGGAGATGGTCGCTGAAGCCGCCCTGCAGGAGGACGTGGACGTGATTGGTCTCTCCATCCTCTCTGGCGCACATATGGCACTTGTGCCGCGCGTGCTTGAAATACTCGCCGCCAATGGCCAGGAGCACGTCAAGGTCTTTGTGGGAGGTATTATCCCTGATGAGGATGTCCCCCGCTTGATGGAGATTGGCGTGGTTGGGGTCTATGGACCAGGAACACTGACGGAGGATATCATCAATGATGTTCGCCAGGCAGTGGTTGGGGCGCCGGCTGCCTGATAATCCCTTAACATATGTCGTTGGCAACCTCTGTATTAGCTGGTGAGCGTCTCGCGATGGCGAGGCTTCTTTCCCAAATTGAAAATGATGAACCTGGGGGTAGGGAGGCCCTGGGCGAGCTGTTTCCCCATACAGGGAAGGCACACCTGGTAGGTGTGACCGGCGCGCCTGGTACGGGAAAATCTTCACTGGTGAACAGACTCGCCCATTACTATCGCAATCCCCCACCCGGTGAGCCACAACAAAAAATTGCTATTGTAGCCGTTGATCCTTCCAGTCCCTTCACTGGTGGTGCGATCTTGGGTGATCGGGTGCGGATGCGGGATCTGTCCGGCGATCCGGGGGTTTTCATCCGCTCGATGGCCGCGCGTGGATCGTTGGGAGGTCTGGCGCCGACCACGAGCAGCATGGTCCAGGTATTCGATGCGGCCGGTTTTGAAATAATCCTGATCGAGACTGTGGGCGCAGGACAGGCGGAAGTCGATATCGCTCGCCTGGCCCATACCACGCTGGTGGTAGAAGCGCCCGGGTTAGGAGATGAGATCCAGGCGATCAAGGCCGGAATTCTTGAAATCGCAGATATCTTGGTAGTCAACAAAGCTGACCGGCCAGGCGTAGAGAATACCGAACGAGCCTTACGCAGCATGCTCGAATTAGCCCACCCGACTCGCAGGGAGGTTGAGCATCATGGCGCAGTTGAAACAATCAATATTAATGATTCAGGGACGGATAGCGAGTCACTGTGGATACCAACAATCCTGCGCACTGTCGCCATCCAGGGAGATGGAATACCTGAACTGGTGCAGGCGATAGCCAATCACCAGGCTCACCTGGAAACCACTGGCGAGCGGCATGACCGTGACCGGGCTCGATTGCAGGCTGAGCTGGAACAGCTCATACAGGGGAACCTGGTTTCCCGCTGGCGCCAGGAAGTTTCTGATTCGCAATACCAGGAGATTCTGGAATCCTTGATTGCCCGGCAAATATCTCCTCACCAGGCAGTGGAAGCGCTGTTGAATGGGGGGCAGTCGAAATGATTTATGGCGACCGGGTTCGCTTGCGTCATGTTGAAAGGGAGGATCTCCCTCTTTTCGTAGATTGGCTCAATGATCCGGAAGTTGCCGAGGGATTATCTTTGTACACTCCCCTGTCAATGGCAGAGGAGGAAGACTGGTTCGAAAATATGCTTAAACGTCCGGTTGAGGAACGACCCCTGTGCATCGATGTACAGCAGGGAGATGATTGGAAGCTGCTGGGCAATAGCGGTTTTTTCAGTATTGATTGGCGCAATCGCTCCGCTGAATTGGGTATTGTCATTGGTGATAAAACCTATTGGAATCAAGGGTATGGCAGCGAAGTGATGAAGATACTGCTGCGGCACGGTTTTTCTACCTTGAACCTGCACCGTATTTTCTTAAGAGTGTTCGAGGATAATCCGAGAGCTATTCGTGCATATGAAAAAGTAGGATTTGTTCATGAAGGCCGGCAGCGCCAGGCTGAATACCATGATGGTCAATTTCACGATGTCTTATTCATGAGTGTTTTGCGCCCTGAGTGGGTGGAATAATTGGAGGAATGAGATGCCCCAACATAAATCCCAGCGAGATTGTGCTACATATGGCGAGATAAAGTTGTTTTCGGGGACGGCGTCTCCGGATCTGTCCGCCCAAATAGCGCGTTATTTGGGTGTTCCGCTAAGCGGGCGAGATGTAACTCTCTTTCCGAACGACAACCTGTTCGTTAAACTGCATAACAGCGTGCGTGGGCAGGATGTTTTTGTTATCCAGACTACTTCCCGGCCGGTCCATCGCAACCTGATGGAGCTGTTGATCATGCTGCAAACCTTGCGGCTGGATTCCGCAGGTCGAATAACAGCTGTTGTTCCCTATATGTGCTATGCTCGCTCAGATAAAAAGGACATGCCGCGAGTACCCATCACGGCGCGCCTGGTAGCAGATATGATCGAGATCGCTGGGGCAGATCGCTACATGACACTGGATTTGCATGCTGGTCAGATTCAAGGTTTTTTCTCAATCCCAGGTGATGTGCTGACAGCCTTCCATATTCTCACCGCGTATATGTTTGAGCGACGGCTGAAGATGAAGGATCCGGTTGTTGTGGCAGCCGACCTGGGTTTTGCTAAGAAAGGCCGCAACTTCGCGGCCAGCCTTGATACGCCGATCGCGTTTGTTGAAAAACGTCGCTCTGGAAATGATGCCCGGGCGGCGGCCTTGACACTGATCGGTAATGTTGAGGATCGGGATGTGATCGTGGTGGATGACGAGATCGACACCGCTGGTTCTCTCGGGCAGGCGGTCAAACTCGTGAAGGAAAAGGGCGCCCGCGATGTTTACGCGGTATGTGTGCATCCCGTTTTTTCAGAAAAAGCTATCGAGCGCCTGGCATCCCTGCCTTTAAAAAAGATCATCGCCACGGATACGGTGCCGATCTCGGTGGAAAAGCAGAAAAGACTGGCTGACCGTCTGCAGGTACTGTCCGTGGCCCCGCTGCTGGGTGAAGTCATCCGCCGGGCACATGAGGGACGCAGCGTCGGGGAGATGTTCAACGAATAAAGCATGCCAGAGCTGCCCGAGGTCGAAACGATCCGCAATGCACTCAGGAATGGCGGGCGAGGTGGCGAATCCCTGGTTGGACGGCGCGTCGAAGATAGCCACCTGCTCTGGGAACGGACGCTCGCAGAACCTGAACCAGAAGAATTCGAGCGACGCATTCTCGGGAAGAAGGTACGCGATGTCGGACGCCGGGGGAAATTTCTTCTGTTGGAGTTTCCTGGTGAGACGTTATTGATCCATTTGAGGATGAGCGGTGATCTGATAGTTGAAAAACAATCTGATCCCGTGGCTCCACATCACCGTTTAATGCTTGATTTCGAGGACGGTCTGCGGTTGGCGTTCAATGATACGCGCAAATTTGGCCGGGTCTGGCTGGTTTCCGATCCAAGCATAGTCCTGGGAGATTTGGGTCCTGAACCGCTGGCTGAGGACTTCACTCCCCAAGAATTTCACCACAGGCTGCAGGCCCATCGCCGCCAAATTAAACCACTGCTCCTCGACCAGCGCTTCATCGCTGGGTTAGGCAATATTTACACCGACGAGGCGCTTCACCTGGCGAAAATCCATCCTTTGGCAATATCCAATTCGCTGGATGCAGCGCAATCCAAACGTTTATGGTCCAGCATCAGGCGGGTGCTGAATGAGGGAATTGAACGCCAGGGTGCCAGCATCAATTGGGTTTATCGCGGTGGTGATTTTCAGAATTATTTTCGAGTCTACCAGCGCACAGGCGATCCATGTCCATCTTGTGGATCGCCCATTCAGCGCATTCTGGTGGGACAGCGAGGGACACATTATTGTGAAAACTGCCAAACACCTCCTGAACCCTAGATTTTCAAAAGGTGTTAGACTGGATTCCCACCCCGGAGGAGTTTAAATTATGGATCTAACTGGTGCGATCTTGCTGGCCGGGATCGGTATCGTGATGGGTTTCCTGGTTGGAATGTTGGTTTTCACTTTGCGGAAGGAATCTGCCCCGGAAGAACCCTCACGAGAGCGAGTGCTTTCAGATTCAGAACATACAATTCGCGTCTGGCGAGAAGGGAAAGAGCGGCGCCTGGTAGTTGAAATGGGTGGGGTTTCTCATTACCGGGGGAGCGAGCTTCATGCTGACCAGAGCCAGTTCATCGCTGATTTGATTAAAGAACTTCAAACCTGGATGGGAACAACTCCCGCTCCACCTGCCGCGGTTGACCGGTCGCAAAGCGAAACGGTTGAGACAAAACCGGCAGCTATTGAAGAGGAAGCTCCAAGCGCCAGTCTCAACCCTTTAAAAATCTTTGGTCAGGCTTTCCAACCGACGGAAAAAGCACAA
>JBFFEL010000013.1:0-46996 GCA_041558875.1 Anaerolineales bacterium
ATATATTTCACATTTCTGGGAAAAGAATACCTTACCCATGTGAAGAATTTGTGAAGACTATCTGAAGGAGGTGTGAATATTCTCCAGATCGATAAAATTGGAATGTTGCAAATACAATCACTCGATTGTTCTTTCCAGCAATGATTTTTAGTAATCTCAAAAATAAGAATAGCTTGCTTTGCCGGTTAATGCTCTCCAGAGATCAAAGCAAAAAAATTCTTCCTTGAAATTAAAGCCATCTTAGTTAATGAAGGTCGATCCGGAAGTATAATGGCAGGATAATCACTTTACTGAAATACTGTTCAAATCTCTACCGATCAGGGGAGAAGATGGGAAAGTATACGCTGTTCATCCCATGGCTCATCCTGATCATCGCTGCCTGCACGCCAACCAATCCGCCGTCATCTGTCACCCATAAACCTACTTCAACGCGTACCACAACGGCTACGATGACCATCACCATGCAGGCTACCATTCCAGAACCTACAGAAACTCCGGGGAGCACCATCACGCCTTCACCCGAGGTATTTGAACCGCGCACAGAGATGGTTTTTCATGTTGTTCAAACCGGTGAAACCACTCAGGACATTGCCGAAGAATATCAGCTCTCTACATCCAGTGTTCTTTACTCAAATTTCGAAATCCTTCCACAGGAATTGGCCCCAGGGATGACTCTGATCATTCCCCCTATCGATGGATTTTATTATGTGGTTAAAGCTGGTGAGGACCTGCCAAAAATCTCCCATCGATTTGGGGTCAGCATCATCTCGATTTTATCCTGGCCAGAAAATGGATTGGACCAAGAGATCGAAGCAATAGAACCAGGCAAGATGCTCTTCATTCCTGGGGGTAAAAACCCTGACTTTGATTGGAGCACAGCCACGCCGCTTGCAGCAACAATAACTCCATCACCATAGGGAATCTATGTACAAAATAGGAGACAGTTTTTAATTTATTTGAATTGATGAGTCATAATTTCAAACTTTGGAAGGATGTAAAGAACTGGCAAGGGTATAATCTTTGAAGTTTCTTGATACGCACTTCTCTAAGAACCGGATTTTTGCGCTGTCAGGTTGTATTGTTATGAATTTTTGCAGTGTTTATTGGAGGTTTATGGGATGAATCTAATAACTAAAGAAGAACTCAAAGCCAAACTCGATCAGGGAGATGATTTTAAATTAGTATTTGTCCTGGGAGAATGGCAATACCGGGCGAAACATATCCCTGGTTCGCTCCACGTCGATACGCCAGAAAAGGGTCTCGCCCAGCTAAATAAGGAAGATGATATCGTGGTATATTGCTCCAACCCACAATGTGCTGCCAGCCAATACGCCTACAAGCTGCTGGAGGGAAATGGTTTTCAGTATATTAGGCGCTACGCCGGAGGCATCCAGGATTGGGAAGAGGCAGGCTACCCGCTTGAGGGAGAGATGGTTTCAGGCGGGTAAGCTCACAAAAGGCAATTTCTGAACGTTTTGATTGACCTAGTGCAGGCAATTCTACGTTTGGCGCACCAGTATCTCATTGATCCAGCTTGCTCCCAAATTATTTAATCGATTTGCGGATTGTCTTGCTCAACTCTCGCGCCCGGATCGGTGCATCTCCTAAATACTTCCTGGTGTCCAAGAGTTCACGAAGCTGATCTTCTTCAAGATATTCCAAAAAAGCTGGCTCGCGACTCACCAGATCTTCAAGAGGGTTCTCTTGCCCCTGCTCTACCGCCTCCCAGGCCGTCATCGAGAGCTCTCGCAGGCGTTCGTGCATTATTTGGCGATCAGCTCCAGCTTTACTTAAAGCCATCAAAATTCGTTCGCTGCCAGCAAAAGGACCATATTGCGAGAGATTTCGCCCAATGGCGATTTCGTTTACTTCTAGTCCATTTATTATGCGCTGGGCAGTTTCGATCAATTCGTCCGCGATTAAGAAAGCCTCCGGTAAAAAGGATCGCCGGTTAGCGGAATCATCCAATGTCCTTTCCAGGCCGGAAAGGGCAGCATTATCCCATGCCAGACGCGGCAATTGGGCCAATGAACGAGCTAAAGAATCGATCTTTTCTGCGTTGATAGGATTGCGTTTGAACGGCATTGCAGAGGAACCGACCTGCTTGGCACCAAAGGGTTCCGACAGCTCCCCAAAGGTAGGGGCCTGGAGAATTCTCAGATCGAAGGCGAATTTATGCAGCGAGCTCCCCAGGCCTGAAAGGGCGCTCACCACCCGGTAATCCTGTTTTCGGGGATAGACCTGCGACGTGACCGGAAAAAATGGGAGTTTTAGCTCCATAGCGAGTCTGGTTTCAAATTCAGCTAAATTTTTAGTACCAATCAGCTCACCATATGCTGCCCCAGTCCCAACCGCTCCTTTGAAACCCTTGCCATGCAAATTACGGCAAACTCGCCGCAATCCATCCCAATCCCAAAACAGATCTTGGGCATAGAACGCTATTCGGTAGCCTAAAGTCGTTGGTTCAGCGGGCTGCAAATGAGTGAACCCCATCAGGGGCAGGTCTGCCCATTGATCTACTGTGTCAGCCAAGGTGAGCAGTAATATCTTTAATTTATCCAGGATCAATTCGAAAGCCTGACGGGTACGCAAAACATCAGCATTATCTTCGATATCAGCTGAGGTGGCCCCTAAATGCAAAGATCTACCCCCTGATGGCGCTTTCTCGGCAAATGCCTTAAGCTCTGCCATCAAATCATGTTGGATCTCTTCTTCAATCTCGAACGCTCGAGAGATATCGACATTTTCAGCTTGAGATTGCAGTTCAACTATTTGCTCATTCGAAACCAGGCCAAACTCCGCCTGAACTTCTGCCAGAGCTACCCAAATCTTTCGCCAAAGTCGTCTTTTGTTAATTTCGCTCCAAATGTGGCGCATCTCCTGCGAGCCATAACGCCAGGAATAAGGAGAGAGGTAGTATTCATAACTATCCATGCTCATCCATCCTTTCGGTTTTTCCATTAGTATTATACTGATGGACCCGCGAATTTCGAATTTGTAATTTGCAGATTCCCTCGATGGTGGCTATAATCAGAAAGCCAGCCTCACCGCTGCCAGAACATAAACTATTTTACGAAGTGGTCACTCACCGGTAATCGAGGTATATTGAGACAATCCCGCGGGTTGTCCAGATTATTATCCGGGTGGATTGAGTATGAGTACATTCAAGAACCAGGAACCAGAAACTTTATCGCTGAAGAAAGGTACGCGCCTTGCAGAAAGGTACCTGATCCAGAAAACGATCAGCCTCAGCCATAGCGGCGCCGTTTACCAGGCTCGAGATCTTCATTTCCCAAGCGTTCAAAAAATGGTGGTGGTAAAAGAATTTCGCAATCCATCTCCCGATCCACAAGTACGGCAGGCCAATATTGAAAACTTTGAGCGTAAAGCAAATCTCCTAGCCACACTTTCTCATCCAGCACTCCCAGGAATACTGGATTATTTCACTCAAGAGAGACACGCTTTTCTGGTGATGGAATTTATTCAAGGGAAGAGCCTGGCAGCTATTTTAGAAGAGACTTCTGGACCGATCCCCCAGGAGCAGGTAATTAAATGGTCAATTGCATTATGTGAGGTGCTCCAATATCTGCATGCCCAGCAACCAGATGCGATCATCCTTAAAGATCTAAATCCAGCCAATATTCTGATAGATGTTCATAACAACCTGATCATCGTTAACTTCGGATTGGCGCAAATATTCCAGGATTCGGAATCATCTCATATTATTGAAACCAATTTGGATGACATTTATGCCCTCGGGACATTGATGTACACCCTGCTTATCGGCAGTTATTCGGACAGCCAGATTGGCCTCTCACCTACTTCAGGTGCAATTCGCGTTAATAATCCCGATGTTTCTGTTGAACTGGAAAACGTGATCCTCAAATCGATGCAGTCAGATCCCACACATCGATTTCAAAGCGTCGAAGAGATGAAAACGGCCTTACTGGAGGTGATTGGCAGGTCAGATTCCAGGCATTTATCACTGCAGATTGATCAGGTAAGTCCAACTCCTGAGGAAACCATCCAACCGAAGTGGACATTCGCGTGTGGAGATGAAATTCGCGGTACAGCTTGTTATGCCAATGGAGTCGTTTACATTGGTTCTTATGACCAGCACCTGTATGCGTTAAATGCCCGATCAGGAAACCTCATTTGGAAGTACGAGACTGATGGGGGTATCGTCAGTCGACCGGCAGTTGTAGAGAATTTTGTCTTTGTTGGTTCGGAAGACAACCGCCTGCATGTTGTCTCAGCTCGATCTGGCTCATTACTCTGGACTTATTACACAAAAGGACCGGTCCGATCTTCTCCTTTTCTGGCTCACGGTCACGTTTTCATCGGCTCCGATGACTTCGCCGTTCATGCGATCAACATCAATGGCGGCAGGGGCATCTGGCAAATTGAAACCATCGCTGAAGTGCGATCCACCCCATACGTCACCCAGGATGAAGTCTATGCCGGTAATGAATCCGGTGAGTTTTACTGCATGGATTTCCGAGGTGGGATCAAGTGGCGCTATAAAGCGAAGCGGGCGATCACCTCGTCTGCGATTGTCGCCGATGGGATGGTTATTTTCTGCTCACTCGACTCGCACATATATGCCCTGGATGCGAAATCAGGTTATTTGATCTGGCGATTCAAGATGGATAAAGGATCAATCTCTTCGCCTTGTGTTGCCGATGGCTTGGTTTATACCGGATCCATTGATGGTAATATATACTGCATTAACATAGCCAAGGCAAAAGAAGTATGGCGTTTCCAGACTGAAAACCAGGTTACTGGCTCGCCAATTGTGCTGGAAGATGGGTTGTATTGTGGTTCCGTGGATGGAAATTTATATTGCCTAGATAACCAAACGGGTCACCTGCGGTGGAAATTTAAGACCGATCAACCGATTACTGCCACACCAGTGGCTGAAAATGATATGATTTTTATTGGCTCAACAAATAACCAATTCTATGCAATTCCTATTACCTCCGTGGGTTAATCTGGAAATTATCCGTTTCATGGAGAACATTTACAAGTGTCCAATTTATTAAAGAGCATATTTAGTGGAAATGACGAACCTGAAGGCGAAGAATCATCCTCTAAGGAATCTTCGGATATACCAACCCAAGTAGAGCAGGTTCAATCGATTACCAGCTCACCAGCAATGAGAAAAACTTCCCGATCACCTTTTACTTATGGGATAGGCAGTTCAATTGGTGTCCAGCGCGATCACAATGAAGATGCATTGTTTGCGATGTCCACCAACCTGGTCAGCAACAGCATTGACCTCCCGATGGGATTTTATGTTGTCGCCGACGGTATGGGAGGTCATCTCCATGGTGAAATAGCCAGTGAAGTCGCTGTGGAAGCCATGTCCACAGAAGTGATTACAAAACTTCAATCTTTGAACCGGAATAACCTGCTGAAGGATCAGGACAATATCGTTCAGAAATTAATGTCTGAAGGCATTCATTCAGCCCACCAAGCAATTCTCGAGCAAGCTCCAGGTGGTGGCTCCACCCTGACTGCGTTATTAATCCTGAACGATAAGCTTAATCTTGTTCATATCGGTGACAGCCGAGCCTATCACATCAGCAGCGAGGGAACTCCCAAGGTGCTGACCACGGATCACTCACTTGTTCAACGGTTACAAGATTTAGGTCAAATCACATCTGACGAAGCTGCTGTTCATCCCCAGCGAAACGTACTCTACCGGGCGCTTGGCCAAGCTGAGAAGATCGATGAAGAAATAATCACCAGCCCACTCCCGTCTTCAGGTTATTTAGTAATATGTTCGGATGGTCTCTGGGGGCTGGTGCCAGATAACGAAATGGTTAAAATTATTACCAGTGCGGATTCACTGCAGCAAGCCTGTCAAAAACTGATCCAGGCAGCCAATAATGCTGGAGGGCCGGATAACATCACTGTTATCATCATCCAAATTCCAGAACAACCCGAGCATTCCTAGGAGTTCTTAACAACTTTAATCAAGAGGAAAATTGTGTATGTCACTACAAGTTATTCTTCACATTCTGAATTCAGAGCCGATCCTAGGAGAGATTGATGAACTGCCTGCTCCGACTGATAACATCCTGACGGTGCATAATCCTCGTCATTTGGATGGAAAAGATATAAATTACATTCAGGAGGATGTCTCAACGGTAATCTGGCCGATTGAGAAAATCAACTTCATTGAGATCATGGCTGGTGAAGAGGAAGAAGAAGATATTATTGGATTTGTGAGGGAGTAATCGATGCAGGATAGTTATAAAGACCGCCGCATTTTAGTCGTGGATGACGAAGAGCGCATGGTTCGCTTCATCCGTCTAAATTTAGAGCACGATGGCTTTCAAGTTTTTGAAGCCTTTAACGGCAAACAGGCTATTGACAAAATCCGCAGCAACCTGCCAGATATCGTGCTGCTCGATGTGATGATGCCGGACATGGATGGCTTCGAAGTGTTAGGCATGATCCGCGAATCCAACACTGTTCCAGTGATAATGCTCACCGCGAAAGGTGAAGAAGAGGACCGGGTACATGGGCTGGAGATGGGCGCGGATGATTACATCACGAAACCATTCAGTCCGCGCGAATTGGTCAGTAGAGTGCGCGCCGTACTTCGCCGGACTGAGATGACTGGTGCCAGTACGCACGGTCTAATTGAGGTCGATGATCGATTGAAAATTGATTTTGACCGCCACGAGGTCTGGGTTGAAGGTGAACTGGTCAAACTGCGCCCCACTGAGTATCGCCTGCTTTACCATTTAGTTCAGAATGCGGGTTGGGTCCTGACCCACGACCAGATTCTCACTAAGGTTTGGGGCTACGAATACCGGGATGAGCCCCACTATGTCAGGTTGTACATCAATTATCTCCGGCAAAAGATTGAAAAAGATCCCGCTAACCCTAAATACATCCTTACCGAGCGCGGCGTTGGCTACCGATTTATTGATTTTCGCCGGGATAAAGCGCTGCTTGAACAATGAAGTGAGCTAATTGCATGAGCACTGGAATCAGGTGGGTTAGGAAGTTAACCCGAACCTTGCCAGTCATTAAACTCTGCGCTATACTCACGCTTTAGAGGTTAGTCTTGAAATGACGAAGCAACGAATCTTATTGGTAGACGATCATGAAGTTGTCCGTTTAGGCCTTAAAGCTCTCCTAGACCGTCATCCAGAATTTGAAGTCGTCGCCGAAGCGAGCAACGCTCGCGAAGCGATCGAGAGGGTGGCGACTTATACTCCTGATGTAGTGGTCATGGATATTCGCCTGCCGGGCGGTTCAGGAATAGAAGCCTGCGACGAAATATCATCCAATTATCCCGGTACCAAGGTGATCATGTTGACCTCTTACGCAGAAGATGAGATGCTATTCTCGGCGATCCGGGCGGGAGCATCAGGATATGTCCTCAAACAAATCGGTGGGGAGGATCTGGTCAGGGCGATTGAGGCAGTTAGCCGCGGCGAGGCACTTTTAGATCCGGCCGTCACGCAGCGGATTTTTCAAGAAGTGCGCAAAGCAGCCAAAGAGGAAGAAGCCTCAGCCTTCTCTGCCCTCACCCAACAAGAAAGGCACGTGCTCTTATTGGTCTCTGAGGGGAAAACAAATCGCGAGATCGCCAAAGCGCTCTTCCTGGGAGAAGGCACCGTCCGCAACTATGTCAGCAGTATTCTTTCGAAACTTGGGGTCAGCAATCGGGCTGAAGCTGCTGCCTATGCTGTGGAGCACAACTTGAAAGATTATCTATAAAACCCCTTATCCCCGCAAATTGCTCTTTTTGAACTGGGTTATTCTCTAACCCAGTTCTTTTGTTCTCAAACGCCTTCTTCACGACAAACCGGGCAGGGACACAACTTCCGCAAATAGTCCCAGTTATAAATCCCATAATGATGCCCATCCTCCCACTCAGGAGTAATCCCATAAGTGCCAATCGCTTCTATGTTCACCAGCCGTGTAGCGGGAGTATCCTCTTCCTCAGCAGTAAACATCTCAGGACTCGGATCACCTCCCATGTTCGCGTGCCCGCCGCGGCACTCAGCACACGGGCATGCCACGCGTAATAATGTAAATGAATACTGGCTTGTATGTCCATCATTCCAATTTATCGTCACTTCGCGCTTATTTCGATCTGCTGTAATGCCTAAAGGTTTTAGATTTTCCATCGAATTTTGGTACCTCATAATGGATTTATTACTTTTCTTGTAACAATAAATTGTTCAAGGATTTTGTACGACCCGAAGAAAGTTTGCCACCGCCCAACCCTGGCGAGCTTCATCGAAAGGTCCAACCAGGAACCACCAAGTATAGTTGTCAGCTTGTATGGGACCATCCTGAACCAGAAAAACTTCATCCTCCACTCCCAGCAAGCGGACATCCCGATCTAGCCCAGGACCGACTCGTAAACGTAATCCATCTCCCCCTGTGCCTATAACCTGGACGTAAGCATCTTTGGAAATGTCACCAGGAGGTGGGAGCGGCAGCCCGGTTGGCGGTGGGGTTTTAACCTCAGTTGGAGTCGCAGTAGGAAGAATTGGCGTAGCCGTCGGTAAGTCGATGACCGTGATTACTGCCGTCCCCTCAATTCCTGTTGCCCCTGGCGTTCGAGTCCACGAAAGAAGCAGCAAAGTAGCAATTAGTAGCGCCACCCCAATGCCAATCGCACCGAAAACAAGCCAGGGATTAAAGAAATAGCGGATCAACTTCTCAAACTCCAACTGATTTCACTCCTTTAGATACCAATCTAAACAATCAGGAAGAATCCAAAGGCCAGGATGAAATAGATCGTCAAAAGAATGGCACCTTCCAACCAATTTGATTCGCCATCTTCTGCCACGAAAGCAGTGATCAACACCCCTGCAATCAAGGCGATCAATTCTAGCTCTGTGAAGATTAATTGCATGGGATTTCCAAGCAACAGACTGATAAAAACCAAGATCGGCGCGACAAAAAGACCTATTTGAAGACTGGAGGAAATCGCGATCTCAACACTAAGGTCCATCTGGTTGCGAGCAGCAACCTGAACCGCGACTAAATGTTCAGCAACGTTGCCAATCAAGGGAATGAGGATGATCCCCAGGAAGAATTCCGATATTCCCAGACCGCTCATCACAGGTTCGACTGCTTGAATCAATAATTCACTGGCTATTACAACCCCGATGGTCGCCAGAGCCAAAATGATCAGGGCTTTCCGAATAGACCAGGCCGGTTTATGGATGAACTCCTCTGAAGATTTGCGGGATAATGGCGCTCCTTCAAACTTGAGGCTGTACAGCAAAGCAAGACCGTATAAGATGATCATGATTATTGCTATTCCAATGCTGAGCGCTTCTACCCGGATCGAGTTTGGTTTGCCGATGTAGCTGCTGAAAATCGACGGGATGATCAGAGCGATCACTGCCAGCACCAATAAAATAGCATTCCGACTGGCCTGACGGCGATCAAATTTTTGAATGCCGTAACGAACGCCGCCGACCACCATCGATAAACCCATTACAAAAAGCAAATTTCCCAAAATTGAACCGGTGATAGAGGCTTTAACTAATTCCAGTAATCCCGCCCGGATGGCGACAATAGCAATGATTAATTCAGCGGCGTTACCCAGGGTTGCGTTTAACAAGCCGCCAATGCGCGGATTTGTATAAGCCGCTAATGCTTCTGTCCCTTCACCAATTAGTGCTGCGAGTGGGATCACCGAAGCGGCAGACAAAATAAAAACCCACAATGGTCCCCAATGCAGTAGTTCCGCTAAATACGCCAATGGCAGCGCGATTAGCAGCACCATAATTGGTTTATGTTTGAAGAAATCAAAGACTTGTCTCATGAATCCTTACCTTAGACGATTAGTTCGCCTGAAATAATTCCTCCGGAGCACCTTCAGGAATTAAAACTTTCAATCCTCTTGGAATTACACTGATCGATACCTGCCTGCCACCGATCTCCGGTTCTCCATCCATCTGGAGAAAAATTGGCGAATCAGATTCTAAAGTTACCTTTCTAAACTGCCTGAATTGAACTTGCTTGGAACTGACATGCCGGCCTGACCAGATAGACCATGCCTGTTGGAGCACTTCTTCAAGACTCTCTCCATCAAACAACCATAATTCCATCAATCCGTCGTCTAAGCTCGCTTGTGGGGAAAGCGTTGCGTACCCACCTGCATATAAGCGGATATTACTTACTTCTGCCAAGATAAATCTACCCTTAATATTCAGATCATCTGTCTGTACCCGTAGGTTTATCCCTTGCCATTGGCTTGCGCTCCAGACCGCACTTGCTGCATAACGCATTACGGTAAAATTCTTTTCCCATTGCTTTCTGGGTTCGATGCGGTGGACAATAAAAGCATCAATTCCGATTCCAGACCATAAAAGGAAATGCTTATCGTTGCTCAACCCGACATCCATCCTTTTTATCTGCCCCTTGGCAAGCCGGTGAGCGCTTTCTTCAAGAGCTTTCAATCTCGTCAATCTCAATCCTGGCAAGCCGATCTGCTGCGCCCACACATTAGCCGTCCCAGCCGGTAATACTCCGAGTGCAGTTTCTGTTCCAACCAGACCAGGAAGTGCTTTATTGAGTGAACCGTCTCCCCCAACGACAATCAAAGCATCCTTTTCCTCTTCAACGGCTTGAATGGCTAAGGAGCGGATGTGTTCACCTCCGCTGGTGGTCTCTATTTCGACCTCCCAGCCATACCTTTTTAGTACCTCTGCTGCCCGCTCCGTCAGCATTCTGGATGGGTATCGGCCAGCAACTGGGTTATATACCAGGAGTGTATTCGGCATAGACGATATTCTGCATATCTGAATTTTTTGACTTACTGGCATGATTCTACTCGAAATCATTAGATCGTTGAGTGGTACAATTTCCAGGACTAAATCGAATCAGTAGCCCCGTATTAGCGGGGGCCATGTGCCCAGGTGACGGATCAATAACGCCCACGAGGGCCCCGCCCTAAATCCTGGCGGCACAAGGCCATACTCCGATTTTATATAACTGTTAACCAAATAGAATGCCTGATATCACCTTGATCAATGATCGCTACAAGATTGAAGACACCTTAGGTAAAGGTGGTATGGCTGTTGTTTATAAAGCCCGCGATTTGACGCTGGAGCGCAGTGTTGCCATCAAAGTATTGAAACAGAACTACTCCATTGATCCGGCCTTCCGTGAGCATTTCCACCAGGAAGCGAAAGCCGCGGCCAACCTCTCCCATCCTAATATCGTCACAGTTCATGATTTCGGTTTCGATGCCGAGAGACTATTCATCATCATGGAATATGTTCCCGGAACAGATCTCAAACAGCTTTTGGAAGCAGCTCAGCATTTCGGAATACAACAAACACTCACTTTGATGGAGCAGGCCTGTGCGGGAGTCGGGTATGCCCACCGGGCAGGACTTGTACATTGCGATATCAAACCACAAAATCTGCTCATTACGCCCAATCAACGCTTGAAAGTGGTTGATTTCGGGATTGCCCGCGCGTTGGTATCCATCCATCCGGATGAAAAAGCTGATGTTGTGTGGGGATCTCCTCATTATTTTTCTCCGGAGCAAGCTGCGGGTATTGCTCCCTCACCTGCCTCTGATGTGTACTCAATTGGCGTTATCACTTACGAAATGCTTACCGGCCAGCTGCCATTTAGTGCCCCATCCTCATCTGAACTTGCCAGGATGCACCGGCAAGATTTACCCACTGCTCCTCGGGAGCTGAATCCGGAAATCTCACCTGAGCTGGAACAAATTCTCTTAAAAGTGCTCTCAAAAGAACCGGCCGCGCGCTACCGCACTGCTGATCAATTGGGCAGGGTTCTGCAAACTTTGCAAAAAGAAGCTGCTCAACAAACGAACACCCCTCATCCAGCCGCTGTATCAGCAGTGGCAGGTACTGCCGCAACCCACCCCTACGAATCTCCTACCCCACGCGAAAGCAGTGCGCGGAAAGAAAATCCATTTGATCTTGATTGGATTACGATACTATTAGCATTATTCGCATTGATCGCAGTTGGGGGATTAATTCCCTTCTTCCTTTGGGTATATTTTGTGTATAACCCTCCCATTCGTTAGGGTCGATTCTGGCTTAACAGCAAACCCTTGCCATATCCTTTCCACCCGGGTATCATTCGATTGGCAAATAATTCACAATAAAAAATCACGGCTGTGCCGTGATTTTCCCAGAAATTCTGTGGGTAATTGCTTCGTACTTTAAAACCTAACTTGTCTTCACTAAGGTCCGGATGCATTTTGTGCATAAAACCTGGCGTGTTTTCCGACCATCTTCATAAACAGTCACTTTTTGAAGATTCGGTCGAAAAGTGCGAGGTGTGGCCTTTTTGGACCAGGGACGATTACGACCAAAGGTCGTCTTCTTCCCACAATTTTGACACTTTGCCATCTTTCCTGATCCTTTCTGGACAAGCTTTTCCTTTGAAGCAGCAAATTGGAGTTGCAAACTTTCGGTATCACTGCCCATCGAGTAAGTATGCTCAAACCTTCTGTTATGAGCCGAGCAATGTTACCACACATCGTATCTCCCATCAAGTTAAGTTGTTAAAACTATAGAGGATAATCATGACCGGAGAAACCACCCCAATAGGCAGCATTCACGTCTCCCCGCGTGCAGTTGCCACCATCGCGCACCACGCAGCTTTGGAATCTTATGGCGTAGTTGGCCTTGCGCCAAAGAATTTGATCAACAACCTGACCAACGTACTAGTTAAAGATCCCACCCATGGTGTAGAAGTAAAGTACGATGGCAAAAATATCATTATTGACATGTATATTGTCATCGAATACGGGACCAGAATTAAATCAGTTGCCAGCAGCGTGGCTAATACTGTCCGCTATCATGTTGAAAAAGCCCTGGGTATGCCAGTAAACCAGGTTAATATTCATGTCAGTGGTCTGCGCATAAGCAATTTAGATTAGACTGCTGGCAAGACCTATCGAATTAGAAACAAATCAATGAATCCAGAATCCCGACAGGTATATATAAGAAGGCGACAGGACAGATTTCGCACCGCCCCGATTGATGGCCGGGCATTGAAATTCATGATCGATGCGGGGTTGACCTGGTTGAGGACCAATCAGGAGACGGTGAACGCGCTGAATGTTTACCCTGTTCCTGATGGTGATACTGGAATCAACATGGTCCTGACAATGCAAGCAGCCTATGATGAAATTGCGGATTCCCCGGAACGCAATTTTGGCAGAATGATCCATAAGGTGGCACACGGTGCCTTGATGGGTGCGCGCGGTAACTCCGGTGTCATTCTCTCCCAGATTTGGCGCGGCCTCGCTAGAGGATCAGATGAAATTGAAGTTCTTGATGGTCCAGCCCTGGTAGCAGCCTTTTTGGAAGCACGGGATACAGCTTACCAGGGAGTAGTTCGCCCGGTGGAAGGGACGATCTTAACAGTTGCTAAAGATATCGCCAGCGTTGCAGAAACGACCCTGGAGGAGACTGAAGATCCGATCGCCATCCTGGAGCGAGTCGTCAAAGAAGCCGACGAATCTGTGGAACGAACACCGGAGTTACTGGATGTCTTGAAGAAAGCGGGAGTAGTAGACGCGGGAGGCAAAGGGCTTTTCTACATCCTCGAAGGGATGCTGCGGTATATCAATGGTCAGCCCCTGGATACCCCGCTGGCGACCGTTCAGCCCCTCTCGAAAATGGTGCTCGAAGACACGCTAGACACCATCGAGCCAGGTCAGGATGTGGAAGTCGTGGTGGATTTTCGTCCCCACAGCACTCTCGACCTGAGAAAGTTTTACAGCGAGCTGGAAGAAATGGGCACCTCCATCCAGGTGGGTGAAGGTGATGGCCTGTTTCGAATGCATATCCACGTTGAAGAAAAACGAACCTACGATCCGATCAATTACATCAATTCAATAGGCACATGGACCAAAGTTTCCCTTGAAAACCTGGAAGAGCAGATGGAGGAGATCGAACGCCAGTCAAGAGCGAGCGCATTAAATCTATCACCTGTGGAACCTGGTGAGATTGCTGTCGTGGCTGTTTCCCCAGGTCAAGGGATTTCTCGAGTATTTGCCAGTCTGCATGTCGCGGCGATCGTTGAAGGTGGGCAGACCATGAATCCCAGCACTGAAGATATATTGGATGCCTTCGAGGATCTGCCGACAAATAAAGTGGTCATTTTGCCGAATAATAAAAACATAATCATGGCAGCCAAAAGCGCGACAGAATTAACCGTGAAAGAGGCAGCAGTCATCCCCACCCGAACTATCCCGCAAGGTCTGGCCGCGATGTTCAGATATCTCCCTCACGGTGATTTCGATGAGGTAGTGGCAGAGATGAACAGCGCCCTCGATGATGTGGATACTGGAGAGATCACAACTGCGATTCGAAGTGTTGAAGTGGATGGTGTGAAGGTCAATGAAGGCGAAACAATCGCCCTCTTCAATGGAAAGCTGGTTAGTTCGGCCAATTCACTCGAAGAAGCATGTAGATCGTTGATCGAAACTGCAGATGTCAGCCAATATGAACTCATCACGCTGTTTTATGGAGCAGATATAACCAAGCAGGATGGAAACAAAATTGCGGATGCAATTCGTGCCGATTACCCTCACCTGGAAGTAGAGCTTCAAGATGGCGGGCAGCCCCATTACCAATTCATCCTGTCCTTCGAGTGAATAAAATTTGTTTGGGTATCAGTAATCTCCTTCACGGTGGTGGTCAGAATTTTTTTTAATCTTGGAAAACCAACACTTAAACCATCCATTTCCAATCTTTTCACCTGCCACACTTTACCCGCTGAATCATCCCTTAAATGGGTTTGAAGAATAATTTCAATGAAAATCGCTCTTGTCACCGACAGCACTTGTGATTTACCAAGCGATCTAATCTCAAAACACGAGATCCTTGTCGTCCCAAATATATTAATTATGGATGGGGATAGTGTTGAGGACAACAAGTATTTTTCCCGCAGGGAGTTCTATCAAAAATTGCCGGATATGGAAACTTTCCCCACTACATCGACGGCTTCCATCGGAACATACCAGGCTCAATATGAGCGGTTAATTGAGGATGGTTATGATCGGATTCTCTCAATCCATTGTTCGCAGGTGTTGAGTGGAATTTTCAACGCCGCTACTTCTGCTGCACAGCCTATGAAAGACAAAGTGACTGTAATCGACAGCCAACAAGTTTCTTTAGGGCTGGGTTTTCAGATGTTAGAAGCCGCAGACGCGATAGCCCGAGGCATGTCACCCGATTCGATTGTTGCATTGCTGACAAGCGTCCGCCAGCGAGAAAAACTGGTCGCAATGCTGGACACTTTGGAATACATTCGCCGCAGCGGTCGTGTTTCATGGGCAAAAGCGAGGCTTGGCGCCCTGCTCAACTTGAAACCATTTGTGGAAGTCAAGGATGGCAATGTCATCAGCCTGGGTGAAGTACGAACTCGCAAGAAGGGTATGGCCAGGCTGCTGGAGATGATGCGTAGCCCAAAACCACTGCAAAGGTTCGGGGTTCTGCACACTAATGCAGAAGACGATGCCCGGAAATTATTAACCAACCTGGCACCCAAGATGCAGTCGACACCATTAGTTGTAAATGTGACCACTGCGATCGGTGCCCATGTTGGACCAAATGGTCTGGGTTTCGTGGCTTTATACCAGGATGAAACCAACCAATCATAATCGGGGGATACTGGTAAAATACCTCGATGAAGCCCTCACTGGTAAAACTACAGAAATTCTTTAAATTAGAAGCTGAACGAGGCTACGATAATCGGGCGGTTCTCGGCGGTTTATCGCGCATGTTGGATCCCTGGGAAGCAGAGGCCCGCCAGGATAATCTACCCGAGGAATTGATCTCGGCAGTGTTATCCAGGCTGCGTGATTACAATCGTTTGAGCCCTGCTTCCAGACAAGAGGTTTTGCAAGGATTATGGAGCCGCATTCATAGCGAAGTTGAGGATGCACCACCCCTCCCTGAAAAGACCCCAATCGAAGAGAAACCAATCCCTGAAGTGGCTAAAGAAGAAGCGGCGCCGATACACAAGGTTGAAATTGAGAGCAAAAGCCAACCTGAGGTCAAGGAAGAGCCTGCAGAACCTGCTCCCGAAACCAAAAAAGAGACGCCACCTGAAGAAGCTGTGCCCGAGAAAAGCACACCGGCAGCTCTAAATGCTCCCGTAACTGTGCTCCCCGGTGTTGGACCCAAACACGGAAAAACCCTGGAGAAGCTTGGGCTCGAGACCTTGGAGGATATGCTGTACTTCTTCCCCCGTAGGTATGACGATTACTCGCAGTTGAAACCGATCAACCGGCTGGAATATGGTGAACAGGTCACCGTGATTGGGACCGTGCAGAGCGCCTCAAACCGCAAAGTTCGCAATGGACGGGTTAATATTACCGAGGGGATCATCAGCGATGGCACCGGAAACATCCGGGCAACCTGGTTCAACCAGCCCTGGATTGCAAAGAAACTGCGTAACGGCACTCAGGTTGTTCTTTCAGGTAAAATCGACCAATATTTAGGTCGCCTTACCATGAACAGCCCTGAGATTGAACAAATCGAGCAACAGAATCTGCATACCAATCGGATTGTCCCGGTTTATCCGCTGACTGCAAATATCACCCAGCGATGGCTGCGGCGCCTTATGCACCGGGTGGTTACCTACTGGGCTCCTAAAATTGCTGATCCACTGCCAGAGGATGTGCGCAGCGAGAATAATTTAATGGACCTATCGAACGCCATTCTCCAGGTTCATTTCCCAGATTCAAAGGATCAGATCCAGGCTGCGCGCTACCGTCTGGCTTTCGAAGAGATTTTGTACCTGCAGCTGGGTATGTTAGGACAAAAAAGAGCCTGGCAGGAGCGCTCCGCGCGGGTATTCGAGGTTCCTCAAGACTGGTTGGATGCGCAAGTGGCGAGATTACCGTTTAGCCTTACCTCCGCCCAGCAGAAAGCAGTGGCCGAGGTGCGCTCAGACCTGGCCAGCGGACACCCAATGAACCGCTTGCTGCAAGGGGATGTTGGTTCAGGAAAGACTGTTGTCGCCGCATTGGGTATTGCGATGGTCGTCAGACACTCCTCTCAGGCAGCGCTGATGGCACCCACCAGCATTCTGGCAGAACAACATTACACCAGCATGAAAGAGCTTCTCTCTGCAGGTAATGGAATCCTGGCAGAGCACCAGATTCGCTTAATGATTGGTGCCACTCCAGAAGCTGAAAAGCAGGAAATTCGCCAGGGTTTAGCAGCTGGGGAGATAAAATTAATTATCGGCACCCATGCATTGATAGAAGATCCGGTTACTTTCGCCGATCTTCAGCTCACGATAATAGATGAGCAGCACCGTTTTGGCGTAGAGCAAAGAGCAGCTCTGCGGGCTAAAGGAGATAACCCGCACTTGATCGTGATGACCGCCACACCGATCCCTCGCTCACTGGCGCTGACTGTGTATGGTGACCTGGACTTACTGGTGATGGATGAGATGCCCCCAGACCGTCAAGTTGTTGACACACATATTCTCCTCCCCCGCGAACGGGAACGCGGCTATTCCCTCATTCGAAACCAGGTCGCCGAGGGTCACCAAGTATTCATCATTTATCCGCTGGTTGAGCAAACTCGTTCGGTTGATGAGATCAACAGCGCAGCAGCTACGAAGGCAGCTGTAGATGAGCACCAGCGCTTGCAGAGCGAAGTGTTTCCAGAACTTCAATTGGGACTCATGCATGGACGCCTTAAAGCGGATGAAAAAGAGCAGGCGATGGAACAATTCAGAGATGGTGAAACCCAGGTGATGGTTTCGACCTCTGTGGTCGAAGTAGGAGTTGATATCCCCAATGCCACAGTAATGCTGATCGAGGGTGCGAACCGCTTTGGTCTGGCCCAGCTGCACCAATTTCGCGGTCGTGTCGGCCGGGGAAGCGCAAAAGCGTACTGCTTGTTAATCCCAGAGACAGAGGATTCAGCCGAGAATGAACGTCTCTCAGCAATGGTGACTACCAACGATGGGTTTAAATTAGCTGAAATCGACCTAGACCAGCGAGGACCTGGCGATTTCCTCGGTACTCGCCAATCTGGATACACCAAGCAGCTGCAAATGGCGAGTCTGACCGATCTACAATTGATCGAAAAAGCTCAACAGTCTGCTAAGAAGCTCTTCCACCAGGATCCAGATCTTAGTCTTCCCGAGAATCGCGAACTGGCAGCGACTCTGGCTCATTTCTGGGGTCAGAACGGTCAACCACCCCAGGCAGACATCAGTTAAATTAAGCGATGGCCTATAATTTGCAACGCAAGATCAACGAGGTGACATGATTCGAGCAGTAGTTCCAGGTACATTTGACCCAATTCATCGCGGGCACATGGATATCATTCTTCGGGCGACCAACCTGTTCGATGAGATCATCGTGGCAGTATACGACCGTCCATTGAAATCCCTGCTCTTCTCACCAACTGAGCGAATTGAACTCGTCCAGCAGGCATTTCCTGATAGTCCAAATATAACTGTGATGGGTTTCAGTGGTTTGACGGTTGAATTTTGTCATAGTGTGAATGCCCAGGTGATTGTGCGTGGACTGCGGGTGTTCTCCGATTTTGAATATGAATTTCGCATGGGATTGGCAAACCACAGATTAGCGCCCGATATTGAAACCGTCTCATTGATCACAAACGAGGATCATACATTCCTCTCCAGTTCCACGGTTCGTGAGATAGCCTCCCTTGGAGGTAATGTGAGCAGCATGGTCCCTCCCCACGTTAAGTCTGCCTTAAAAGAGCGCTTTTCTGAACTTGGTGATGGTCAGCAAATCGTTCCCACCACCTCAATGCGAGATTGATCCACACAATTTTTACCATGAATGATGTGCTTATTTTGTTGCTCTAAATGTTGACGAACTGCAACTTTATTAGTAATCTTTAACTAGAAGGACTCTCTGTAAGACGAGTCTCGTGCTAGAGGAGGAACCCAATGGACATCTTACACCTGATCGACCGTCTTGAAGAACTCTTCAATGAAAGTCGGGCGATACCTTTCACGCACAATGTCGTCGTCGATGAGGAGAAAATGCTCGACCTCATCGATCAGATGCGGGTTGCCATACCCGAAGAGATGAAAAAAGCCCAACAAGTCATGACCCAGCGGGATCGAGTCCTCGCCCAGGCACAAGAAGAGGCCAACCGCACTCTGGCACTAGCCCGGGAGAAAGGTGAAGAATTGCTTGAAAGGGATTCCATTGTACAGAGCGCGCAATCTTTCGCCGAACAAAAAGCCACCGACATTATCGCTAAAGCAGATCAATCTCGGGTTGAAGCAGACCAGTACGTCATTGAAACGCTTACGACTTTGGAATTAGAATTGGAACGCTATTTAAATCAGGTCAGAAATGGGATCAGGACCGTCAAAGAAACCCAAGAGGAAATAGCCATTGAAACTGAAACAGAATGATTATTGAAAAATCTGCCCTCCAATCTCGGAGGGCGATTTTTTTATCAGATTTCCTTGGAGCAGAGACATGAACCAGAAGCGCATCAACATCGTCCAACAATCCACGAAGGATTTCATCAAGGAAGCTCGCCAGATCCCAGGCTATCGATTATTTGATTTCCTCCACGGATATGTATATGTTCGCTGGCCATATCTTTATATTAGTCTTGGAAAAGGGGAACATCGACTATCCCCTGCCCTGGCGAAAATTTCCAACACGATTAACCGACTTTTACTTCCCCTGTTGAATCCTAATGGAAGTGAAAATAATTCTCGGCAGACATTTGCTGAGACTTACCACGGCAAAGTTGTCCCCTTGGAAGCTGCGAAACAATTGGTATCTGTTCAGGAAGATGTTCGTATTGAAAACCTGGAGCAGATCATCCCTTATGGACAGGCACGGGATATCGTGCTCAAAAACCCTAATCACATCGTTGCGCTTGAGTGCCCTTGCCGGGCTGCAAAAGCTGAGGCATGCCAGCCAATGGATGTCTGCCTGATTGTTGGGGAACCATTCGCCAGTTTCGTGATGGAACACCATCCCAGCCGAACCCAATGGATAGATTCGGAAGGGGCGATTGAAATCCTGCGAGCTGAGGAAGAACGGGGACACGTCCACCACGCATTCTTTAAAGATGCCATGTTCGGCCGGTTCTATGCGATCTGCAACTGCTGTGCCTGCTGCTGCGGGGCTATGGGAGCTAATCGACGCGGTACGCCCATGCTGGCCTCTTCCGGGTATGTCAGCATGGTTGACGAAGAGTTATGTATCGGTTGCGGTGATTGTAATGATTACTGCCAGTTCTTCGCCCTCTCGGTGAATAATGGTTACGCACGCATCGATCAGTCGATCTGCATGGGGTGCGGTGTCTGTGTCACCCATTGTCCACAGGAAGCGCTTGCCCTGATCCACGATCCCACCAAGGGCGAACCACTTGAAATTATGAAGCTGCTCAATTCTGCTGCCAATAATTAGATTTTTACAAACTTAAGAATTAATTGACCCTTTGTCGCATTTTCCCGTTTGCGTTACAATCTATGCTCACGTATAAACCACCAATCCATTGGAGGAAATATGGTCTATATCTATAACAAAGCCACCAGCGACTTGATCGGTGAAATTGGAGAGGATGATCTTCAATTCCTGATCGATCAGATGGAAGAGGAATCAATGAAGGATCAGGATTACTCAATCACAAACATGGAGATCAGTTTTTTTGCCGAGAATGGTGCCAGTTCAGGGTTGATTGAATTGCTGCGCAAGGCACTTGGCGACCAGCCAGAAGTGATCATATTGTGGTCGCGCACACCGAAATAAATCATCCCTCTCACATTTCCCATCTGGATTTTGATCCTCTGTAACTACTGCCTATCGTAGGTTCCAAACCACTTTCAATCAGATTCTTGAACGAGAATTCAGATCATGAACAAAATTGAACAAGCCAAATCCCTTTTCTCAGATGGTTACTTATGTTCCCAATCAATTCTGATCACATATGCCCCACGCTTTGGTTTAGAGCCTGAAATGGCGGCAAAGATTGGTGCTCCATTTGGCGGTGGGATCGCCCGACGGGGTGACATCTGTGGGGCGGTGAATGGGGCTTTCATGGTCCTTGGATTGAAGTACGGCCATCTCTCTCCTGATGACCAGGAAACCAAAGAGGAGGCCTATCGCAAGGTGGAAGAATTCATTAGCGATTTCCAGGAACGGTATGGTTCAATTCGCTGTAAGGAACTTCTAGAAATTGACATCAGAACGCCTCAAGGACTCCAATCCGCCTACGACCAGCAGCTGTTTACAACACGCTGTCCAAGGTTCGTCGGAGATGCGGTCGAAATACTCGATCAGCTCATGGGTGATGATCAGGATTATCTCCAATCAAAATAGAAGTTGCTCCAGGATCAGCAGATTATCCCAGAACCATGGCCCCATCAGTGGATCCCAATTCCCCCAAGCTCTACCATGAACTCGCCCCCTGGTTTCACTTGCTTACCGCTCCGGAGGATTATGCCGAAGAGGCTGAGTTCTACAAGAAGACAATCATCGCCGCGAGTACTCGAAAACCTGTAACCATGCTTGAGCTGGGCAGCGGGGGCGGGAATAATGCCTCTCATCTTAAAAATCATTTTCAGCTAACATTGGTCGATCTCTCCCCAGAGATGTTGTCCATCAGCCGCCAGATTAATCCAGAGTGCGAACATATTCAGGGGGATATGCGCCAGGTCCGCCTTGACCGCCAATTCGACGTGGTTTTTATCCATGACGCAATTACGTATTTGATCACCGAAGAGGATCTTCAGCTGGCGATTGAAACTGCATATGTTCACTGCCGATCAGGAGGTGTTGTTTTGCTCACTCCCGATCATGTGTCTGAAACGTTCCAACCCTCGACTGAACATGGCGGGCATGATGGTCCCGATCGAGGCATCCGTTATTTGGACTGGTCCTGGGATCCCGATCCAGATGACACGCACTATATTTCCGAAATGGTTTACCTGCTCAAAGACGAGGGAGGTAATGTAAAAATCGAGCATGACCGCCACCTGATGGGTTTATTTCCCCGTCAAACCTGGTTTACACTCTTGACCAAAACGGGTTTTAATGCCCAATCTATCCCCTTGGACCACAGTGAGTTCGAACCGGGAACACTTGAAGTATTTGTTGGTATCAAAATTCCCGGAAAATAAACAATCAATAAAGGAATCTACAATGACTGACAAACAATGGAATACTCCCCCTGAAATGCAGATTGATCCAGAAAAAACATACCTGGTGAAAATGGAGACCTCAAAAGGCTTGATCGAGCTGGAACTCTATCCGGAGCACGCCCCAAAGACGGTCAACAATTTTGTATTCCTCACCCAGGAGGGCTACTATGACGGGATAAAATTCCACCGGGTGATCAACAATTTCGTCATCCAGGGTGGCGATCCAACAGGCACAGGAGCTGGTGGTCCTGGGTATAAATTTGAGGATGAAGTATCGGGTAATCCGCTGAATCACGAGACCAATGTCATCTCAATGGCAAACGCGGGCCCGAACACAAACGGCAGCCAATTTTTCATCACACATTCCCCCCAACCTCATCTAGATGGGAAACATACTGTCTTCGGGAAAGTCGTCAGCGGGACGGAAGTTGTCGATTCGATCCATCAGGGAGACGAAATGGTAAAGGTCGATGTCAGCGAAAAGTAAAGATCCTCTGACCAGCTATTTGCTAGATATCCCGTTCCAAGCGGGTGAAATTGCGCTCTATTATCCGGTCAACTATTCCTGGAAACAACATGTTCAACCAGACAGTAAAGCGCATCTGCCAGGGGATGATCAACGCTCGCCGGGGGCGTCTGACAACTTTTAATACAGCCTGGGCGACATCCTCTGATTCTAGAAGCAGTGCCTTAGGGGTTGTGCGCCCGGTTTTTCTGTTTATGCCTGCGTGTTGCTTAAACTCTGTTTTTACCGCGCCGGGATAGATACCGGATACGTGAACACCATAAATACCAACTTCTCTGCGGAGCGATTCAGTAAAGCCCCGCAGGCCAAATTTGCTGGCCGAATAAACAGTATATGTGGGCGATGCAACGAGCCCGCCCATGGAACCTATATTGATGATATGTCCAGATCTCTGCTCAATCAGGTATGGAAGCACTTGATGCGAAATTATTACGGCGGATATTAGATTTATCTGGATTTGGGCCTGAATATCCTTGATCGGGTCAAGTTCCTCAAGCCATTTTATTCTCCCAAAACCGGCGTTGTTCACCAATATATCAACTTGACCAAATCCTTCCAGGGTACTATTGACCAATCTTTGGATATCCTCCAACCTGGTCAGGTCAGCCTGAACAGCAATCGATTCTCCGCCGGCAGACTTAATCTCGGTTGACAGAGCCTGTAAGCGCTCGATGCGACGGGCGCCCATTGAGACCCGGTAGCCCTCACTGGCAAACAACTTTGCTACCGCGGCCCCAATTCCGGAAGAGGCACCGGTCACGATTATGACTGGTTTATTAGACATAATATGTTCCTGGCAGAATTGCTATCTACTAAAACACCACTTCAACGGAAAGGCCTCCATTAGTTTTCCCGCGCTTGACATATACAGAAATGTTTGCTAAAATTCTTACAAATTAGTTTGTGCTACAAACCAGTCTGTACAGGATAAATAAATGAACGACAAAATTAATCATACCGTGCAACGCACACGCCAATACTGGTTCAGCGATGGTTTGGCTGAACTTTCAGTGGGAGGATTATTCATCCTCCTGGCGATCTATTTCTCCATCCAAGTCATGCTCTCCGATGGCTCCCCCACATTGATTTTCTTCCAATTGAGTTTCGTATTCATCCTTTTTGGGATGATCTTCATCAGCAGGTACATCTTGAACAAGTTTAAAACGAGAATAACTTATCCGCGCACCGGCTATGTCAGCTATAAAAAAGCCAGCAAGAAACAGAAGCTCATCAGCGGAAGTTTAGCGGTGATTATCGCCGCGCTCCCCATTGTCATATTTTTCGGTACTTCCATCTCAATCAATTGGATTCCCATTTTCACGGGGTTGCTTGTGGGCATCATTTGGCTGATTTCTGCCATTAGGATCGGCTTATTAAGATTATATCTGCAAGCATTACTATCATTGATCTTGGGTGTGCTAATTTCCCTGGCAAACCTGAATACATATCCCAGCCTGGCGATCTACTATGGCGTGATGGGGATTGTCCTCACTTTTTCAGGCGGGATCGTACTGGCGAAATATCTCCGTCAGCATCCAGCTGTTGAGAACGAGTCTCCAGCATAGATGTATCAATTTTTCCAGAACCATTTTATTCGGCGAGATTACCAATGAGCTTGAACCCACGCAGAGTAGCGGAAGTTGACCGCTTGATCCACGAGCCAGCCAGGTTGATGATCATCACGATCCTCTCTACGGTTGAAAGCACGGATTTCCTCTACTTAGAACGGGAAACTGGTCTGACAAAAGGAAACCTTTCCTCACACCTCTCCAAACTCGAAGCGGCTGGTTATATCGAAATCGAGAAGACCTATCGCGGCAAAATTCCCCTCACAATATGCAAGCTCAGCGAAAAAGGAGAAAAAGCCTTTTTGAATTACCGCGATCAATTGAAATATATTGTCGAGAATACATAGGAATTGTGCAATGGCATCCACTGCAATCAAGACTACGAATTTAAGCAGAGAATTTGGTGCGATCCAGGCTTTGAACAAGCTCACCATTGAGGTGCCAGCAGGAAGCGTCTTTGGCTTCCTGGGTCCAAATGGTGCAGGTAAAACGACGACCATCCGGTTGCTGTTAGGACTGCTCGAACCCAGCCAGGGAAAGGCTACAGTGCTGGGATATGATACAGTCAACCAGGCTGATCAGATCCGTTTACAAAGCGGAGCACTGCTTGAGCACAATGGTCTCTACGAACGGCTCAGTGCAGAAAATAATCTCGAGTTCTATGGACGGGTCTGGAGGATACCCGCAGCTGAACGCCAGGTGCGCATCCGTGAGCTGCTGACCAACTTAGGATTGTGGGAGCGGAGGGAAGAACCAGTCTCCAATTGGAGCAGGGGGATGAAACAAAAACTGGCCATGGCGCGGGCCCTTTTTCACAGGCCAATTCTCCTTTTCCTGGATGAACCAACTGCTGGATTAGACCCTTCTTCAGCTGCCAGGTTGCGTGACGACCTTGAAAAACTGGTAGAGATAGAAGGCGTGACAGTTTTTCTCAACACCCACAACCTGGCTGAAGCTGAACGGCTTTGCCAGCAAATTGGCATTATCCGCAATGGACAATTGGTCGCCAAGGGATCAGCCAGGCAACTGCGCGCTCAGGCAGGTAATCCTCAGATGGAGGTCACAGGCTTAGGATTTACTGGGCAGGTAATTCGCGCGCTGCAGGATCGATCGGAAGTCGTTTCAGCTGCTCATCATAATCATCATTTAACCATCCACCTGCGAGAGTCGGTTGACACCGCCCCACTGGTAAGCTTATTAGTAAATTTAGGTGTGCAGGTAGATGAAGTAATAAAATCCCAATCCAGCCTGGAAGAGGTTTTTCTCAGCTTGGTAAACGAAGAAGAAAATTCAGGAATAAACCATGATTAACGATATTCTCACCATAATGTGGAAAGAGATCAGGGAGCTTATTTTGCAGCGCTCGGGGCTGCGCGGAGGTTGGATTGGATTGCTGATCCTCATTGCCGTATTTGGCGTCCTGTTTCCTCTCCAATCTGGTCCGGATTGGCTGGTCACTCCAACGACGATATTGATGTGGGCCTGGGTGCCGTTCATCCTGGTCAACAGCGTTGTTGCAGATTCATTTGCCGGCGAGCGTGAACGCCACACACTGGAAACCTTACTCGCCTCCCGTCTCTCCGACCAAGCGATTTTAATCGGCAAAATATGCTCAGCAATCGCCTATGGTTGGGGTATAGCTTTGGCCGGTATCCTGATTGCTCTGGTGACCATCAATGTAGTCTTTGGTTCAGGGGATCTGCTGTTTTTTCCCCTGGAAAACGGCCTAGCTATCCTGATCCTTTCCTTCCTGGTCGCCTGGCTGGCAGCAGGATTAGGGATCCTGGTTTCCTTAAGGGCGGCCTCCGTCCGGCAGGCCCAGCAAACGCTCAGCCTGGCATTCTTGTTCCTGTTCGTCCCCCTTTTGGTGTTGCCGTTCCTCCCCAGAAGTCTCCAAATTACAGTGACCAATGCTTTCCAGGGACTTGATTTCCAATCCATTGCTATCATCGCAGGAGGGATATTACTGGTTTTAGACCTGATTCTGCTTGGAATTGCGGCCCAGCGATTCAAAAGAGCGCGCCTGATATTGGATCAGGGCTGATTCAAAGTTTTGGTGGAAATATTTGGCAAGCTTGACTTGTATGCCTACATGCGATATATTTAATGACGCATTGCGTCAAAATCAAGTATTCAGGAGGTCACAAAATGGCAGAAAAGCAAGAACCAGAGGTCGTTGAAGTCAGTGAAGAGGAAGTTGTGGTGGAAGAACCATCCATCTTGGATAGTTTGCGCCGTGTTTTACTCGCCAGTGTGGGTGTTGTCGCGCTGACGATCGAAGAAATTGGCGATCTGGTTGATAAACTCGTTGAACGGGGCGAGATTGCAGAGCAAGAAGGCAAGAAGCTGATCGCAGAAATTAAGGAAAAGCGCAAGACGAAGACTGATGAGGCAGAAGAAGTTGCTTCGACCCGCGTGCGGGAAGCATTGGATAGAATGGATATCCCCACTAAGGCAGATATCGATGATTTGAGCAAAAAGATCAACGCCCTATCCAAGAAGGTGGACGACCTGAAGAAAGCTCAGAGCGAATAAATATCAAAAAAAAATCCAAAAAGGTGCGCTTTGACCCGGAACTGCTGTCAAAGCGCACCTTTTTTATAAGTGTCTAGTATTTGAATCACCCGTTAATCAAATTTCGAGCGTCCCGATCGGATAACCGACCACGCCAAACGGATGGCTAAGAATAGCAAGACGAAGAATCCCGTTACGATGACCCAGGTCACCAATCCCCATGGCCAGGCATAATCCAATCGCGGTAGAAGCAGCGCCAGGGCGACAAGTAAAGCCGCCACCAGAACACTAAAGATGATCCGGTTGATCAACCGATCGACCATGTTAATCGTCGATTCCAGCTGTGGTAGTTCTGCCTGCACAGTCAGCTGCCCCCGCTCAACCTGATCAAGAATGCGAGAAGTTTTACGCGGCAGAATAGTAGCTAAATCTTTCCAGTCCAGGGCTAAACGGGCAACCTCAGGAGCCCATGATGAAGGCAGCCACATCCGGCGGAACAATTTCCCGATATAAGGTTGGGCTGCCTCGAAAATATCAAAATCTGGGTCCAGGTTCAAACCTACACCCTGCATCATTATTACAGTCTTCATCAGGAGATAATAATCGGTTGGGATGAAGAGCTTGTACTCGTACATGATCGGCTGCACTGCCTTGGCAATTTCTTGGGCGTCGATCTCGTAAATTGGTAAACCGTAATACCTCATCAGGACACGTTTCAAATCTCTCTGCAATCCAATCCGGTCTACCCGGTAATCCGCCACGCCCATCCGCTGCAACTGGTCAACAATCGAATCAACATCCAGCTGTACAGCTGCGATGAACAACCTGGCTATATTTGCCCGGTCCGTGTCATCCAATCGACCAACAGTCCCAAAATCGAGCACACCGATTACCTCTCCAGGTAAGATCAGCATGTTACCAGGATGGGGATCAGCGTGAAAAAAGCCATCAATTAATACTTCTTTGAGGGCAAAATTTGCCGCATGAGCGGACAAGCGCTTACGATCGTATCCTGCAGCTGCCAGGCCCTCGAGGTCATCGATCTTTACTCCCTGGATGCGTTCCATGACCAACAACCGCTGAGTAGAGTATTCCCAATATATCTTGGGGACGTAAAGGTGAGATTCGTCAGCGAAATTCTGCCGAAAACGGTCCGCGTTCCAAGCTTCCCGCCGAAAATCCATCTCGGTCCGCAAAGCTGAGGCAAATTCTTCAGCCAGGTCAGCGACTTCGAAGCGGGAAGCTGCTGCAATACGCTGCTGGGCTGTCTGAGCCAAATCATAGATGATATCCAGATCCAAATTAACTGTTTTTTCAATATTTGGTCTCTGGATCTTTACCACCACTTCTTCGCCACCAATCAGTTTGGCGACGTGAACCTGGGCCAGCGAGGCCGAAGCGATCGGAACCGGATCAACCTGCGCAAAAAGTTCCTCTACGGGTGCACCTAGCTCCTCTTCAACAACCTGGCGAGCCTCATCCCAAGATACTGGAGCGACTTCATCTTGCAGGTAACTTAATTCCTCCAGGTATTCTGGCGGCAACAAATCAGAGCGCGTGGATAGAATCTGCCCAAATTTGATAAACGTCGGACCCAGGTCTTCTAAAGCCAATCGGATCCGACGTGGATTGGTCATTGCGTCACTAGGTATTTCTCGCCTGCGACGCCACCTGCGCGGGATATTCAACCGATCGCTCAGACCCATCTGTGCCAATACCGCCCCGAAACCGTAATCCGCTAAGATTTCAACAATTTCACGGTAGCGACGGAGATAGCGAGGTCTGATTAGCATAAGATTACTTTGAATAAAGGTAATTTGAGTGTGATCTCGAACTTGGTCGAGATAGGGCCCCTGATCTCACGATTTGAAACTATGTGGATTCTATCACATGACAGTTATATACACTTCACAAGGGGTTTGCTGCTGCTTTACAAATTATTTACCTACAATTTCCAGATCATTTATAATCTTAACCCTGAAGACAAATTAATAACTGCAAATTATGCTGACCATTAAACGCTACCCCAATCGAAAGTATTACGATACTGAAGAGAAGCGCTATATCACCTTAGAGGATATCAGCGCTCGCATTCGCAGTGGTCGCGAGATCCAGGTCATCGATCAAGCCTCAGGGGAAGAGATCACCTCAGTGGTATTAAGCCAGATTATTTTTGAACAAGAAAAAAAGCGGGAAGGATTCATTCCACGCTCCGTGCTGACTGGATTGGTTCAAGCAGGTGGCTTCACTATGGCACGTATGCAGCGTGCTCTCGCCAATCCACTGGACCTGATCAAACAAATTGATGAAGAGATCGCTAATAGGATTGACCTGCTGATTAAGCAGGGTGAGCTGGCAGAGGAGGAAGGTCGCCTCTGGCGCGAAAAGCTGTTAAATGATATATCAGAACCAGATACTAGCACCCTAGACGAATCTGAAATTCAACGTTTGCTAGATGAGCGCGGAGTACCCTCCAGCGACGATTTAGAATCATTATCCAAACAGCTGGAGGAATTGATGTTAAAGCTTGAAGAGCTGGAGACAAAATCCGAAGGATCGGGGTAACCTTTTTCACTCTCAGTGCATCTAATGATCAGCAAACAAGATCAAGAAACTTTCTCACTTGACGCACTTCGCAATGGAGACCGGGCAGAATTTGCCCGTGTTGTAGAAGCTTATTCTCCGATGATTTATCGCCTTGGATTGAAAATGCTCAACAACCCACAAGATGCAGAAGACATCCTCCAGGAGACGTTTATCAAAGCTTATCGAAATATCGGGAAATTTGATGGGCGTTCGAATATATCCACCTGGCTCTACCGGATAGGTACCAACGAAGCATTGATGTCCTTACGCCGTAAACGCCCTGAGGCAATCTCCTTCGAAAATCCAGTGGCGCATGAATCCGAACCCCAGGAACCGTTGCAAATTGTGGATTGGTGCTGTCTCCCTGAAGAGGAGTTTCTCACCGCTGAGGGAAGAGCTCGCCTGGACGAAGCCGCGGCGCGATTACCAGCAAACCTGCGCGTGGTCTTTATCCTAAGGGATATTGAAGGGTTATCAACCAGGGAAACCGCCCAGGTGCTTGATATCAGCGAAATGGCGGTTAAAACACGTCTCTCACGGGCTCGTTTACGCCTGCGAGAAGACCTTACCGAGTACTTTGGCCAGCTGGTAGAAAAGGAATAGGCTATGCACAGGCATGAAGAATGTCGTCAATTATTGAACTCCCTTTCGGACTATGTTGATGGGGATTTACAACAGGAGCTCTGCGACGAGATAGAGCTGCACATGAAAGATTGCGAGAACTGCCGCATAGTCGTGGACACACTGAGTAAAACTGTCTCCCTATACCGAACATCTGCCGATCCTGCAACTGTCCCAGATGATGTCCGCGAGAGGCTCTACCACAGCCTTGATCTGGATGAATATCTGAAATTGTAACCATCCTGACTTTCCTGCATCTAAATTATTGTGGAAATGCCCAAAACCAAATCCGGAGACCTGCCTTTCGTCCTGAAAATGAGCATTAAACAGGATAACGAGCAGGTAATCTCAACCGGATTTCGATCTGGCGACTTGTGTCCCTCCTGTCAGCATGGACGCTTGGATTATAACGGCCTGCTGAATCTGGAATGCGAAGAATGTAGGTACACAATCGGAGGATGCTTTACCTGATAGCGAGTCAAACCTACCCCGGTGGGGTAGTCAAATTTAACGATTATTTAGGAGAATAAATTCGTGGAAGCACTGCTCAATACAGAGATTTCAAACCAAGTGAAGGAAGCCTTCAAGCAGTTGGATCAAGAAGTAGAAGTATTATTTTTCGGACGCCAGGAAGGTTGTGAGTACTGCGATCAGACTTTGCAGCTGATCGAAGAGGTTACAAATTTATCAGACAAGCTGTTCCTGACAGTCTATGATGTTGATGTCAACGCAGACGACGCTGCCAAGTTCAATGTTGATAAAACTCCGGGCCTGGTGATCACCGGACGTGAAGGTGATCAGTTAGTTGATTTCGGCGTCCGTTATGCTGGAGTTCCCTCAGGGCATGAGTTTTCATCGTTGATCCAGGATATTATCCTGGTTTCTGGACGTGATTCCAGATTGAGCGATCAGACCCGGGAATTTTTGTCGAATTTAACCGAGCCAGTCTCTCTGCAGGTATTCGTAACCCCAACCTGCCCTTACTGCCCACCAGCCGTCATCCTCGCCCACCAAATGGCTATGGAAAGTCCAATGGTTCAGGCAGAAATGGTAGAAGCAATGGAATTCCCCGAGCTCTCGAGTAAGCACGGCGTCAGCGGAGTCCCACAAACCACGATCAATGATGGCGCCGGCCATCTTGTCGGCGCGGTTCCAGAGCAGCAATTGCTGGCGGAGATCCTACGCTCAACTAATGCCAACTGACCAATCAAGCAGAAAACAATCTAAAAAACTGAGAATATTAGCCATGGCCATGATTGGTGGCGGATTGCTGATCTTTGGTCTGGCAGCCATGATTCTAATTCCCTCACTGATCCCAAGTTCCATCCAGGTTGACTCACGGGGCGTCTCACCTGCAAAAGTAAACTATCCAGCTCCTGATATCCAGTTGAGGGATATCTTTGGGGAGCGAGTATCTCTGAACAAATACCGGGGGCAGGTGGTGCTGGTCAATAATTGGGCGACCTGGTGCCCTCCCTGCCGCCAGGAAATGCCTATTCTTGATGCTTATTTCCGCGATCACCAACACGAAGGATTTGTTATTATCGCCATCGACGCTGGAGATCCTCCTGATATGGTTGCAGATTTTGTCAATCGCTATGGTTTAACTTTTCCTGTGTGGCTCGATCCGAGCAGCTCTGCACTGAACAGCTTTCGCAACAACTACCTGCCCAGCTCATACCTGATTGATAAGAGCGGCCAGGTGGTTTTGGTATGGAGCGGAGCGGTCACTTACGCTTCGCTGGAAGAAAACATCACCCCCATTCTTAAGGACTGATTATGAACGCCACCGTTAAATGGCACCAGAAATTAACCTTCACCGGAACTGCAGATACTGGATTCTCTGTCCCATTGGGGGGAAGCCATCAAGTTGGTGGAGATAACGATGGTTTCCGGCCAATGGAGTTGATTGCCACCGGGTTAGCTGGATGTACCGCAATGGACACCATTTCAATCTTGTTAAAGAAACGCCAGAGAGTGGAAGATTTCCAGGTTGATGTCCATGCAGAACGATCAGCAGAACATCCCCGCGTTTTCACTCATATCAAGATCGATTATCAAGTAACCGGGCACTCAGTGGATGAAAATGCGGTTAAACGAGCCATAATGCTCTCAGCTGAGCGCTACTGCCCTGCTCAAGCTATGTTGGGCCAGGTTGTACCGATAGAACTTGAATACCAGATTTTCGAAGCGCATGATAATGGCGAACGCGAAATGATCTCGAGTGGGAAATATCGGCAGTCGAAGAGTTGACTCAACGTCCCAAGATTGTTCACAAACCAATAATTTCAAAGACTAGATTCGATTGTTTCTGAGAATCTCCTGCCTAGCGACGTCCAAGCTTGCGCAGTTCCAAACTGATCCTCTTCAATTCCTGGTCACGTTCTATCGTCACCGGTTGGGTGATCAAATCCTGGCGCTTCTCCAATAGATCTTGCAGCTGCTCCCGCAAATCTCCGCCAGGTTCGACAACCACTTCGTGATCTGGCAGGATGCTTTCCACATCGCGGACGACTCTCACGCCATAACCCCCAAGCCCTACACCGGTCATCGCCAATCCACAAAATACGATGATCAACGCCATGCCGGCACCAGCACCAACACCAACCAGCCAACCAAAATTTACCGAAAGGAAACTCGGCTCACTCATCGCCGGTTCGAAGACCAGATCCGCCAGCGGTCCCACGATAAGGGTGGCGATCGGGGTCACAAACCAAGCGATCAACCTGCGGGTGGCGAACACTCTTCCCTGCAAATCCGCAGCAACCTTCACCTGCCAGATGGCTTGATTTGAGCTGTTAATCAATGGGATGGTAACTGCCCCGATGAAAGCGCCCAATGCCCACATCGGGAGACCATTTCCAACACCGATTAATGTCGTTCCGAACAATCCAGCAAGTGCCCATCCAACCAGCACACCGTGAATTTTTTTCTTAGTCCCACCCCAGGCGCTCATGATTAAGCCGCCGGCAACTCCGCCAACAGCTCCCGCCGTTTGCACGCTGCCGAAGATTAGCGCATTGCTGTCAGTGCGAGCCAGGATCATGGGCGCCAACAATGTATAGGCCATGGTCGCAAAGAAATTGCCGATCATGAAGATGGTTTGCAAGCCAAGTAAACTCGGTCGCTTGAAGATATAGCGGAAGCCATAAGCCGATTCCTTCCAGATGCTCCCCCGGCTTTCAAGACCTTCATCGGTAACTTCAGGCTGTGGTATCACAACGATTAATAATGCCCCAATCGCTACCAGGAAGGTGATGATATCAATGGTTAATATGCCACCTAAACCGATAAATGGCAGTAAAGCTCCCGCAAGAAGAGGGGCAAAGATGCCCGAGGTATTGCCAGCTAAGTCATTCATCGCATGCGCCCGGGCGTAGTGCTGCTTGGGCACAATCATGGTGATGGCCGCTGAGTAGGCCGGCCATTGGAAGGTTTGAAAGATCCCCATAATGACATTTGCTGCAAACAAATGCCAGAGCTGCAGCTGCCCGGTTAAAAATAGGATCAACATACCGATGGTCGCGATCCCAGAACCAAGGTCGCTCAGCATCATCATCAATTTTCTGTTCGAACGATCAACCAATGCACCTGCGATAGGGCTGAAGATCAGCAGTGGTGTTACATAAAAAAAGCCTGCCAGTGCCAGTGCCGTCGCCTTTCCAGTCAGCTCATATGCCCAGATTGTATAGGCGAAGGCAGACATACTCGTACCGAGCAGTGATACGGCCTGGCCGATCCAGACGATTGTGAAGGCTAACATTCCGGTGGGGCGATTATTTTGCATATGGATGTCTTCCTAATAACTACTGTTCAATCAAGACTGTTTATTTTACTGGATCTATTGATGTTATGTTCACGAGGATTAATTAGAGCGCGCATGGGTTTACCTGCGCGCTCAGGATTTCGATCGGATTGCATAATTGTGGATTGTTCTTAGTTCAAAATCTCTCTTCAACACTCGGCTCAATCAGGAAGATCAATTTCTACTGATAATTATTTCCGGGCAGAGATCCTTGTTTTCAAAAAGGACTTTATTTATTCTGTTGAATCAATGTGCAATGATCTACCAGGCGGCACACTATACGCCTGTCCAAACATCGCCTTTGTCTTGGCATGACGATTAATAACTGGAATGAACATGTTATCCACATTAGAGTAAAACTTGTAAATGCTATGTGCTGGACAGGCTCTGGATAGAAAATCTCGACATCTACCATGCAAGAGTTGGTCTGCTAATCGATATAGGTTCCTGCAGACATAGTTAAAGAAACCCAGCGCTTTTGCCCCGACATACTTTCATTCATTATTTCCTTAAATATTGAGAGAATGTTCTTATCCTGCAGTATCACTCCCCAGTATTTCTACTGCCTGGTCAACGCTCAGTTCTCCCCGATTTATCCGATCTAAAATCTCCCCTCGAGAAGGCGCAGGTTCTTCCTCCGTCAAAATCTCCTGCTCAGCAGGAGGTGTAACATTATTCTCACCCAATAGGATTATATCCCCAGAGACACTGCTATGCTGGATTTCAACCCCACCACCTTCAATTTCTAAGGAATGGTCTTTTCGTGAATGTCGCGATTGGGTAGCGGTCAATGAACTCCTGATATCACCCGATAAACTGGAGGAAATCACAGTCATTCCGCGTACACTAGTTAGATTCAATTTGATATCACCCGAGACCGAATTGAAATCATAGGGACCATCTCCCAAGGGAAATTCTACGAACAAATCGCCGCTGACGGTCTTCCCAGTTAAACTTGGGATATCACTATCTCTTAACTTGATATCTCCAGAGACTGAATCCAGCCGGACTGGACCGGATATTTTCTTGCCGTGCACATCTCCACTGACCGTCTTAATTTTTACTTCCCCACCCAGCGAGAGCAGTTCCAGTTCACCGCTAACCGAGGTTATGTCATGGATTCCCATGATGCCCTCAATGCTGGTAGAATTGCTCACACCCCGAATTTTGAGTGTACATTCCTGCGGCACCTGTATTACATAATCCACTTTGCATGGCACCCATTTTCTGAAAAATCGCCACCCTTTGTGGTTATAGCGCGTGCGGACCTTAACCCTACCGTCGTTGGTTTGGGATAACTCGATATGCGTGTTTTCCTCGTCACCCGTATTGATATGCTTGTGCGCAATCACCGATATCTCATCAGGTTCCCCAGGCTGGATATTTACCGAACCACGGATATTTGACAGGCTAAGGTGTGGGGATTCCGGACAGCTGAAGGTCTCTTCAATCGTTTTTATGCTCATTTGTAATCTCCAGGCTCATTCAATGAAGATCTCGACGTGCTCTCCATCTTCCTCATCAATTACATCAACAACTTTACCCTCGACACCAGATTGAAGCATTTCTTTCAATTGCTCGAAATCGAGGTCTCCAACTTCCGGGGCAAATTGAGCTCCAATCTGCATACCCCATTCCATCAAACCAATAGGAATATTGACACTCACTTTGGTTTTGCCATTATACAGGTCGGTCACTCGTACCCGAAACCAGCGTGGTTCGCCTTGTGATTTCACCGCCCGGGTGCGGGCAGCTTTCTGGCTGTCACCGAGGGCTGCTAAAAGTTTCGCACCTTCTTCAGCGCTGATTTTGCCTTCTCTAATCATGTTTAATATTTTCATCCGTTCTTCTGTTGTTGTCATTTTTAATCCTCCTCAGATCATCCAATATAAATCTGCACAGTCTCACCACCATCGCCTTCATCAACTTCGACATATAATGGCGTATCAGAATTGGTACTGGTCTCGAGAACCTGGATCATTTCATCGAAATCGATATCCACATCATTCACTTTAGGAATGAAATAGCCAAAGGTTCGCAGGACCCAGCCTGCAAAGCGCAGGGGAAGCGGGAAACTGAAAGCGATGGTCCTGGGCCATTCACCTGGTTCCTGCTGCACCCGCAAGTGAAGCCACCGAGCTGACCGGCTCGCCCAGGCCATTGCCATCACACCGACACCCAGCAATAAAGGCACCCAGGAACAGACAAACCAAAAACCAAATCCGGAGGATTGATACGCCCAGAACATCAATAAACTACCAATGATCGTGATCCCAACTCCGATCCACAATGGGATCATCCACCAGCGCCTCCATTTTTCTATCTCTGGTTGAAATACATCTTCCAGCACCTCCCCACTCACTGCTCCTGAATTCCCACCATCCGTCGGTGGTACCGAATCATCGCTAAGCTCTTCGAAGACATTGGAATATCCCGTGCCCTCTTCCAGCATTTCCTCTAAGCGATCGTCTTTGTCGAGGGCTTGAAGCAGGCGAGCACCCTCAGCAGCAGTAATCACACCATTCTCTATCATTTCCAATATCTGGATTCGCTCACTTTTCTCGCTCATCGCATTCCCTTCACCAAATCTTTCCTTCCAAGGCTGCCAGCAATTGTTCAGCCTCTTCTGGAGTAACTTTTCCTTGTTCGAGCATTTGTAAAATCATCATTCGTTCCTCATCAGAAACCGGCTCCGAACTTGGTTTAATCGGACGTTCTGGTGGTTCTGGTCGTCGCCTGCGATCGCGAGCAGCACGTTCAGCCGCGCGCGCTTTTCGCTCAGCCCGGCGCTGGGCAGCCTCAAGTTTGCGCTGCATCTTCTCCTGTGACCGCCTGATCTTTTCCTTCGCCCGTCGATTGGCCCTTTCGCTGGCTTGCCTGGCCCGTTCAGCTATCCTTTCGGCCTGCTCCGCGCTCAGGGCAGTTTTCTCTAAAGAAAAAGACAAGGTATCTAACTGGTGCTCCAATTCTTCTTCCATCATCTCCATCTGGGCTTCGATTTGGGCGGATATTTGCTCATTGAGATCATCTGCCATCTGGTCGAAATCTTCACTCATTTCAACCTCAAATTCACCCATGTCCCAATCCGGTGGACGGCTGGCAAGGCTGATATTTCCAGATGCGTCAAGAGTCAAATTAGCATCCCCCTCACCTAAGACTATATCGAAAGGTGCATCGATCTTGGCCGGCACCTCGATTCCAGGGATCTTCATGCTTATCCTTGCACCATGCAATATTTTCACCGCTACACTAGCATCAGCCGGTAAACGGCAAACCAGATTCCCCTTTGACTGGAAGTCGTAGCTGCTTTCTGGTGAAGGATCCAGCTCTACACTTATATTGCCGCGCGCAGTTGCTTTGGCGTTACCATCTATCTCCTTCAAGGTTAAATTTCCTGGGATACTCTCCACAATCATCAAGTTCCCTTGGATATCACGAACCGAGACATTTCCCTGGCATTTTTCCACTGTGATGCTGCCATCAACATTCTTGGCAGATATATTTCCATTAACTGTGCCCGCTTTAATGCTCTCAACGCTGCGCAGGGAGAGATTTCCAGACAATTTTGAAATATTAATTTCTCCCTCTAGAGATTTGAAAACGGCATCACCAGAGATTTGACTGTCTTGAAAAACTGTCCCATAAGGAACGCGCAGACTGCAATTGCTGGTGCAGTTAACACTGATCTCATCGTCCTCAACATTCACTACCAGGTTATCTGGTGATGGACTTTTTGCAACCACCTCAAGCTTTTCCCAACCCTTAACGGATAAATTTCCTGAAACCTGCAGCTTTATTTTCGGCGTTTCACCCGTTTGTACAGATCTGACGTCCATCGAATTATTCCTCCCCTTCTTTCAGCATGGCCATTGCATCTTCATAGGTAATCTTGCCCTGTTCCAGGTCATCCAGGATTTGCCGCCGCTCATCATCACTCATCCCCGGCTCCTCCCCTCCGGGTTCATACCCCAAAGCGCGTATTATCTCGTGGAGCCGGTTGCGGATGGTTGGGTAGGATAAACCGATCTCGTCTTCCATGCGGCTTATTTTTCCCTCACAACGGATGAAGGTCTCAACAAAACCAAGCTGTTCGGGGGTCAATGATTCGAATGTGCCGTGAATGAAGCGGCCTTCAATCGTGCTGTCGCAATCCTGGCACTGTAATCGGGTCACAACGATCTCACCATTGCAGATGGGACATTTATTCGGTAAAGTTTGCATTGAAAATTTCCTTTTTTTAGGGCTAAGAATAGAAAGCCTCTGTTCAATCGTCACTTTGTGGTTTGGAAGATTTTTTCAACCACATACCCCCTGAGATCATCACATCCCCTAAAAGGTCAATCATTCTTCCACGTAGACCTGGCTCTTGAGTTCGGTATTTATCAATCTTCATATTGTTCTGGTGTTGGGAAATCATTTGTTGGGATTGATGGGTCAAGAAATCAAATTTAGGAATCATGGCATCCTCTATAAAAAATCCAATCGCTGTCATCAAAATCATAAATATTATATACAATTTTTACGAATTGTCAAGGGGTATATTCAAATATTTCAAATATATGTTTAATTTTATTGATTTTTCCCCCAGATTTATTACAAAAGGTGATCAAATGGTCTTAAACCATCATTCTCTTTCCTCTGGGGTGATGAAACTTTGGCTATCAGAACATTCACAGGCGGTAACTATTTTCGAAAATCTGGTCAACGTTCCCAGATAAGGAGCAGCTCCATTTTTCGCCACCCAACCTTCCAGGTTAAAGGCCAGGGGTCCTTCTGCCAGGATCCACTCACCATTGTATTTGCGGGCAACGTGGACATGTGTTCCCGTGCTGGTCCCCCCCTCGCAGGAAGGATGTCCGATCTTGCCACCGACCTCCAACCGAGTTCCGATTGGTACTCGATCTTCCGTGGCCACGTGAAGGTGAAAAATCGCCCACCCGGTCCGGTCATCGTCATCCCCGTCCAAATCCAGGACGACAATTCCAGGTTCGGAGCGCACAACTGTCCCTGGAGCAACCGCAGTGACCCACTCATTAGAGGGCACACAGCCGCCTTTCACCGTTGGCGGTGCGAAATCAAGGGCTGCGAACGGAGATCCGGTCCCCCATCCAGTGTGCGGTCCACCAGTTAATGCCCAGGTCTCTCCGGGCTCGAAAGGCAGAACAAATTCCGGTTGGGTCAGGCTGCCTGGGATGTGGGGCTCGTTATTTTGCCATGCATCCCCAAATAGGTCCTTATATATTGCTGCAAGACCATTACCCCCAACAGCATGGCTGAACTCTTCTGGGGGGTATAGCAGCGAGAAATAGTAATGCAGTGCCACTGTACCAGCATTTTGCCAGGGGTCCGGGCGCTCCAAAGTCCCATCCAGAAGAGTGATCGACTCCAGGTCACCTTTCCGCCAGGCATAAAAACCATTATTCAGCGTGTTGGCTGCCCAGACCAGTTGCAGGTACAAACCACGGTGCTTTCGATCGATGTTTCCCAGAACATAATCACCGATCCCGCCTATTGGAGCAGGCTGTGATATTCCTCCAGCCTGGTACTCTATAAGAGCCAAAAGCAATCTTGGGCTAACACTGAAATTACCCGCCACAAGATCGACAATTTCAGCACTGCTGCGGTTTTCTCCTGAGGCGTATTCAACATAATCTCGCAACCAGCCTGGCTTATCCTTCAGAAAATCTTGACTGCTAAAATTCACCTGTGCGGGCCCATTGACAAAGTGACTATCAGGCAGGATTTGATAGGAGGTGCCCCACAAGGGAGCATAATAGATGGGGATCTGCATCGGCATCCCTGGCGGCAAGGTTGTCGCATCTTGTGGAATGATGGGATTCGCCTCCCGCAGCTCCTCGAGGCTGGTATTAAAGTGACTTACCAGAGCTGGCAGCGTATCGCCAGTCTGCACGACATAGTCAACCAGTTCTCCAGGTGAGTAGGCTGGACGGGTTGGAAGTGGGGTGATCTCTAAATCAGCACCGAGGGACTCTTCGCTCTCAGGCACATTTTGTTCAATTGGGCCAGCCAACGCGGAGGATTCAGATTGTGTTTGGCAGGCTGAAAATAATCCACCGAACAGTCCCAGCAGAATGACCCAGGTCCAGGTTGGCAATCTGGTACCTGGTAGGTATCTAAAAATTCGCATCATTGGGTCACATTAAACCACAGTCCAGGATGGAGGCAAACCAATTATTAGCAGATATTTATGTTGCTTGCAGGGAAAAATGGGTGATGTCGTCTGAATCTGTGACTATTCTCCTGGCCAAAGGTCGCGAGAATCCCTGGTATTGATCATTAAATCCTCCGCCGCCAGGCTGATGAATGCCTGTGAAGGCGAAAGCGAATTCGCCACCACGAACCGATCGCCTCGTGATAAGCTGCCCTCATATGGACGGTATCCGGCCTGAGCCACCCAACCGCTCATCACAAAGGGCAGTGGGCCATCAGCCGCGATCCACTCTCCATTATATTTACGGGCGATGTGCACATGGGTACCATCAGCGGGCCCACCTTCACAAGATGGATGCCCTACCGGTTCTCCGCGGCGAAGATATGTATCTTCGGGTGATCGCTGGCGATCTTCAATATGCATATAGAGCACCGCCCAGCCCGTCTGCTCGAATCCATCACCATCCAGATCCAATACAACCGCCCCATGCTCCGATCGGACGACCAGGCCATCTGCAACTGCTACAACCCAGGCCTGGGACGGCTGGCAGCCGAAACCCTCACTTGCCGGTGCAAAATCCAGGGCAGCCAGGACGCCATCTGTCTCCCAGGCTGGATGTGGACCACTGGTGAAGCCCCACTCACGGTCTTGTTGGAAGGGCAAAATCATATCGGGTTGGGTCAGATCAGGGGGAAAAATAGGTCCCATAAATCGTTCCCCAATTCCTTCGTCGCCATACATGTCATCGTAAACCTTCATGAAATCCTTGCCAGGATCCATATCTTTAATCCAATGGCTCTGATCCTCCAGGCGTGAGAGGAGATACAGGATGGCGACACTTCCGGCATTTAAATCCGGGGAAAGCGCCATTCGCAGTCCATCATCGAAGGTTAATTCAGTGAGGAGACCCCCCCGCCAACCGTAATAACCAAGCGACAGCTGGTTGGCCACCCAGCCTAACTGCCGGTAAAGGCCCTTCCTGGATGGTTCGAATACCCCCACCAGGTAGTCGGGATCTTTACCCTCGCCCAGAGTTCCCAATACACAACCGCACTGATATTCCAAGATTGCTAATAACAACCGTGGGTGGAAAGAATTCTCGATTGCGACGCGCTCTACGATCTCCGCCCCGCTGGTTTCCCCCGTGCTGCGCATGTATTCCTGGTGAGTGCTCAAGAACCCACCAGCTTGTGAAACGTATTCCCGGATATCGAATCCAATTGCACCTGGGGAATAAACCACTTCGTGATCATGCAGAACCCACCCTAGGCTGTTAAATGCCAGTTCAGGTCTGGGGATGACCAGTCTTGTTCCCGGATCGATGAGCTGACCTGACCTGATCGGTTCAGGGGTGTGTATATCCAGCGGGAGCACCTGGAACCGGGCTGCGATCCTCTCGAGGGTATCCCCAGATTGAGAATAGTAAATCCACGCTTCCTGCTGGGAAGGAGAACCTTGATCATCTCCAATCCCACTTTGATCAGCACCAGATAGGCCAGCCCTATGTCGATTTTCCAGCGCAAAGGCACTCGAATAGCTGCCAAGGCAAATGACCAGGATAACCACCAGGACAATTAATCTATGAAATACCGGGTGCAGATTCACCCAATAATTCTGTCCATCTATAATTCGGGTTTTTTTTGATTGGGAATACATCAAACTAGGGATCTGTAGTTCGACGGATAATCCTAGATTCGAAGGGGCTGAGCGGATTGGCGGGGATGGTGCGTTCACCGCGGATTAAAGTACCCTCATAAGCTTTATCCCCAGCGTGGACGGTCCACCCGCTGAGCACAAAGGGCAGTGGACCATCGGCCATGATCCACTCGCCGTTATATTTCCTCGCAAAATGGAGATGGGTGCCGGTGGAAAATCCACCTTCACAGGATGGATGACCCAATAAATCCCCTCGCTCGACCCAGGTGCCGGCTGGCACGCGCCCCTTTTCGGCGAGATGCAGGTAAAGCAACACCCATCCAGTTTGTTCGCGACCATCTCCATCGAGATCGATCGTGACGACACCATCATCCGATCGGACGACCAGGCCAGGTGCGGCAGCCACGGTGTAAACGTCGGTATCAAAACAGCCCGGCACCAGGCTGCCCGGAGCAAAATCGACTGCAGCCCAGGCACCATCCCTCTCCCAGGCACCGTGCGGCCCACCGGAGTAGCTCCATATCTGGTCGACCATAAAGGGTAAGATTAACGGAGGTTGGACCAGATCCGGCGGGTAAAGCGGTTCCACGCTCAAGGCGCGTACCCAGGGACTGCCAAACATGGCTTCATAAAGAGCAGGGAACCCATTTTCCATATCCAGAGCAGCGAGCCATCTCTCGCTATCGTAAAATTGGGCGAAATAATACTGCAAAGCAGCTGTTCCAGAGTTTAAATCCGGAGCAAGCCGGGCGGTGACGCCATCATTGAACTTGATCTCGGTCAGTCTTCCTTCCCGCCAGCCATAGTACCCGATCGATAATTGGTTAACTGCCCAGGCCAGCTGCTTATACAAGCCTTCGTCACGCTTAACTTCCCTCCCTAATGGGTATTCAAGCGATCCGCCAGGCTCTGAACCATACACCCAACCACTCTGGTACTCAAGCAGGGCTAACAGCAAACGAGGGTTGATCGAGTTTTCAGTGGCCACGCGTTGGATAACTTCCGCCCCAGTTGTAATCCCAGTCGTAGCCAGGTACTGGCTGTACCCGCTCAAATATCCTCCGGATTGGTCAACGAAACTCTTGACATCAAAATCAAGCGCAGATGGCGAGTATACAACTTCACTATCTGGCATAATGTGCTGCGAAGAGGTAGTATTGGCGAGACGATTCGGGATGACCAGCACCTGGCCTGGATTGAAAAGCGATTGAGGTGGAATTTCCTCAGGAGAAGAAATCTCCTCCGGCTGGACACCAAACCTGATCGCAACGAGCGGCAGTGTATCCCCAGCTTGCGTGTAATACAAAATGGGGGTGGTGTTAATAATCTCCTCAGTGGGTGTTACAGTTGGAGCTGGTGCCACATCTGGATCCTGGACAACTGGTACTTCGGTCGATTCTGGAACAGTCACATCTGTAAGATCGATCTCAGCAGTTGGCGCCAATCCCCCACCGATTGAAGAGACTGCTGCTGGTGTGGCGGTTGGGTAGTTTTCCCCACCAGGAGCCATAAATACTGGTTCAGATGATGAGCGGGGTGAGAGCGAACAGGCTAAACTAACCCCTGCCAGGAATAATCCCAGCCAGGGGATCAATTTCAACCATCTTCTGTCCGGGCGATCAGCGTTGGATCTCATTTATTGAATCTCGACCATCCCAGGCTTCTACTGTCAGTCCGTCTTTCTGCAGGAGGCCATCATACTCATAACCAAGTCCCACCGTCGTCCAGCCATCCATAACGAATGGCACTTCTTGATCAGCAGGAATCCACTCTCCATTATAACGGCGAGCTACATGTACGTGGGTACCTGAGGAAACACCCCCTTCACAAGAAGGATGACCGATGCGTCCCCCGGCCGGTACGAATGAACCTGCTCGAACCCGGTCGTGCGTCGCCACATGCATATATAATACCGTCCAACCGGTTTGTTCTAAGCCATCATTATCTAAATCTTGCACAACTGCCCCGTTTTCCGCGCGCAGGATTACCCCGTCAGCCAAGGCAACGATCCAGGCATCATTGTCTACACACCCCAGTGCTTCCCCGGGTGGGGCAAAGTCAACAGCCGCCCAGGCTGAACCACTCCCCCATCCACCATGTGGGCCGCCGGTAAATGACCAGGTATCCCCGATTTCAAAGGGCAGCTGCATCACAGGTTGATCGAGACCGGGCGGCAAAATTGGTTCAAAGCTCTTATGAAATGGATATCCAAAAAACTTGTTATAGGTGGCAAATACGCCTTCCTGGTTCACCGCGCGTTCCCATTCCTCACCATCCAGCAATTGGGAGAAGAAGTGCTGCACTCCAGCCGTACCAGCATTGATGGATGGGTCAATGTTAAAAATGCTGCCCTCAGACAGGATCCAGATCGCCAGCCCATTCACCCGCCACAGGTAATACCCCCGGTTGAGGTTGTCTGCCGCCCATGCCAGCTGATGGTAAAGGCCTTTCCTCCATTCAACAGGAAGACCAATTGGGTATTCTAAAGTCGATTCATCTGGCTCTTCTTCAGTCACCCAACCGCTTTGATACTCCAAGACCGCCATCAATAACCTTGGATTGACCGAGAACTCTTCCGCCACTCGTTGGACAATCTTCACCCCACTCAGCTGGCGTTCATCAACTTCTTCCTTATAGCCGGACAGGTAACCACCCTGCTGGTGGACAAATTCCGCCAGGCGAAAATCCACGTTTCCCGGGCTGTAAACCAGCTCCGAGTCAGGGATAATTTTAAAGCCCGGTGCGGTGCCCTGCGGTTCAGGGGGTGGAATGGTGAGTACCTGGCTGATCTCCAGGTAATCCGGATTGCTGATTTCGTTCGCTTCAAGGATCATCTCCACGCTGACAAAATACCGTTGGGCGATCGTATGCAGCGAATCGTGTGGTTGAACTGTATACATCACTTCTTCTGAGCGCAGAGGGGGTAATTGCCGGGGGGAATTAGGGGTGGGGATTACGATCGGTAACTGCTGGGTTTGGGTAGCAGTGGGTAAAACCGGGACTTGTCCGCCAGATTCAGGTGCTTCGATCTGGTTAAATTCACTGCTCGGAGGAACCCAGAGGCTGTCTTCAACTGAAATCACTAAGACCGCAACAAAGAGCAGGCCAATCAAGACCAACCCAGATAAAATTATTTTTCCTGGCGTGATAATGTTACGCACCATTCAGGGTATTCTATCCTGAAAAAACTCCAACTGTGAGAATTTCTCATCTATTCGTTAACAGACAGCAGATACAATTTGCAATAATCAAAGAGTGCAAAAATGGTGCCAGGAAATGAAATCGGATTTAAGGTTCAATTTCAAATCATTTGTTGGTTTCTCCGGCATTTTGATTTGCCCATCCAGTTAGTATATTAATTTGATCTCATGGGAAATTCATCTATAATTAAAATTGCCTTTATAAAAACTTTGAGTCATCATTAGAAAATAAGAACTTGATGATATTTTTGGTGTTTAATATTTAGTGGGGCAGTAGGTATAATCATCAAAATTAATGGGGGTGCCGAGGTATGCATTGACTGTATACTCTATTTGGATAATTATGTAACCAACATTCTGGAAAATGATTATCAAGAAAGGAGAGGATTTGCCTATAAGGTATTCCCAGGACGAGCAAGTCATTTACAAATATATCTAATCTTTTAAGTAGGAGGATGCAAAATGAAGAAAGCTGCTCGTATTGTTAATCTCTTTTTGGTATTCATTTTATTATTATTGGCGGTCGGAATTTCTGGGCAGGGTCTGGTTTCAGCACAGGGAGAAGATGGGGTTGAGCCTCTAGCGGTAGATCAACTCCCAGAACCTGACCTTGTGTTTGAGGGACAATACCGTACTCTTTTCCCTATCCCACCCGATCACCCTAATGATCAATTTGCTCCCGGGGCAGTACCAGACGTATCCGGTGCGCCTGGATACTTATCCTACGTTCAAGCAGTGAACGACACGATACAGATATATGAAAAGGATGGTACAGATTTACTTGCATTTCCTACGACAATTGGTGATTTCTGGGATACCTACGCTCCACTGACAGGGACTGACTGTGATGTTATAGAAAATCATATCGGTCAGCCGAATGTACTTTTTGACTGGGGCTCCGGGCGCTTCATATTGGCTGATGTCGCTTACGATCCTGCAAATACTGATGTTGGTCCATATTTCATCTGTGTGCTAACCTGGGAAGAAGATAGTGCTCCTCTTAATGATCCGTTGCCGGTACCCGCAACAACTTATTCCTTCGCCATCCAAACCAACACTGGCATCCCGCACTACTTTCCGGATGGACCCAAGATGGGGGTCTGGCAGGACGGCGTCTACCTGGCGACAGATATGATTGACATCGAAAATAACGGGCAGGTGCGCACACCGCGGGGCGCGAAAGTCTGGGCACTGAATAAGACGGACCTGATGAGCGATGTCCACCCGCTGCGGTTTTTTGATCATTATCTGAGCGAACAGATGGGATTCCACTTCCTGGTACCGAGCAACTACAACGGGTTCCCACCCGCTTCCAGTACACCCAACTATTATGCAGCCATTCATCCCGGCAAATTCTACCTGTGGAAATTTGAGGTCGACTGGAACTCCGTGACTTCATCCTTTGGCAACAGTCTCAACCCGTCCTATACTATCAACACCGACACCGCTGGCATTTGGGCCACAGGCAGCATCATCCCTCAACGTTTTGACCCCACCAATGGTGCTGGTTCTTCAGAAAGGGTAGATGCCCACGGCGAACGTCTGGGATCACCATTGCAGTACAGTGGGGTCGATGGTGACGCCTTATGGGTAACCCATCCAGTGGAGAGCAATTCCGGGGTCGGATTGCGCTGGTATGAAATTCGTTTTGACCAGGGAACTGGCGAACCCCACTTCTACCAGCAGGGGACTTACGCACCGGATGAAGATTATCGCTGGAACGGCAGCCTGGCGGTGGATGGTGCTGGCAATATGGCCCTGGGTTACAACGTTTCTACCGCTAAGACCGACCCGGCCACAACATTCTTCCCGGAGATCCGCTACACGGGACGTCTGAAAACAGACCAGGTGGGCACATTATATCCAAATGAAATGGACTTTCAGATGGGTCTTTTCCCTGATTACAGCGGTTCCCAATATGATGATGATTTCATCTATGATGGACCCTGGGGACGCCAGAGTCACATGTCCATCGACCCGCTGGATGATTGCGTCTTCTGGTACACCAACATGTACTATGATGACCAGTCTGCGGGTGCAGAATGGCGCACTGCCATCGGCTGGTTCAGCTTCACGCATTGCGGGGCCGGGCAGACCAAGCGCGTATCCCTCAGCACCCAGGACGTGGAGGGTAACAAGGCCTCCGGGTTAGATCTCGAGCTGTACAGCACCGCGATTTCAGATACGGGA